>JBEKFY010000008.1:0-110725 GCA_050013095.1 Anaerolineales bacterium | reverse complement strand
CGCCAGGGCGCAAACGGCACATTGTGGTGGATGTTTTGGGGCTTTTGCTGGTCGTTGTGGTGCATAGTGCAGGAATTCAGGATGGAACCGGTGGATACCAGACCTTACAAGAATTGTTCGCCCGCATCAAACGCAACCCGCATAACCGCTGGTGTCGCTTGAAACTGATTTGGGCGGATGGCGCCTATGCTCCAATCGTCGATAAGGTGCACCAGCAATTCGGCTGGACGCTGGAGATTGTGCGGCGATCTGACGATGTAAAAGGATTTCAAGTCCTGCCGCGGCGCTGGGTGGTCGAACGGACTTTTGGTTGGCTGGGTCGATATCGACGGTTGGCACGCGACTATGAACATACCGTCTTATCTAGTGAAACCATGACTTACATCGCCAGCGTGCGCCGCATGCTAAAACTGGTCGCTACCTGACTTATAAAACACTCTCTAAGGCTTGTTTGTCGTTTTTTGTGCGCATGTGCCTATTATGGCACATTTACCGCAATACATGACTTTCAATTTTCAAAGTTCAATAGCTGTGTAAATGATGCTCAGTATAAAGATCCTGCTGCAATGAATAGCGTAATCTTCGCGCCTATTGCGCCGTATAGAATTCCACCCAGAATGGGACCGATAATCCTGCCGATGGACGTGTAAAAATTGTAAGCGGACTGGCTGAGTCCCTGTTCCTCAGCAGGGGCATGCTTGGAGACCAGGGTGATGTTTGCAGGACGGATCTGGGAAGTTGTCACCGACAGCACCAGATTGATCACCAGGATCGTCCAGAACCCGTTGGAGAAGGGGATGATCATATCGAAGATTACCACCGCCACCATGCCGATGACGATATCCACCAACTCGCCGAATCGTTTCATCGGTCGTTCCACAAAAATGACCTGGGCAATGATGATGGCGAAGGTCCCGGCGAAGAAAATGATGCCCGACAGGCTGGTAGTCATCCCAAGGTCCTCGATGTGGAGGGGCAACGGTGTCTCGAGGAACCCGATGGGGAAGGCGATGGCGAAAGCGATTACCAGAGCGGGTCCGACCGCCATGTTCAGGTATCCGAACAGCCAGGAAAAGGATGTTCCAACCACTCCAACCATCGTCTTGCCATCCGAGTTGGCTGTAGGAGGGCTTCTTTGGTCAGGGTTTCCTTCAGGAATAAGCACAGCACCAGAGCCAGCAGGGAGGTGCCCATCATGGTGAAGAACGGTAGGGCGATGCTTTTTTTCCGCCAGAATCCCGCCCACCAGCGGAGGCAGGAACGCCCCGAACAGGTATGACCATGCAAGTTATAATCGAGTAGTCATCCTTTGTAAACGAGAGCTTGCCGAGGTAACAATGGAAAATACTTTCAATGGCTTGGGTATGCATCTTGGCGACCTATCTTGCCTCTCCGGTGCCCAGAGTCGATCGATCAGTGCAGAGAACCCGCGCGGAGAGAAGGGAGCAGGTGGATCGGCTACGGAGGGTACGGGGGCTGTGCCAGCCCGGGAACTAGGCCGAGGATGGAAAATCTCGCCCAGCGTTAATTTAGCTGGCTATCAGATTTTCACTCTGGCTGATATAGAGGGACCTGGCGCCATTCAACATATGTGGATGACAGTCGATCCGACATTTTGGAGACGATTAGTGCTACGCATGTATTGGGATAATGAACAGACTCCCTCTGTCGAGGTGCCAATTGGTGATTTTTTCTGCAATGGATGGGGAGTGCGTTGCAATGTCAATTCGCTGCCTGTCGCCGTGAACCCAGCCGGTGGTTTCAATTGCTACTGGGACATACCTTTTCGCCAGCATGCTCGTATAACTATCGAGAATTTGAGCCCAGAGGATGTAAAGGGTTTTTATTATCAGATTGACTACACCCTGACCGATGTGCCCGTAGATCGTGCATATTTCCATGCACAGTGGAGACGGAGCAACCCGCTTCTACATAAGAGTGTGCACACTTTACTGGAGGGTGTTCAAGGTCAGGGACACTACGTAGGTACCTACCTAGCTTGGGGTGTACATAACAATGGCTGGTGGGGCGAAGGGGAGGTGAAATTTTACCTAGATGGGGATAATGATTGGCCTACCATCTGCGGTACGGGGACAGAAGATTATTTCGGTGGCGCTTGGGGTTTTGAGCATCCACGAGGTGAATATGGGCTTTATACGACACCTTTTCTGGGTCTGCCGCAGGTGATCAAACCCGATGGGCTTTACCAAAGCCAACTGCGTTTTGGCCTATATAGGTGGCATGTTATGGACCCAATTCGTTTTAAGAAGGATATCCGGGTTACGATTCAGGCACTCGGTTGGCGCTCGGCGCTTGAGGGTAAACCCAGGTATGTTCCGTTGCAGGACGATATCGCGTCCACGGCATTTTGGTATCAGACGGAACCTCATATCTCATTCGAACGGGTACTCAAAGCCGATGATTTGGAAGTGATTTAACTTCACAATCCAATTTGATATCGATGGCTGCGGATAATTAATCGCCTCTATCCAATTCCATTGATCGGGGAGTGGACGGAAGAGAAAGATTCAGCTTAGTCAGCCAAACTGGCCCTCTTCTAACCAACGCGGTTGAACCGGATGCTTTCATCCAGCATTGCGAGGAAATTGACTACTGGAACGTAATTGGTGATACTGTTACCACTTCCCAGAACACACGCTTTACTCTGTGAGCAAGATTCAAGTAAGTGGCGAGTACGCAATCGGACTTGTTCTTCGCTTCCCCGCACGAGGAGATCGATATCGACTCCTCCAATGGTGCAATCAGCATCAGCAGGGGATCAGCATACTCTGGCTAACCAGGAATACATTTTGAATTAGGTGTTCCCTTGACGGTTTTCCATTATGTTCGATATAACTTACATTATACAGAACGTCAGTTCTACATTGTGCTGATCGATTAATAGACAATCGAAAAGCGGGAGATTGACTATGATATAATGATTAATTAATATGATGTAATGTAATCGGAGGCGAAAATGGTGAGAACACAAATTCAACTGACCGAAGAGCAGTATCTCAAGTTGAAGCAGCTGGCATTAAAGCGAAGACGTTCATTGGCGAATCTGGTCCGGGAGGGGGTGGAAAAGGTGATCAACGAGGCCGGTGAACCCAGCCTGGATGAAGCCAGGCGAAATGCACTTTCCGTGGTGGGCAAGTATCACTCCGGAAAAAAGGATGTGTCAACTCATCATGACAAATATCTGAATGAGAGCTACAAGCCATGATCTACATTGACACATCTGCTTTCTATGCGATCTTCGATCAGGATGATGCCAATCATCCACGGGCTCAAAAAGTCTGGACCAGGCTGATCGAGAGCCAAGAGGCCATAGTTTGCAATAACTATGTCCTGGTGGAGACTTATGCACTTCTTCAACACCATTTCGGGATCCGTGCGATCACCGATTTGCAGAAAATTATTCCTTTGATCCAGATCGACTGGATCACATCAGAACACCATCGCCTTGCCGCCGCCGCTCTGCTGGCTGCCAATCTTCGCAGCTTGAGCCTGGTCGACTGCAGTAGTTTTGAGACCATGCGGCGTCTCGGGATTGAAAAGGTGTTTGCCTTTGACAACCACTTCCGGCGGCAGGGATTTGGCCTGGTCGCATGATCCAGGAGGAGAAGAAACAGCGGGGGAGTCGACCATTGGCTTCCATGAGGCATAGAGGAAGTGTATTGGGGTCCGAAGCACCTGGGTCATGATTGACCCGGCCAACCACAATTACGCAGGTGCTGCAGTTCGTGAGAAAAATTTATTGGGCAGGGAGGATGAAACCGGTATTCCCTTGACGGTTTCCTCTGATGTTCGATATAATTTATATTAGGTCGAACAATGAATATCCAAGAGAAAATTGCCGATTACCTGAAGATGAACCGCTCGCCGCACACGATCCAGACCTACGGTGAAGCGCTGAAGGTCTACGTCCGGCTCGGTCGCTCAGGAGTGCCCGACCTGCCCGACCTGCCAGGCGGTCCAGGCCGCACAGGCATCCGTTCAAGGTGCGCCAGTCCTTGCGAACCCATCCTTTGAGATCCTCGCCCCGGGTGGGGTGGCGGGTTCGGTGGTGGAGATCCGCGTCACGGCCCACATCCCGTTGATCGTCCCCGGCGGCGCGCTCTTCGGCCTCGAGAGCGTCCTGAACGTCTCCTCACAGGCGACCTTCCGGCAGGAGGGGTGGTAGCCATGCACACCGCATCGCTCCCGCGACGGGAGCACGGCCAGTCCACCGTCTTTTTTGCGTCGTTCGTGGTGATCCTGGCCGTCCTGACATACGGATGGGAAATTAGAAAGTATCCTGTAATCCCTAATTCACAGCTTTCAATCTCCCACCTGACATATCATGAACCCTTGCGGGTTGATACTGCTGTCCTAACCGCACCCACTGGCTCATTTGGGTTAGTCCTTGTTTTTCACAGCCGAAGGTTGTGAGGTAAACTAAAGAACGCATGTCTGAAACCGTCTCAATTTCCCGCGCGGAACTCGTCTCCCGGACAGCTCTTCTCCTGTTCGGGATATTTTGTGCCTCGACAGCTACCATCTTCGTTAAAGCCAGCCGTGAACAACCCCTGCTAGTGGCAGCGGGCCGTTTGCTGATCGCCGCCCTGGTCCTGACCCCTTTCTTCCTGCGCGAGCTCAAGGCCGCACCCAACAGCTACGGCTGGCGGCAGTTCAGCTGGGCATTTCTGCCGGCGGCGTTCCTGGCTGTCAACCTGTCCAGCTTTGTGGTCGGCGCCCGGATGACCCAGGCTGCGAATGCCAGCCTGATCATCGGGCTGACGCCGGTGGTCATGCCCTTCTACCTGTGGTGGATGATGCGGGAAAAAATTAACCGCCAGGAAGCCCTCGCCACACTGGTCGCGCTGGCTGGTCTCTTTGTGTTGGTCCTCGGGAATCTGAACGTCTCCCGCACCAGCTTCATTGGGGACATGATCGTGGTGGGATCGATGCTCGCCATGACGGGCTACATGGCCCTGGGTCGGAAGAACGCCGCCCGCCTCAGCCTGTGGCTGTATGTGGTGCCGCTCTACTGGGCGGCGGGGCTGATCTGCCTGACCGCCGCCTTGTTCTTCATAAACCCGATCAAAGCGTATGCAGTGCCTGACTTGCTCGCCATCTTAGGGCTGGGGCTGATTTCCACGGCTGTTGGGCAAACCCTTCTAAACTACTCCTTCAAATAT
This sequence comes from Anaerolineales bacterium, assembly GCA_050013095.1. Taxonomy (GTDB): domain Bacteria; phylum Chloroflexota; class Anaerolineae; order Anaerolineales; family Villigracilaceae; genus UBA877. The sequence continues at coordinate 105,542 of JBEKFY010000008.1, read as the reverse complement.
TTCCGCGGCCAGACCGTCAGCCTGGCAAACCTGACCCAGCCTCTTTTTGTGGGTGTGATGGGATATGTTTTCTTTGGGGAAGTACCCCGACCCTTCTTTTATCTCGCCGAATTTTTAATCGCGGCTGGGGTTTTCGCGGCGCTCCGTTCTGGGCCGGAATGAGCCACCTGGCGCCAGCTATTTTATCTCTGTCTTGGTGAGCGGTATCCGTCTCGACGACACCATACGGATGGTGGCGTTAAGCAGGCGCGGATTTTTTGTCGCTCCTGCTGTCCTTCCTAATAGGGAGCGTAATCGTTACTGTGACCGGCTGTGCCCCAGCGCCTGGATGGTAATTAATCCGACACGACGTACATTCCATCTGGAATTATTTCTGATACCATTCCACTTTGGCGGATAAACCCCTTTCAAAGGGCGTTGTTTCCAGCTGGTGGATTGATCCCCGACCGGCGGTCAAAGAAAGTTATATGGTTATTTTTTTAAACACTCGTCAGCCAGTAACAACCGATCAGGTTGTTGATGTCGGAGCTGGTCAGCAAACGGGCATAATCAAGTTGAGACCCTAAGTCTCATAGATGTTTTTCCGTAATATCCATCATTCCTTGACGGATTCAACCAATGCCTTCAAATTTTGAATGGGTGTTGTTAACGGGACGGCACATTCTGGAGAAAGTATTTGCACGCCCCCTTCGATAGCCTTCTGACATGCCATTAGCACATCCTCGCGGTTGCCATTAAGCAGTATCGTGGGGTTGTTGATATTCCCAATCAGGGTCATCTTTCCACGTGCATCTGTTACCGCTGAAGCCAGGTTGACCTGGGACTCGAAGTGGTAGCAATCCACCCCAGTTTCAGCAAAGTATTTCACCCTGTCTGTTGTGTTACCACAGCAGTGCAGGACGGTAGGGGCACCGATTGCACTGAAGATTTCCTGGTGCAGGGGCAGCAGCAGGTCGCAGTACATGCGAGGGGAAACAATACCGCCGCTGGCGTGATCCGCCAGGCAGATGATATCCGCGCCTGCCTGGATCTGGGCCTTGGCGAATTCAATGCTGACCGATGCCAGAGTCCGCATTGAGCGGCGCGCCCGGTCTGGGTCCAATTTGGTGGATACCAGGAACTCTTCCATTCCCATCATATGGTAAGAAAGCGTCCAAGGGCCCATCACCTTACCAACGATCACTACCTGGTCGCCAAATCGCTGTCGTAGTAGTCTGAGAGACTCAAGAACAACCTGGATCGAAGGGGCTTTGATCCAATCATTTGGAAGGGCAAAGTCATTTGTTTGAGCGAATGGGTGGGAGCGAACCGTGGGCATCATCTCAGGACCGCCCCAATCGATCTCGCAACCCAATGCGGCAGCTTCCTGTATCACACTGAATACCGGCATGATCGTATCATATGCGAGAATCTCATAGCTCGCTGCTGCCAGACGCGCCATCACTTCCGGGTTGGAATGGGCCTCTGGGAACCAGGCATCGACCATGCGCATCTGTTCGATCGTTGCCACCGAAACCACATTGCCAACCGGGATACGGTTCGGTTTTCCTCCCAACATCGCGGTTAAAAACCGACGTTTGGGCGACATGGCCCTACGATTGGAGGCTATGCTGTTTTCAACCATAATGGTTTGCCTTTCGTTTTGCGGAATGCTCAGCGGACTTCATCAAATTTCCAATTCTTCCACCCGTCGTGCAATCCAGCGCACCCTCTCGATCTCATTGTTGCTCATAACTGCATCGCCAATTCCCAGAATAATCGGGCGCCCCCGAATTAGCTCAAGGAGAGTCTCAATATGTTTCTGAAATTCCTCCTCGGGCACGCGGGTCTCCAGATAATAAGAAGGAATCCCACCCCAGATCAACGGTCCTTTGTCCCAAGCCGCCCAGGCTTCCTCAAAAGTGCATTCCGTGATTGGAGCCGGGGTGAACGACTCACATACATCAAGTCCGCTCTCGGGTAGTAATGTGACCAGTTTTTTTAAATTTCCATCGGTATGGCTGCCTAGTTTTTTGCCCTGGCGGTGCAGGATTTCACTGTAGCGTTGATAAGTGGGGATCAGGTATTTTTGAAACAGGCGCGGGTTGGTCATCGAACATTCCAGATTGTCCCCGAATTCGACATAAGGGACTGGAAACTCGGAAAGATGTTCCAACATGTCTACGATTTGATGGTCAACTATTTTTAATAACCTGTCGATCAACTGGGGTGTGTCGTTTAACGCATAAAAAAACGGTATTTCACCAACGGCTTCGATTAATAAAGATTGAAATGGTACCCTGTTGAGCAGCGGCACCAAATATCCCAAATTCTTTAATTCCTTTGCACGCCCGAAAAACATATCGAAGTAGGGGACAAACTCTGAATGTTCAATGATGTATTCATAGATTTGGAAATCATCCGGAGTTCGAATCGGGTGTTCTATCATTTGCGGGCGTGTAGTGCCTGAGCGGATGCTCTCTTCCAGGATTCGATGTTTGAAAACCAACTTCCCTACTGGTGTGATCATCTCTGTGGTTGTTTCACCGGCCCGGTCAATAGGGACTTTTCCCCACAGATCTGGAAAGTAGCTGATTTCTGGCTCGTACTCGTGTAGGATCTCCTGCCCCTCAAAATATAAGATCAGCTCCATTTTCTTGTACTTGTATGCACAAGGACAATACCAGTCTTCCCGGCCAAATCCAATTGCCTGATGGACCTCGGACAGATTCAACCCGCGGTACGGCTCTGGTATCTTATCCTGAATGTTCAGCCCCCTAAACCAGAAGTCCATTCTGCTGATAAATGGAATACGATCTGGTTTATTCCCCTGCAGTGTCAATAACACTCTTTCGGGAAAATTTAGCTTTCGATCAGGGTTCATAGATAATCTCCACTAGTTACATCCTTCCCGGTGAGCATTGTTTGAGCCTTACTTGGAATGACTTGATCGCCCGGTTATATAATTTCATGATCAAAAGATGGCGCTGTCCTTACCACACAGATGGTATGCCTCGTGCGGAATAAGCAGCCAACTGAGCAGTTTCCCGAAGAGGAAGGCCGTACTGCTTTTTGTTTAAGCTCGATATTTAATAATAGCCGTATTCTTTCCATGCTTCCCACATAGCAATAATATTCTCCGGAGGAACATCGGGCTGGATATTGTGCACGGAAGCGAATACAAAACCACCTCCGGGTGCCAGATCTTCCATTCTTTTCCTCACCTCTTCTTTTACTTCCTTTGGAGTTCCTTGAGGCAAAATGGTTTGCGAATTAATTCCGCCTCCCCAAAAGGTGATATCTTTGCCAAATTCTTGTTTCAACTTTTTTGTATCACCCATGTTCACTGCACCTAATTGAATAGGGTTGAGAATATCTACACCCGCCTCGATCAGATCGGGGATCAGCTTGTAAATAGCTCCGCAGCTATGCAAGAATATGGCAGCATGGGAGTGGCTTTTGATAAAACGGAATAACTCTTTGTGGCGTGGTTGTAGATATCGCCTATACATTTGGGGGGATATTAAAGAACTGGTTCCGTGCCCCAAATCATCATATTCCACGACAACATCAATCAGATCCCCTAATTCTTCGAGTGCTTTTCCCCAATATCCTAAACGGAATTGAAGGGTCATATCAAGTAGTGTATTCACCATAGCAGGGTCATTTCCTAAATCCAAATAGAACTGCTTATATCCTCGCAGCCAAAAAGCCGATTCAAAAATTCCCCCGTAAATTGGCAGTATGGTTATGGCTGCATTCGTACGGGCAGATATTTTTTCTGCATATTCCCTTAGCCCTTTAAATCTACCCTCATTGGCACCGTCTGGGCTTTTATACTTCGCTAGGTCACTTACCTCAGTACAATTCGATAATGGGTGGCTGATCATATCGAAATACAGCCCTCCCTTTTTTGGCATAGCCCATCCGACCCCCCATTCATCTACTAGTTGATTATATTGCCCCGAATCTTTAAAATCCGGCTCCCAATTATCTGGATTATTTGGAAAGATAGGCCGGACATCCACCTCCAATTTTTGGAGGAGTGTTTCTTCGGGGAGAGCTACTTGTTGGAATATTTCGCAGATAGGCACATCTTCCTTCAATTTAAAATAACGAGCTAATTTTTTATAAGCGTCTCGATGAATACCAGTAACGTCCGAACCTCCGATATCCAAGGGAACATGATCTGGTTCACGATGGGAAATACTGCATAATACCCGCTCACGACTGTTCATCGACTTTCCCCTTTCTCGTTCACCTGTAAGTTCAGAACCTCTAACATGGCCTCATGCAGGAACCGATTGGTAGCCAGGATGTTTTTTCGATACGGACTAAAAGGAGTGCCGGAAATCAACGATATTCTTCCTCCTGCCTCTTCCACGATCAAGGCTCCTGCTGCCATATCCCAGGCTTCCAGACTATATTCCCAATATCCATCGAAACATCCGGAGGCCACGTGACAAAGATCTAAGGAGGCCGAACCATCGCAGCGAACGGAGATTGTCTTCTGGAGGAATTGTTCCCATTCATACAAGTTATTTAACGGACTTGACCAGACATCATAAGGAAAACCAGATGCCAAGAAGGATTTGCCCAATTGGGCGGTTTCTGAAACATGGATGGGCTGGCCGTTCAGAGTTGCTCCAAGGCCTTTCTCGGCCGCGAACATTTCATCTGTAAGAGGGTTATACACAACACCTATTACAATTTCGCCGTTTTTTTCCAGGGCGATGGAAACTGCAAAAAGAGGGTACCCCTTGGCATAATTCGTGGTTCCATCTAACGGATCAACAATCCATAAGCTTTTTTCGGAACCGCTTACCTCGCCGGTTTCCTCCCCCAGAAAGCCGTAATTTGGATATTCCTGCTTTAATAATTTGTAAATGAGACTTTCGGATTGATAATCGATTTCGGTGACTATATCAATAACATCCTTGAAGGATACGCTGTGAGGTTTTTGATAATATTGACGCAAAATCTGCCCGGCAGATTTCGCTACTTGGATTGTTGTTTGATATTCAGGAAGCATATTATATAAGTTTCAGCTATTCGCGTCTTGAGCGTCAAAATAGACATCTTCGAAATGATAACGATTCGATAAGGATGTCATCGCCCAGCTCCTGCCATATCCCGTTTCATAAGGACCTGCCAGGAAGGACGGCTAATTTGAGGATATGGCTTCATGAAGCGGTCGGCTCGGCGCTATGGGCAAATAAATCTGCTGGTATTTCAGAGGTGGCAGTACACTTCGCTGTTAGGAGGCTTTCCGTGCTTCCGTTCGCCGTTATTTCATGATCGGTACCGTCACGACCATTTATTTTTATTGAATGGCTTCAAATAGATTGTCCGGCCATGTGGCAGGCTACCCAATGGCCTGGAGTCATCTCCCGGAATTCGGGACGAACCTGAGTGCAAATTTCAGCCGCTAGGGGGCAACGCGTTCGAAAACGGCAGCCGGATGGCGGATTCGCCGGTGAGGGGATTTCTCCTACAAGGATATGCCGTCGCCGTTTTTTTTCTGTCACGGGGTCTGGGATCGGAACCGCCGATAGCAGCGACTGTGTGTAGGGATGGAGCGGACTGGTGTATAGTTGATTTTGATCAGCCAGCTCGACGATTACACCCAAGTACATAACAGCCACGCTAGTGCTAATATGCTGTACCATCGACAGGTCGTGAGCAATGAATAGATAACTTAGATTAAACTGCTTTTGGAGGTCTTCTAGAAGATTAACCACCTGAGCTTGGATGGAAACATCCAGGGATGATATTGGTTCGTCGCAGACGATCAGGGAGGGTTGTAGAGACAACGCACGCGCCACGCCCACACGTTGGCGTTGACCACCTGAGAATTCATGTGGGAAGCGGTTTGAATATTCAGGCTCCAACCCAACCAGCCGGAGGAGTTCTTGCGTTTTCGCTGACGCCTCTTTTCGGTTTGCTGTCCCGTGAATCAGCATGGGTTCGGCGATAATTTCTCCCACGGTCATGCGTGAGTTCAGGCTGGCATAAGGATCCTGGAAGATCATCTGCATTTTAGAACGCATTTTGCGTAGCTCTTCGCCTTTCATTGTGACCAGATTCTGGCCTGCTAAATATACATTCCCTGATGTGGGGCGGTAAAGCTGCAGGACAGTGCGCCCGGTGGTAGATTTTCCGCACCCTGATTCACCTACCAGGCCAAGTGTTTCACCCTGCTTAATTTCGAAAGAAATTCCATCTACGGCGTGTATATTCCCCGTCTTACGGCGAATGATGGCTCCCTGAAAGATGGGAAAATATTTAACTAGGTTCTCAACCTTTAATAAGGTTTCATTTCCGTTGAGGGTCATGACCGCTCCTTCCCGGTTTTCGGATCCACCCAGCAGGCAGCGGTATGCCCGACTCTTACCTGCATTAGAAGCGGATTCTCGGTAGAACAATGTTCGATACGGTATTTACAGCGGGGAGCAAAGGGACAGGAAGTCGGTTTTTCATAAAGCACGGGCGGCTTACCCTCAATGGATACGAGGCGCTTGCGCCCGCCTGCATCCATCCGGGGCAGGCTGCCTAATAATGCGATCGTGTAAGGGTGCTCCGGATGAGCATACAATTCTTCAACAGAGGCCTCCTCAATAATAAGGCCAGCATATAGTACGAGGACCCGATCTACCAGCCCGGCAGTGACTCCAAGGTCGTGGGTGATCCATATGATCGCCATCCCCAGTTTATCACGCAGCTCTTTGACGAGCTCAATGATTTGAGCTTGGATGGTTACATCCAGAGCCGTGGTTGGCTCGTCAGCAATTAATATTTGCGGGGAGCAAGCGAGTGCCATGGCAATCATCACTCTTTGGCGCATACCACCTGAAAATTGGTGAGGGTAATCATTAAAGCGGTCCTTCGGATTGGGAATGCCCACTATTGTCATTAATTCGACTACGCGTTCGTATACCTGGCCACGAGTCAGAGACAGGTGAGCTTCAAGTGGTTCAGCGATCTGGCGACCGATGGTTAAGACGGGGTTGAATGAAGTCATGGGGTCCTGGAAAATCATACTAATCTGCGAACCGCATATCTGGCGGAATTCCTCATCCTTCATTGCGAGGAGATCCCTGCCTTTGTAAAGGGCCTGGCCCGCCACTACTTTTCCGGGGGGTGCAGGAATTAACCTCAAGATTGACATCATTGTGACGCTCTTGCCACAGCCACTTTCCCCCACAATCCCAAGGATTTCCCCTTCATTGAGCTGAAAGGATATCCCATTTACTGCCCGGATGGTCCCTTCTTCCAATCGAAATTGTGTTTCCAGACCTTGGACATTCAAAATAGGGGCCATCATATAAAATCCTCCTTTGTAAGTAAAATGGTCTGCAAATCAGGGTTGGAGGCTGATCTAGTAGTGACAAATAGAATAGTCATGAGCATTTATTTGATACCAACGGCCTATAAGTATTTGGACCAGAACTCTATGCTTTGTTTGTGGTCCTCTAGAATATGTTGATCTGTAGCATCGAATGCGTGGCCGAGTTCGAAGAACAGGGGAATTTCGGGAAAAGGAGATTCTTTTGCGATCTCAGCAATTCTCTTCGGATCAATGATCCCAATCTTATTGAACTCAGGCGTAAAAGGCCAGTGATGATCCGCTTTGCCATCGGTCTGTTGCAAATGAATTACACGAGTCCACGGGAGCAGTTTTTCCAACCATTCATAGGGATCACCTGGCTGGTTAAAGTCAAATGAATTGCAGTGACCGACATCAAAACAAAGATACACGGGTATCTGGGATCCCTGATTAACTTCCTCCATCAATTCAATTGCCTCATGCGGGTCATGGGGTATTTCTCTTGGAGTAGGCATAGGTTCCCAAAGGAAATATTGGAGCCCCAGCTGCGCTGCCAATTTCGTCAAACTACGCACGGCTTCCACTTCTCTATAATGGATAAATGCCCGTCTCTCGGGATCCGCGTAGTCTAACGCACTCATCGCACCGATATGACCACCATATGCCTGCGCGTTGAGTTTTTTCGACACCTCTAAGGCGCCTTCAGACCAATGGTAAGCGGATTCCCTAACAGCGGCGTCCGGATGGGCTAGATGGTTCTGAGAATAAATGATTAATCCAGTAAATGTTGAATGCAACACCAAACCAAATTCGTTGATCGCGCTTCTGATCTCGCCACACAGGGAGCTGCGATTTGGCTCTGGCAGGGTTGGATCTAACAGATCGAAAGAAAACTGTACGTAATGTAATCCCAGCTCCTTGGCGATGATTCGGGCCCATTCCCTCGGTTCCGGCCAGTTTTTGGCAGCGAAACCGTTATTAACGCCTATACCTATCCTAGATGACATATGGTCTATCCTTCATCTTGACCTTCTGTGCGTTAATCCATATAAGACCCGCCATTAATACTGATTGCTTCACCGGTGATGAAATCCGAAGCCGGAGATGCAAGGAAGACAACTACAGCCGCGACATCATCGGCAGTTTCCAGCCTGCCCAAAGGGGTGTCATTGACATAGAGCTGGCGCACCTCATTTTGGCTGATGCTGCGCAGAGTTGATTCCCAACCAACCTCACGTTCTTGCATGCTGGTGCGCACATAACCCGGGCAGACCGCATTCACGGTGATTCCGTACGGTGCCAGCTCACCTGCTGTAGCCTGCGTGAGTCCGATCACGGCAAACTTGCTGGCGACATAATGGGCAAGGAAAGTTGCATTCCCTCGTTTTCCAGCCATGCTAGCTGTGTTGATGATCTTCGCTCGCAGGCCATTGCGCGGACCCGTATCCTGCTTGATCATTTGGCGCGCCACTATCTGAGAGCAGAAAAACACACCTTTGGCATTGGTGTCGATATTAAAATTCCATTCCTCCTCGGTGAGATCAATAAAGGGTTTCATCGAACTCACACCTGCATTATTGCACCAGACATCAATCTTCCCCCATTTAGAAACTATCGATCTAACCGCATCTTCGATCTGTCGGCGGTTTCTAACGTCCATTTCAAGCGCGATCGCCTCCTGGCCGTGGGCCTTGATCTCTTCTGCGACCTGTCTGGCTGTGTCCGGGTTTATGTCCGTGACGGCCACCCTCGCGCCTTCCGCAGCCATCGCTTTGGCGATCGCCCTCCCTATCCCGGCTCCTGCACCGGTAACGCCCACAATCTTATTCTCTAATATCATACTTCCTCCTGCTTATGGTCTCTCTCTAAAAGAGATTATGGAAGTTACAGATGATGATCATCACTTTCAAATGCCCATTGGGCGACTTCGTAATGGCAAAAATGAATAGGCGAGTCATTCGCTTACCGTTGCTCTGGCCAGTTTAGGATATGTGTCCTTTAAATTTTCGTAAACCTCTCGATAAATCGTGAACAAGGCCTCGTAACGCTCGTGATTTTCCGGGTTGGGATGTGTGACTTGGCTTATTTCGATGAATTTCTCGATCTCTTCCCATTCCTTAAAAGCTTCTACTCCCATGCCAGCCACAAATGCTGCCCCCAGTGATGAACCGGGGTGATGGCCTACCAATTCCAGAGATAATCCGAGAACATCCGCGGTGACTTGACGCCACAACAAAGAATGCGCACCACCATTCGTCACCCGCACGCGGGAGGGGGTATATCCATGCTCGGCCAAAACCATCAAATGGTGTTTGAATCCGTAAGAAATCCCTTCCAAAATTGCTCGATAGATATGCGACCGGGTATGGGTGAGCGACAATCCAACCAGCGTTCCGCGCGCATATGGATCATTAAGCGGTGTCTTCTCTCCCAGAAAATAGGGCAGCAACACCAGCCCTTCCGATCCGGCGGGTAAGGCAAATGCCTGCTCGTCCAGAGCAGCATAATCCAGATTGGGAGCAAACTGATCACGGAACCAACGGATCAAGCTTCCGCTGGATGCCATGCAACCATTGATCATGAATTTACCAGGGATCACATGATAGTCCAGGAAAAGCCTCGGGTCCATTTCGGCCCGATCCAGGCAGAAAAGAATATCGCCTGCACCGCCCAGTTTGACGAGTAGGTCACCCTCCTCTCGCAAACCAGCAGAGAATGCCGAGGCAATATGGTCGGCGCTGCCTGCAACAACAGGCGTGCCCGCCTTCAATCCGGTTTCGCGAGCGGCTTGCGCAGTAACTTGCCCTACAATCTCCGCTGGCCAATGCACATCTCCCAACCAGGAGCGATCGATTGAAGCCAGGCGCAGGAGATGTTCATCCCAGTCCTGAAGGCGCAGGTCGAACAGCCCACTTTCAAGAGCCCAATTCCGTTCGATCGGGAAGACTCCGCTTAACCGGTATGCAATGAAGTCATATGAACCCATCACATGTACGGCTTGATCCATTGTAGCGGGCTCGTGGCGTCTCAACCACAAAAGCTTGGGGCCGATGCTTTGCTGGGTAATCGCGCTCCCTGTTCTTGCCAATATATCCGGCTCTTCGGTCTGGCGTTTTTGTTCTCGGATCTCATCGACGGCTCGGGCATCGCTCTGTTGAATAGAGGGACGCAACACCTCGCCTTCGGAATCCAACAAGATCATCGCGGGAACCATACCACTCGCTCCCACGCCCTCCACATCCGCTGGCCGGACCCCCGCTTTTGACAATACCTCGGGGAGGAGCGCACACACGTTCTGCCACCACTGTCCGGGATCCTCTTCAGCCCAGGTAGACCGGGGAGAACTCAACAAGGACGGTCGAGTTGCATTTGCTAAAATGTGTCCCCTATTGTCAATAACGACCGCTTTGGTGGATGTTGTGCCGATGTCAATTCCCAACAGACAAGGCGGCATGATGTTTCCGCTCTTCTTTCACCTTAGCCATGAAAGCTTTTACCCGACTCTCATCAACTGGATTCCAGGTGTATCCATCTACCTTCAGGCTGGACCCTAGAATAACACCATCCGCAACCTTGAGGAATTCACCAATATTATCCACATTCGCGCCGGTGTTAAGAACAACGGGTACTCGGCAGTTGACAGCTTCTTTGGCCTCGCGGAGACAGTCAATATTAGGCTCTGCACCTGCCATCGAGCCTGAGATCAGAATAACATCTGCCAGCGAGGAGACAACCGCACTGATAGCGCGCTGCCCGACTGAACGAGAACCGAGTGGAGAGGCAAATTCTGGTGTGATATTATAAAAGATGTGAACATGATCAGCGTGGATGTTATGGCGGTAGCGCAACATGGCTGCAGCATCGGTTTGCCACAATCCCATATCACTTTCATAGACTCCGGTGAATACTTCCCGGACAAAGCTAGCACCGGTCGCCATGGCAACAGCAAGCGGGGCTTTCGGGTCCCAAAGGAAATCAACACCGAATGGCCTGTCATGCGGTGCAATTTCTGTGATAACTCGAGTCATCACAGCGATGGCCTCGAAATCTGCATGCAAAGAGTAAGGTCGATCGCCTTCGTTGCAAAACAGGATCCCATCTACTCCATTTCTGGTCAGCAATTGTATATCGGTCTTCATCAGCTCGATGATTCTGTCTATGCTCAGATCAGGATCAAAAAGAGGCGTACCGGGAAGCGGTGGAAAATGGGCCATTCCAATAATGGGTTTTGAAACACGAAACAATTGATCTAACAGTGTATCGGTCATAAATTTATTCCCTCTCTGATTTAGATTCTAATTGGGGGTTATCAATTTGGTCAGAAATATGAACAGATATATTTAACTGTGCAAACGCCTCAGCATATTTGGCTTCCAAAGGTTTATCGGTAACTATTTGGTGAAGAATGTTTAACGGAGCAACGCGTGCGAACGCGATTCGATTGAACTTGGTCGAATCAGCGACAAGAATGACCTCCTTGGCAGAACTGATCATTGCTTGCTTTATAAGGGTATCCTCCCAGTTATATTCGGTCAAACCTGTATCAATATCTATCGCACCCACTCCCAGGAAGAGCCGGTCAACGAACAGACTCTGATAAGTCAATTCTGCTAATTTACCGATTAAAGAAGCTTCTTCTTGACGAATTGTCCCTCCGGAGAGAATGAGGCGGATGCCCGGCTTGTTGAATAGCAAGTTAGCAACATAAAGGTTTGAAGTGACAACGGTAAGATTCCGGTATTCGATGAGATTTTTAGCGACCTCGAGTGCAGTACTTCCAGTGTCAATGGCAACGCTATCGCCTTCGGCAACCAGGTTGGCTGCTGTTTTTCCCATCCTCCTTTTGGCCTCCAAGTTCTCTGAGGCCCGGATAGTCAGAGGGGGTTCATAGCTGCGCCCCCGAGCACTGACCGCACCACCGTGAGTACGATGGATGATCCCTTCGCCGTCGAGATCGCTTAAGTCCCGGCGAATGGTCATTTCGGAGACGTGCATTTGAACCGCTAACTCAGCGACATTCACCGAGCCGCGTTCTTCAATTTCTTTAAGAATGAAACTACGCCTGTTTTTTGAGTCCATATGTTTGTTTGTTGTTCTAATTATACATATAAATGTTTGAATGTCAATATTTCTATTGACAAACGCACAATATTCGTGTAATATCTTGTCTAGTACTATCCTTCTCGCTTAATGCTCGCTAAATACCTCGAAGAAAATATCGTTATCGGTGAAATGCGCAGAATAGAAATTCCGTAATCAGGAAACCTAGTAAGGGCCGAGGGCGCAATTGCCAAGATGGTGAAGATCAGAGGAGGATCATCATGTTAGGAGCTGCTGTTTGGGGAGCCGGTTGGGTTTCAGGGCAACATTTGAAAGCTTATATTAATAATCCAAACACAGAGGTTGTGGCGATTGGCGATAAATCCAAGGAGATTGCAAGAGCCAAAGCAGATGAGCTGGGGATTGAATGCGAGGTTTATGACGACCTGGACAAAATGCTAAAACGGAACGACGTCCATGTCGTCTCCATCTGTACACCCCACCACATGCATGTCCCGAACCTGGTAAAAATTGCTGAAGCCGGGAAGCATGCATTGATTGAAAAACCGCTGGCTCTCAATGTGGAAGGCCTGAAAAGTGTCTATGAAGTTGTCAAACGGACGAAGATCAAGACCCTGGTAAGTTTTGTAGCGCGCTGGAGCCCGTATGTTCGAATGCTATCCAACTTGGTGAACGATGGAACTCTGGGCGATCTAGTGTATCTGGAGTGCGGCTATTTCAGTGAAGTGGGGAAATGGTGGCCCGGCTATTCTTGGGGCACCACAAAAGCAGAGGGCGGATCGGTGATTGCAGCATCCGCCTGTCACGCGGTAGATTTATTGCTTTATTTTGGTGGCGATGTGGAGGAAGTGTTTGCTTACCACACGCGCAGATATAAACAGGATTTTGAATACATGCCCACCATTGCTGGCGTTTTGAAATTTAAAAATGGTATTCTCGGAGTATTGACATCCAGCTTTGAAATTCATGCGCCATATACGTTCCCTATTGTTATCGGCGGCAGCAAAGGGGCAATTCGTGATTACAAATTGCATGCGGATCGCTTCTTAGGGCAGACTGACTGGATGGATATCCCGACCGTGCGGGCCGATACAGCTGATGTAACACACCACTCGTTCAACGAAGAAATCGATCATTTTGTTGACTGCATCTTGAATGATCGTGAATCCCCGCAGAATGTATTCAAGGCGGGCCGAAGCACAGAAGCGGGTTTTGCCCTCGATCTTTCAGCGGAGACCGGCAAACCGATTCGCTTACCCCTCATTTGAGGCTCTAAGCTATGGACATTACAATTACCCCAAGAAACCCAAAACAAAAGAAGGAGGTGTTGAAAAAGTGATATTTCGAATCCTTTCGAAGCAACTGCGTAACACTACATCAAACCCTTTGCTTTGATTCTTTGGAGGAGGATACCATGCACGCTTTGCGTAAGAATTTCCCATATGCGCTATTTGTTTTATGCCTGCTGGCGATGATTCTATCTGGTTGTTCACCCGCCACTCCAACCGCCGCGCCCAACGCTCAACCGACCGCAGTACCGGCGACACAAATGCCCACCGCAGTACCGGCGACACAAATGCCCACCGCAGTACCACCGACGGCAACGACCGGCCCGCAGGTAGGAGGAACTCTGACTTGGGCTTTGTTGAGCTCGCCAGATACTCTGGATATCTATGCTGCTGGGCAAGTTTATGCGGGGGATATTTATTACTACTTAAATGCCACTCTGGTGACGTTAGACCTGAAGGGCGCGGTTGTGCCCTACCTCGCTGATAGCTGGACGGTTTCGCCTGATGGTATTACCTACACATTTAAATTGCATCCGGGTGTCACATTCCAAAATGGTGATCCGCTCACAGCGAACGACTTTGTCTACGCTTGGGATCGCGCTAATAACAAGAATTTTAAAGCGCCCGTTTCTGGCGGCCTGCTTGCGCCCATGGCAAGTTATAAAGCGATTGATGATGCCACCCTTCAAATCACTTTAAAGCAAGCCCAATATTCCTTTATTACCAATTTGGCATCACCTTTTATGGGGCCTGTTGACAAGAAGGCTGTTGATGCAGCAGGTAGTTCGTATGGCCAGCACCCGGTTGGATGTGGTCCATATTCGTTCGTCGAGTGGGTGCCGGATGACCATATAACTCTAACCCGGTACGCGAATTTTAATTGGGGACCCAAATATTATGACGGCGCGTCCACTGGGCCTGGCTATATTCAAACTCTCGTCTTCCGAATGATACCCGAATATAGTACCCAGTTGGCCGGCCTCCAATCAGGTGATATTGATTGGATTGTAGCAGAGGGGAAGGATCTGCCGGCACTTCAGGCTGCTAATAAGTACACTGTCTCCATATCTCCATCCCTGTTGGAGGAGCGCTTCATTTTCAACAACTCCATTCCTCCCTTCAATGACCTCCGTGTACGTCAGGCTTTCACCCTTGCAACCGATCGCGATGCGATCGTGAAAGTTTCTTTGCTTGGAAATGGTGTTGTAACAAAAGGCCCCATAGGCCCGGCGATGCTCGGATATTGGCCCGGGGTTGAGCAGTATGGTCCAAGCTTTGATCTTGCCAAGGCCAAGCAATTAATGCAGCAGGCGGGTTATACCTACGATGCAAGCGGTATGCTGCAGAAAGATGGGAAGCCATTCCAGGTCACTGTGCTCACCGAATCTATTGACCGGACCAGATCTTTCGCCCAGATGGCCCAACAAATGTGGAAGGCGTTAGGCGTTGATGTCACTTTACAGGAGATGGATTTCGGTACTGAGTTCGCTAGAGTTCAAAAGGGTGACTACACAATCGGTACCTTTGGAATCCAATGGCCTGAAGCTGACCTCTTGAACATCTTGTACCTCACAGGCTCGACGGGGCAGACCTCGTGGATGCGAAATGCAAGCGATCCAAAACTGGACGCGCTCTTGAATTCGACACGTAACGAGACTGACCCCACCGCGCGAGAGAATGATGTTATTGCGGCTGAGAAATATATAGTAGATAATGCCTACGAGCTGTGGCTCTATAGTTTCACCCAGTTTAACGTGGTTAATAGTAGAGTCAAAGGCCTCCAGTACAATCCTTACTTTACTGTTTTTGTCGTTCCTGATGCCTATATACAGCCGTAAAGCTTTACTTGCGCCTGTAGATTTCCTTCCATAAAGAACGCGGAACTGATACCTGAAGAGGCGCAAAATAAGTATCCAGCCTGCATCATTTTGATGCAGGCTGGATATGAAAAACCTTATTATAAATAATAGCCATCGAACAGTTTGATGTTATCGATATGAACAATGAAGAGTAACGATCGAAATAAAAGGCAAGGGCCAGCCTTCTTTATAGCAGAGCGCAGGCTGATCTGGAAGAACCATAAGTCATGGCGATAGAAAAGGTGGCATAAATCTGCACGGATCATGCGGCCCGCCGCCAAAGATCCGCCAGATATAAATATCTGCCAATGTTAGGGTTGAATGAGATGATTGCACGAAATCATATAACATCGTACTTTCCAAATCGAAGATGAGCGTTTTCAAATCACGCAATGTTTATTTGATCCACGTTCTGCAGCAGTAGTAGATCAAGCCTATCTCTCGATCGACCAGGTGGGTGGGCAGACATAAGGTTTTGTCCTCGCCGATCTGCTAGTGGATCAACAGATTTGACGGGTAGATCTTCTTGGCAGTCAGGCCAGCCATGACCGAACCAATGGCTCTTATCGTTTCACCCAGGAAGCTGCCGATGGGTTTTCAATCGTTTTGGCGGTTGAACCAGATGCATACGTCTGATTTTTGTTGCAGAATATCGTAACAATACCATTGTTTCAGCCTTGTCAGGAGTTCCGTAGCGCCGAATTCGCGGCCTCCAACCCCAATATGACTTCACCAACCGGCAAAACATTCTAACGTAGTTTATGTTCACGAATCTGCTACCACCAAAATTTGTAGAGGCGATTGTCCGGCCTTGAGTTGCTCCGTTAATAGAATGATTCCGACGAACCTAATATATGAGACAATCTGTGCCATATAACTTTAATTTTATTAGAATGACAGGTGACTTGTAGTAAAAATACTGTCCTAATTGATAAGGATAAAGGTCATGGGAACGTATATTTTAAGACGCATATTCCTGATTATCCCGGTTCTATTAGGTATTTCGCTACTAATTTTTGCAATTGCAAAGGTCACTCCTGGTGATCCAGCTGCAGCTTTGGCATTTCCTAATACCACACCTGCGCGAATAGAATTTCTGCGGCACCAGCTTGGGTTAGATCAACCAATTTATGTCCAGTATGGTCGTTTCCTATGGAATGCGATCCATGGAGATCTCGGAGTGTCTTACCGTGGGAGCATACCAGTTTTAAAAGCTCTTTTGGATCGATTACCAAATACTCTCGAATTGACCTTGGCGGCGCTAGCGATCACAATAGTAGCCGGCATCCCTCTTGGGGTTTTGGCTGCGAGCAATAAAAATAAACTGATCGATAATACCATCATGGTAACGGCTCTCACTGGCCTTTCGATTCCATCTTTTTATCTCGGGATCATATTAATCATCGTTTTCGCCGTTCACTTGAAATTGGTCAGTGCCACTGGTGGTCCAGGTTTAAAGAACCTGATTCTGCCGGCGGTCGCGCTTGCAGCCGCACCAACAGCGGTTATGATCCGACTCACTCGCGCAAGCATGCTGGAAGTCGTGAGTAAAGATTATGTTAGGACAGCACGTGCTAAGGGCCTTAAAGAGAGGATCATCCTGGTCCGTCATATTCTGAGAAACAGTCTGATCCCAATTGCCACTTTCCTCGGTCTCCTGACAGGCAACCTGGTCGTAGGAGCAGTTTTTATAGAAGCCGTTTTTGCCCGCCCAGGTTTTGGTCGTTTTTTGGTCGATGCGATAATCGCTCGCGATTATCCTCAAGTGCAAGGAGCTGTATTGTTTTCTGCTTGTGCATTTGTAGGATTGAATCTGCTTATTGATATTCTTTATGGAATTATTGATCCTCGCATTCGATTAGAGGACAAGAGAGTCGAGTAACTGAATGTGGCAACGAAACCACCCGACCAAGCTTCTTCATCCCTTTTGTCTGGTTGAGAGCAAATGACCACCATTGCTAATATCCAAGATCACAAAAGAAAAAGCAGCAGCCTACTTTCCTTAGGTTTACAACGACTAAGAAAAAACCGTCTCGCAATGGTCGGCCTGGGGGGAATTACGTTTTTGATTGTACTGGCAGTCCTGGCAAGCTGGATTTCACCATATTCTCCGTCAACCCAAAATTATAATGATATCCTGAATGCTCCTTCAGCAAAGCATTATTTTGGTACAGATGATTTGGGGAGAGACACTTTCAGCCGGGTGATTTGGGGGGGGCGCGAGTCGCTCGGAACAGGTTTCATCGCCGTGCTGATTGGGGTTATAGGCGGGACTGCTCTTGGCACTATTGCAGCATTCTATGGGGGAGCCGTTGATACGGTTATTTCCCGCGTGGCGGAAGTTTTTCAAGCCTTTCCAAGCATCCTTTTGCTGTTGAGTATTGTTTCTGTTTTGGGCCCCGGGTTAGGGACTGCGATGTTTGCGATTGGCCTTACCTGGATTCCGGGGTATGCACGTCTAGTCCGAGGTCTTGTGTTAGCTGAAAAAAACCAGGATTATGTTATAGCAAGCAAACTCATCGGTGCCAGGGATGGCCGGATTATGTTCCGCCATATATTACCCAACCTGCTATCGCAAATCGTTGTTTACGCTACCGTTGACCTCGGAAATGCTATTATATTAACCGCCGGACTAAGTTATATTGGTCTGGGCGCCCAGGCTCCTTCGGCGGAATGGGGGGCGATGCTCGGTTATGCTCGGTCCTATATCTATTTGGCACCGTGGCTCTCTATTTTTCCCGGGTTGGCTATTCTTATTGCAGTTCTATCTATTAATCTACTTGGAGATGGTCTACGAGACGCTCTTGACCCCACCTCAAGATAATCACAGATACGCCAAACATGTTTTATAAGAGCGATCCGATATTTTTGGATCGCCAAAAAGAAGGGATTAATTGTTCGTAAGGAGAATTTTATGACCAAAAAAGATGGCCGTCGCGTGATGGAATTGGAAGATATGTATAATCTTGAGAATTTGCAGGATGCTCGTCTTGGTCCGGATGGGCAAACGGTTGTTTACGTTGTATCGCATGTTGACAAAGCTACCGAAACGGAGATGGCCTCTCTGTGGCTCCTTACATTAAAAACCGGGGAAGCTAAACAGCTCACTTGGGGCCAGGGGAAAGACATGAACCCGGCCTGGTCTCCGGACGGAAAGCAGATTGCGTATTTATCCAGCCTGTCGGAGAAATCGCAAATCTACGTCGTTCCAGCCAATGGTGGAGAGGCACAGCAGTTGACCTTTTTGCAGCAGGGTGTTGCAAGTGGTCCCGTATGGTCCCCGGACGGCAAAGTATTAGCATTTACGGCCAGATCCGACAAACCTGCCCGCGACCCTCGAAGACCATATCGCATCACCCGGCATATTTACCGTTATGATGGTTTGGGTTATCTGGATGACGAAGCCCAGAGTATCTATGTCGTTTTTATCACAAGTGGGGAAATCAAGAAGATTACCAGCGACGAGTGTCATAATATTTCTCCTCTCTGGTCGCCAGACGGACAAGAAATCCTTTATACTTCCCTCTTCGCACCCCATTCGCACGACATATTCATGACGTTAAAAATTACGAATCTCAACGGCGAGACTCATGAGGTAATCCGAAATATCGGTTACGGACAAGTGGCGAATTGGATGCCCGACGGGAAGCGGATTGTTTTTACTGGTACAGCAGAGGCACGAGATTACCAGACAAAATTGGACCTTTGGGTGATCAATCGGGATGGAAGCAACCCCCAATGCAGAACTGCCGGGCTGAAAATGGGTGTGAATGGCGTTATGCAGGGTGATTCTCCATCGATGTGGATTTTCCAGGATCGCCCGGTGCAGGTAACTTCAGATGGTGCCAAGGCTTTTGTCAACGTGCAAGATGGCGGCCTTCGGCATATATACGAAGTAGCTCTAGAAGGTCCGGAAAGTTGCCGCCCTATCGTGATAAGCAAAGATCGAACAGCTTGGCTGCTGGATTCGAATGGGCGTCACTTACTATTTGCTGTCAGCACGTATAATGACCCCGCCAATCTTTTTATCAGCAAACTGGATGGGTCAGGTGAAACACAGCTGACCCACATCAACCAGGAATTTCTTTCTGAGATCGATCTTCCAGAAATAGATCAGCTTGAATTCAAGGGAAGTGATGGGGAACCAGTTGAAGGTTGGCTTATGAAGCCGACAGGAGGGAAAGCTCCTTACCCAACGATACTCTATATACACGGTGGCCCCTTCGTTGGTATGGGATACCTTTTTGGATTTGACTATCATGTTCTGGCTGGTGCTGGATACGCCGTATTGATGATCAACCAGCGTGGATCCTCAGGTTATGGCGATGGGTTCTCGACCAAGATCTTGAAGGATTGGGGGCATCTTGACTATGAGGATCTGATGGCGGGTGTTGATCACGCCATCACGAAGGGGCTTGTAGATCCGCTCCGTATGGGGGTTTGTGGCCTTTCGGGTGGTGGATATTTGTCCTGCTGGATTGTTGGCCATACGGACCGCTTTAAAGCTGCTGTGCCTGAAAATCCAGTCACGAATTGGTTTACGATGTATGGGGTAAGTGATATTGGGCCATATTTCTCGGGAGTTGAGGTAGGTGGAAAGCCGCATGCGGCTTATGAGACCTATAAGTCTACATCGCCAATTACATACGCCCATCAGTGTAAAACTCCAACTTTACTATTGGTTGGTGAGAGGGACTGCCGCTGTCCAGCGGAAGAAGCCGAACAATTTTATAACATACTAAAGGCGAATGATTGTGTAGTGGAGATGGTGCGTTTCCCTGCCAGTTTCCATCTGGAATCTGTTATTGGCTCCCCGATCATTCGTCATGCACAAACAGAAGCTCTCCGGGATTGGATGAAGCGCTACGTGTAAGCGAGATCTGGTGATATCTACAGAAAATATACATTTTCTCGTTAATGGACAGCCTTACCCGTCGAATGAGTAGCTCAGTTGGCAGATGGCTGTCTCATGGCTGAAAGCACTCATGCCAATAAGATTAAGGAGAGCGACTGTGTATATCGACCTCCCGCTTGAACAGCTGAGAGAATATAAACCAGATCGTCAGGAACCAACTGACTTTGACGCATTTTGGCAAGAGACAATTGATCAGGCGAGGAAGTTCCCATTGGCGGCGTATTTTGAGCCAGTGGACTATCGGCTGCAAACACTCGAAACGTATGATGTTACTTTCAATGGTTATGGCGGTCAACCGGTGAAGGGCTGGCTCTTGTTACCGCGTCAGCATGATAAGCCACTCCCCTGCGTGGTGGAATACATAGGCTATGGGGGAGGGCGCGGCTTTCCTATCAACTGGTTATTATGGAGCAGTGTCGGATTCGCCCACCTAGTGATGGATACGCGCGGACAGGGGAGTGAATGGCTTCCGGGCGATACCCCCGATCTCCCGGTGGATGGCTCCAATCCCCATTTCCCTGGATTTATGACCTTGGGCGTGCTTGATCCGAAGGCCTATTACTACCGCAGGGTTTTCGCCGATGCAGTGCGTGCGGTCGAGGCGGTATGTGACTTCCCATCTGTCGACAAGGCACGCCTGGCTGTCACTGGAGCCAGTCAAGGCGGCGGCATCTCCCTGGCTGTAGGCGGCCTGCTGCCAAACCTGGCAGTGGTCATGCCCGATGTGCCTTTTCTGTGCCACTATCGTCGTGCCACCGAGATCACAGATGCCAGCCCTTACTCGGAAATTGCCCATTACTGCAAGATTCATCGGGATCAGATTGATACCGTTTTTAACACCTTATCCTATTTTGACGGCCTTAACTTTGCCATTCGAGCCAAAGCCCAGGCGCTTTTTTCTGTAGGATTGATGGATCTTACCTGTCCCCCTTCCACAGTCTTCGCAGCTTTTAATCATTATGCAGGCCCAAAGAAGATTAATGTCTGGACATATAACGATCACGAAGGCGGAGAAGCATTCCAAGCGGTTGAAAAGATAAAATTCCTGACAGATCTGTGGAATACCTAACGGTTTAGCCCACATTCCGCTTCCCTAACAGTGAATTTCAGGTAATTATTTTCTCACCAGAATTGATACAAGACGTTTGATGTGAATTGAGCCTAAAAATGGAAGCGGACACCCGACCGATCAGCGTGGCCCCTTGAGGTGCACATGTACGATTTTCTAGAGGAAGCCCAAGAGCTCTTTGAATACACTCGCTCATTGCGGCGGGATTTCCATATGCACCCTGAACTCGGATTTCAGGAAGTCCGCACGGCAGGGATCGTCGCAAAGCAACTGACCGCCCTGGGATTGGAAATCCACACCGGAGTGGCCGAGACCGGGGTGATCGCGATCCTGGAGGGGAAAAAGGCCGGACCGGTCATTCTTGTCCGGGCCGACATGGATGCCCTGCCCATCGTGGAGGAGACCGGTGCCGAGTACGCCTCGCAAAACCGGGGTGTGATGCACGCCTGCGGGCACGATGCCCACACGGCGATCCTGCTGACCGTGGCAAAGATGTTGACCGCGCACCGCGACGAGCTGGCCGGAACGATCAAACTCGTTTTTCAACCGGCCGAGGAAGGTCTGGGAGGCGCCGAACGCATGATCCAGGCCGGCGTATTGGATGATCCGAAACCCACAGTAAGCCTGGCCCTGCATGTGTGGAATGAACAGCCTCTCGGCTGGATCGGCATCTCCAACGGCCCGGCATTGGCCGGCGCGGAGATATTCAAAGTCACGCTGCATGGAAAAGGCGGGCATGCGGCCGCACCGCATTTCGCCGTCGATCCTGTCCTCGCTGCGGCAGAGACCGTCGCTGCGCTGCAATCCATCGTGGCCCGCAACGTGGCGCCATTAAAACCGGCTGTCGTCAGCGTCTGTACGATCCATGGAGGTGAAGCCTTCAATGTCATCCCCCAATCGGTTGAGCTGACCGGGACGATCCGTACGTTCGAGCCCGAGGTGCGGAGTGTGGTCGTGAGTCGTTTCCAGGATATCATCCGAAGCACTGCCGAGGCGCTGGGCTGTCGGGCGGAGATCGATTTGAAGCAGCTGACCCCTGTAACCGTCAACCAGCCCGAGACTTCGGCGCGGGTCCAGGCTGCCGCCCGCCGCCTTTTCCCCGAGGCGCCCATCGAGACGGGCAATTACATCACCATGGGGTCCGAGGATTTTGCTTACATGCTGGAGAAGGTGCCGGGTTGTTTCTTTTTTGTGGGTTCCGCCAACCACGAGAAGGGCTTGGACGCCGGCCATCATCACCCGAAGTTCGATATCGATGAGAGGGTCCTGCCGCGGGCCGCAGCACTGATGGCGACCGCGATCGTCGAGCTCACCGGAGCCTTTTGAGAATGGCCCGGTATCTCCGGGTCAGGATCCATATGCCGGGATATAACCTCAAACCGCGAATTTAAGGTGCGGAATGTGCATTTTAAGGTCCGCAGTTAAAAAGGCTTTCAATAAAAGGTGTTATGTGCTGGCACTTATTCACTAGGACTCACCACCTGTGTTTCAGGCATCTGAGTAACACCAAGCAGATTGAATAAATCGCGCATCATCCAATAAGGAAATGAGACATGACAACTAACCTCATCCCAAAAAGAATCTTGGCAGTGGGTGCCCACCCTGACGACATTGAAACTTCTTGCGCCGGAACATTGGCCAAGTATATTCATCAAGGCGCCGAGGTTTCTATAGCGGTTGTAAATAATGGCGATGCCGGGCACATGACCATCCCACCGAAAGAATTGGCTGATATCAGGCATGCAGAAGCAGAAAAAGCGGCAAAAATATTAGGAGCAGATTTTTATTGGCTTGGTCTCATCGACGGTATGCTGTTTGAAGATATAGATACTCGTCTTCGCTTCGTCGAGTTAATTCGAAAAGCAAAACCCGATCTTATTATTACTCACAACCCGGATGACTACCATCCAGACCATAAAGCTGTAAGCCGCCTGGTATTTGACGCCTCCTTCTTGTCGGGGCTTCCAAACGTCAAGACCGATAGTCTATTTCATCCCGGGGTGCAGCCACTATACTACTTTGATACAGCCGGTGGCGCCAATTTTAACCCCACAGAATTTGTGGATATCACCGATACGTATGAAATAAAACTGAAGATGCTTTCCTGTCATATGAGCCAGCTTAAATGGGCGAAAGACCATGACAATGTTGACCTTTTGCATATGATGGAAACTTTTGCAAGAGCTCGTGGTTATCAATGTGGGGTGACCTTTGCGGAAGCTTTCCGATCAGAAACCATGTTGCCACGCCCTCGCCCATATCGACAGCTGCCATAGGTGAGCCAAGATCATGCCTGAACGAAAATCATAATATGCCAACACCCCCTTTTAGAATAAATGTGGTCCCGGACTGGCAAGGCTTACTGAAATGCCTGCGGCGAGAAGGAACCCCGGCGCGTGTGCATTTTATCGAGCTTTTTTTGGACCCGGAGGTACAGGAAGAGATTTGCAAGCGCTACGACCTGCTGACCGGAATGGATGCCGGTGATCCTTTCTTTCTGCATCGCCGCCAGATCATCTTACAGAATTTCTTGGGATACGATTATGTGATGTACCCGGAGAGTATTGGGGAATCGGTGGACTCGAGGTTGACCCTTCCAGAGCGCATTACCGCTGACAGTGCAGGCCTTGTTCGTAAGGGCGGGCGTGCTTACAGGGAAGAGCATAAAGGGCCTATTACCTCCTGGAAGGAATTTGAAGCCTATCCATGGCCGGACCCTCAGGCTGACGGCACCCGTTCGCTGGACTGGTTCCAGGATAATTTGCCTGAAAATATGTGCCTGATCGGGGGTCTGGTTGGCTCCATTTACGAAAACCTGTCCTTTCTCATGGGCTATGAGACCTTGTGCTATGCTCTCAAGGACCAGCGGGACCTGGTTGCTGCCATCAGCCAGCGATTGATTGAAATGTACTGCAAGGAGGTAGAGCGTTTGCTGCAATTCGATCGAGTGAAGATGATCTGGGCTTCTGATGATATGGGTTTCCGGTCAAGCCTATCGATCAGTCCCAAGGATCTGCGAGAGTTTATCCTTCCAGGGCACAAGCGCCTGGCGCAGATGGTGCATGATGCAGGGCGTTTGTATTTATTGCATTCGTGCGGAGAACTTTCTAAGATCATGGAGGATTTGATTCGGGATGTAAAGATTGATGCGAAGCATTCTTTTGAAGACACTATCTTAGATGTGTGCGAAGCTAAGAAACTCTGGGGAGACCGCCTTAGTCTCCTGGGCGGCCTGGATATTAACTTCCTTTGTCTTGCCACAGCAGAACAAGTTCGAACTCGTGTGAACGATACTCTCGACCGCTGCTTTCCGGGAGGCGGTTACTGCCTTGGGACCGGGAACAGCGTGGCTAATTACATTCCCCTGGACAATTATCTGGCTATGTTAGATGCAGGGCGAAACTATCTTTAGCTCTTTTTCACCCGTACGAGTGTATTCTGCCCAATACCTTATACGTCAGGAGAATTAAACCAAATGGGACAAATTGACACAATCTACAAAGCTGTCCTGGAGGGCAACACCAGGGAAGTGCAAGTCGGCGTGGAAGCCGCCTTGAAGGAAAAAATAACCGCCGACCAGATCATGCAAAATGGCCTGATCGCTGCGATGAAAGAAGTTGGCCGTCTATTCGAGGCGGGCGAGTTTTTCGTGCCGGAAATGCTCATCTCTGCACGGGCCATGCAATCTGCCCTGGTGCTCCTTAAGCCATTCCTGGCTGCCAGCGGTGCCAAGGCGGCCGGTCGGGTGGCTATCGGGACCGTACAGGGAGATCTGCACGACATCGGCAAGAATTTGGTGGGGATGATGCTGGAAGGCGCCGGCTTTGAGATTATAGATTTGGGTACCGATGTGCGGCCCGAGAATTTCGTCGACGCCGTGGAGGCCAAACATGCAG
This sequence comes from Anaerolineales bacterium, assembly GCA_050013095.1. Taxonomy (GTDB): domain Bacteria; phylum Chloroflexota; class Anaerolineae; order Anaerolineales; family Villigracilaceae; genus UBA877. The sequence goes on along the minus strand of JBEKFY010000008.1, from coordinate 80,147 downwards.
ATATCATTGCCCTCTCTGCACTATTAACGACGACGATGCCGAAGATGCAGGAAACGATCGAGGCGCTCAAAGCCGCCAGCTTGCGCGATAAGGTAAAGGTGATAATTGGCGGTGCGCCGGTGACGGAAACCTATGCACAGCAAATAGGCGCAGATGGTTACGGCCCGGATGCCAGCGCAGCATCGCGGCTGGCTGCAAAATTGATGAAGGCAGGACACGCTCCGGAGGCGGCCTAGCCCGATTCGGCTTTAGAAAACTCTTAACTCGCTGGAGGCCTCATTATGATCAAGAAGCAACTGACCAAGCAAACAATCGGCGTGGGTGTCGCCGGAACTGGATTTATTGGCCCGGCCCACATCGAAGGATTGCGGCGGAACGGAATCCAGGTCATGGGGCTGGCTGAAGAAACCCCAGAAAAGTCAAAGCAAAAAGCTGCCGAGCTGGGCATTCCTCACGCATACAATTCGCTCGAAGACATGCTCGCGGATCCAAACATTGATGTTGTGCATCTCGCCACGCCTAACTATTTGCATCATCCCCACGCCAAAGCTGCGCTCATGGCGGGCAAGCACGTTGTTTGCGAGAAGCCTTTGGCAATGAACACGAAGCAATCGGGCGAACTGGTCAAGCTTGCGGCGGAGAAAAAGCTTGTCAATGCGATCAATTTCAACATCCGCATGTATCCGCTCGTCCAACAAGCGCGCAGCATGGTGCAAAGCGGCCAACTCGGCGACCTTTTCATCCTGCAGGGTTCTTATTTACAGGATTGGCTGCTCTTTCCCACGGACTGGAACTGGCGCCTCGAACCGGACCTCGGAGGAACTTTGCGCGCCGTCGGTGACATCGGCTCTCACTGGCTCGACCTGCTGACCTTTATCACCGGCTTGCGCGTTGAAGAAGTCTACGCAGATTTCAAGACCTTCCATCCCATTCGCAGAAAACCTGCCAAACCACTGGAAACTTTCACCGGCAAACTCCTGACGCCCGAGGATTACATTGACCAACCAATCAATACTGAAGATTATGCCACTGTGCTCTTGCATTACGAAAACGGCGTGCACGGTGTGTTGACCGTCTCACAAGTTTCATCAGGGCGGAAGAACCGCCTGTTTTACGAGATCAATGGTTCCAGGTCCTCCCTGGTGTGGGACTCGGAAAAGCCCAACGAGTTGTGGATCGGTCATCGGACGGAACCCAACCAAAGTCTGATGAAAGATCCGTCGCTGTTGTCGCCGGCAGCACGTGCGGTTGCATCTTATCCCGGCGGCCATAACGAGGGCTTCCCTGACACGTTCAAGCAGCTCTATGCCAAGGTTTACGATTACATTCTGGCCGGGGATTATGATAAAACCCCCGATTTCCCGACCTTCGCGGACGGCCATTATGAAATGCAGTTGTGTGAAGCCATTGAGAGCAGCGCACGCGAGAGAACCTGGGTCAAAATAAAATAAGGAGTCAAAATGAAACTCGGTTTCTTCACCGCCGCATTACCCGACAGCACCCTCGAACAAGTCGCCAAGTGGGGCGCAGAGAGCGGCTTTCAGGCCATCGAAATTGCATGCTGGCCGTTGGAAAAGGCAGCACGCCGTTACGCGGGCGTGACCCATATCGATGCGGCCACCCTGAATCACTCCAGGGCGAAGGAGATTCGCAGAATGCTCGATGACAACGGGCTGACGATTTCTGCGCTTGGTTATTATCCAAACCCACTTCACCCGGATGCGGATCACCGCAAGATGGTGATTGGCCACTTAAAGAAAGTGATCGAAGCCGCGGCGCTGCTGGAAGTGCCTGTGGTGGGAACCTTCATCGGCAAGGATAAAAATAAAACCGTACCGCAAAACTTGGAAGACTACACAAAGATCTGGCCGCCGATTGTGAAGTTCGCGAAAGATCACGGCATAAAGATCGGCATTGAAAATTGTCCGATGATCTTCTCGTACGATGAATGGCCTGGAGGCGACAACCTCGCCAGCACGCCGACCATCTGGCGCAAGATGTGGGAAATTATCCCGGATGATCATTTTGGGCTGAATCTTGATCCATCTCATCTTATTCTGCAGATGATCGATTATGAGCGTGTGGTGCAAGAGTTTGCCAGCAGGATCTTCCACGTGCATGCCAAGGATCTCCACATTGATCGCGAGGGTTTATACAATAACGGCGCATTGTCGCAGGGGATGGGCTGGCAGGTGCCGCGCCTGCCTGGACTGGGTGACATGGACTGGGGAAAGTTCTTTGCAGCGCTTACAGCCGCCCATTATGATTATGTGATCAGCATTGAGCATGAAGACCGCGCCTTTGAAGGCAGTGAAGAGCTTGTCAAGCGCGGCTTCTATCTCTCGCGTGATGTACTCAAGCCATATATTCATTGAGATGATTATTGCCCGGTTGCAGGAAATTCAGTTTCTGATTGGGCCGCGATCGTTAATTTGACCATGTCCCAGGGTCGTATTTGCTGCTCCAGCACGTGATTGCATTGGGCTTCATTGTCAGCTGCCAATTCGCCCGGCATGGACAGCCTCTTAGGTGCTTCGTGTTCCTCGCCCGGAGGTGAGTTTCCGGCTTCCTTCTGTCCACACCTCACGAGGGCGCCTTGCCTTCCGCTCATGGTTAATGCAATCAACCTCCCTAAGGATCTTTCACCCTCTGGCCAGCGCCTGAGGTGGGGCGCACAGCAGTATCGGGATCACCATCATTGAACCAGAAAATTCAGGGCGTCTGCATCGAGGGATTGCGCCGCGGTACCCGATCCACATCGAGGCCGCGAGGCCGGTGATAATTATGTTATCACCCTACTAACCCGACCCATATTGTGAATGGCTTTCACATCATTCCGGTTCTGAGCAATCCTGGCTGGGATATCCAGTCCGGTGTCCGCATCATATTTGGGATATACACGCTGAAATTCTTCGCCATTCGAATTCTGGAGGATGGGTTGTTTTATGGAACTTTTGCCTTCTACCGTTGAAGCAATTGGAAACACTCCACTGGTAGAACTTTCGCGCTTTACCAGCGGACTGGATGGCCGCATCCTGGCCAAGCTGGAATATCTCAACCCGGGGTTTTCCAAGAAAGATCGCATAGCCCGCCAGATCATTGAGGACGCCGAGGCCGGCGGTGAATTAAAACCCGGACAAACCGTTGTTGAGCTGACCAGCGGGAACACTGGCACTGGTCTGGCAATTGTCTGCGGTGTAAAGGGGTATCCCTTTGTAGCGATAATGTCCAAGGGCAACTCGATGGAGCGGGCGCGTATGATGCGCGCCCTGGGCGCAGAGGTGATATTGGTCGACCAACTGCCCGATTCCCTGCCTGGCCAAGTGTCGGGCGGTGACTTGGAATTGGTGGAGAAAACCGCTCAGCAGATCAGCCAGCTGCGCGGCGCATTTCGAGCGGATCAATTCCACCACCAGGGTAATTTCCGAGCGCACTATCTTAACACCGGGCCGGAGATCATTGCTCAATCGGGTGGTTATTTTGACGCTTTTTGCGATTTTGTCGGGACCGCCGGTTCATTTGCTGGCTGTACTGCTGCCTTCAAAGAATTTCGAACAGAAATTCGTTGTTACCTGGTTGAACCAGCAAGTGCGCCGGTTCTGGCTGGAAAGCCGGTGACCAACCCTAACCATAAGATTCAAGGGGGCGGTTACTCGATGACCGACCTGGTATTTGTTAACTCCGAACAGGTGGATGGCTGTCTTCAAGTTAGCGATGAGGAGGCGATCAATGCAGCCCGCCGCCTGGCGCACACGGAAGGCATATTTGCCGGGTTTTCTTCAGGAGCCAACGCGGCTGCGGCAGTTCAACTATTGAACGGCGAATTAAAAGGTAAAACGGTGGTTATTTTGCTGAACGATTCCGGGCTTAAATATCTGAGTACAGACCTATGGGAGTGACAGGCAGTTCTGCACACGCAATCGATCTGCTCAAATTCAACCTCAATATACCAAGCCGGGTTTCGCAGGAAATACGAGTGCAGCGACCTGTCCATCGAAGACAAACCAGACAACCAACTGGGCAACCCTGATGATAAAAACTTCCCTCGCCTGGACCAGGAGTGAAGCCATTCGGCGGACGTTAGGTTATTATTTGTTATTTATCTGCCTGGGACTCAGCATGGCAATCATCGGGCCAACCCTGCCTTCCCTAGCAGCCCAGACTCACACCCGGCTGGGCAGCATGGGGCTGGTATTCCTGATCGGAGCGGCTGGATACTCTCTGGGAACGATCATTGGTGGGCGGGTCCTGGATCAGGTGCGCGGGCATCCTGTTCTGGGCATTGCCGAGTTGTGTGCGGGCGCATCGATCTTCTTCGTCCCCACAGTGTCCTGGTTCTGGCTGCTTCTGGCAATAGTAAGTTGTAAGGGCTTTGCCGAAGGCTTCATCAACAACGGCGGGAACCTCCTGCTGATTTGGACGCACGGCGAGAAGGTCAGCCCATACCTGAACGGGCTGCATTTTTTCTTTGGTCTGGGGGCGGTCGGGGCACCGTTCCTGGTCGCACAAGTGGCTGGGGCAGCGAATGGGTATCGCTGGGTGTATTGGGTACTGGCGGCTTTCATGCTGCTGGTCGGCTTGCGCATGCTGACCTTGCCAGGCAGTCCTCATCCGGCATCCCATTCCAAAGAAGGAAACATGGGGATAACCGATGCCCGAAAATACTATCCATTGGTGATCACTGCGGCGCTGTTCTTATTTTTCTATGTGGGAGCAGAGCTTACCTTTGGCGGTTGGGTATACACCTATGCGGTCATTCTCAATTTAGCAAGCGCTACCGGGGCAGCCTACCTGAATTCCGGGTTCTGGCTCGCTTTTACCCTTGGCCGCCTGATCTCCATCCCGGCCGCTACCCGCCTCAAACCAAGACAGATCCTGACGGCCGCTCTGTCCGGTTGCCTGTCTTTCCTTGCCCTGGGAATCCTCTTTCCCAGCTCGAGGTCGATTTTGTGGATCATGGCCCTGGGACTGGGCTTCTGCATGGCTCCCATCTGGCCGACAGGCTTCACCCTGGCAGGTCAATCCATCAACATGACCGGACGTATCAGCGGAATAGTCCTGCTCGGGGATAGCTTTGGCACTATGGTCCTGCCTTGGCTGGTGGGCCAGGTGATCGGTACGGCCGGTCCGGGCGCCATGGTGCCCCTCATCTTTGGTAGCCTCGTACTGTGCTTCCTGGCCTTCCTCACCCTCCTGCGCCTTGGTCAGAAAAAGGCCCCGTTGATCTCTCTTGGATCGTAAAAAGCCACAAAGTTCGCGTCTCCGGTTCGTCAACAAACATGATCTTTAAAGTGTTGCCAAAATTTTAATTTCCGCTATTTATAAAGAACCGATCCTAGAGTTGAAAAGCTGAAGCGTTTACGACTATGATTATTCATTTACCTTATGGGAAGAAAAACTTGGTTTTTGATATGCCGGATAGCTGCCATTCCGTCATTATCGAGCCCTCATTTTCACCAGCTCTCGGTGATCCGGTTAATGCATTGAAGGAGGCCTTAAAAAAACCAATCGGTTCCCCCTCTCTCCATAGCATTATCCAGCCCACTGACCGGGTCGGCATCATCTTTAATGACATAACCCGCCCAACACCCAGCAGCCTGATTCTGCATACAATCCTTCAAGAGCTCTCAAATATTCCGCACGAGAATATTTCTTTATTTAACGCCTTGGGAACTCACCGGTTCAACACCAAAGATGAGTTGCGCCAAATGTTGGATGATGAGTTAGTAGACAATTATCGAATCATTCAGAACAACGCCTTTGATCCAGCCGCCCAAATCCACCTGGGAACTACTAAACGAGGCCATGAAATCTGGCTCAATCGTGAACTGTTGGATTGCGACGTTAAAATCCTTACTGGTTTTATTGAGCCTCATTTCTTTGCGGGTTTTTCGGGCGGCGGCAAGGCGATTATGCCAGGCATGGCAGGTCTGGTGACGATACTGGGCAATCATAGTGCTCAAATGATCGCCGATCCAAACGCGACCTGGGGCATTACTTGGGGCAACCCGATTTGGGAAGAAGTACGCGAAATAGCTTTGATGGTAGAAAGAATATTCTTGGTTAATGTAACGCTTAATAAGAACAAGGAAATCACGGGTATGTTTTGTGGTGAATTGGGTGAAGCGCATTCCAGAGGCTGTGAGTTTGTCAAAAAGACTACATTGGTACGGGTGTCCGAACCTTTTGACATGGTTATCACAACCAACTCGGGCTACCCACTCGATATTAATCTTTATCAATCGGTAAAAGGAATGAGCGCAGCGTCCCAGATTGTCAAACAAGGCGGGGCGATCATCATCGCGACCGAATGTCGAGATGGAATTCCTGAACATGGTATGTACGGAAATCTCCTTAAGGCGTACAAGCATCCTAAGGATTTGTTAAAAAATATCCTCAGTTTTGAACCTGCCTGTTTGGACCAATGGCAGGTTCAAATTCAAGCCATGCTGCAGCTAAAAGCAGATATTTACGTTTACAGTGATGGTCTAACCGACAGTCAAATCCGGTCAACCATGCTTCTCCCATGTAGGTCAATTGAAGCCACGCTAGCGGAGCTTCTTGCAAAATATGGTCCGCAGGCCAGGATATGTATTTTGCCCGAAGGGCCTCAAACGATACCTTATATTACTTGATCACCGAAACAGGGTATCTTGATTTGCCCGGTGTGTTTCTCATCACTCATCAAGGCGTGGTTTCCCTCAAGAGTATTCGATGATTGCATACCAGAATTATCATGTGGCATTTCTTTGCATTGGTTTGCCTCTTGTATTGTGGATTAGCTCGTGATAGGTTAATTAAGAACAGTTAGAAAATAAATCCATACTAAAAATCCTTCTGTTTTAGTGAAAGGTACTTGCTTTGAGTAAACGCGCTGTTTCTGCCAGTCTTCTCCGAGGCATTAACCGGTCTTCGGTACTGGATTATATGCGCCAGAATGGACCCACCTCTTGTTCGGAGCTTGCCCGCCGGCTGAACATAAGTGCACCAACCATTGCACGCATCCTGAACGATCTGATGAAGTTCGGATTAGTGCAATCAGTCGGGCACAGTCCAGAGCACCTGATTGGAAGGCCTGGGGAGCTGTTCGAGTTCGATGGGTCAAAACATGTCGTGATCGGATTGGACCTGGGCGGGACTAAATTGCTCGGCGCTGTGACTGATCTGGAAGGCAATATTCAGAAAGAGATCCAGAATGACTCCTGCTCTGGCGACGCACAAAAGAATCTCAACCTGGTCCATGAAATGGTGCAGGAATTGATTGACAGCAACCGTCCATCCGGGGTCGATATCTTGGGAGTGGGGGTGGGAGCACCAGGAGTAACCCGCGCCGAAGAGGGGATTGTTAACTGGGCACCCGGTCTGGGTTGGCGTGATTTTCCACTGGCCACCCGCCTGAGCGAGTCCTTTCACCTGTCGGTGTTTGTGGAAAATGATGTCAACCTGGCAACAATAGGCGAGCTGGATTTCGGAGCAGGTAAGGGTGTGAAAAACCTTGTTTGCATCGCTATTGGTACAGGGATTGGCTCGGGCATTGTTATTGACGGGGCACTGTACCGTGGCCAGAACCAGGCTGCGGGCGAGATTGGTTACCTGCCACCAGGAATCGAGTATCTGAATCACCATTACGAGCAATTCGGTGCATTCGAGAGCCTGGCATCCGGTAAGGCGATAGGTGAGCGCGCCCGCCAGCTCTTGGTGGATGGAGGCCAATCCTCTCTATCCGAAAGGTTTGGAGCGAAGGAGGTGTTTGAGGCTGCCCGGAGACAAGAGCCCTGGGCCTTGAAGATCGTGGGCGAGGCAGTGAATTACCTGGCATTGGGGGTCGCGGCATACGCCTGTATGCTCAACCCGGATATGATCATCCTCTCCGGGGGAGTCTCGCGCGCCTCTGATCTGCTTATCGCTCCGATCCTGGAGCGGATCGAAGGGGTGGTGCCTTTTATACCCAAACTGGTGGCTTCATCTTTGGGCAACCGGGCTGCCTTGCTGGGCGCCATCACCCTGATCCTCAACCAGGCGATGGAGCATTCAGCGGTAAGAACACTGCCTTGATCGAGTCATGAGTGGAGATTGGAAAAAATCCGATCTATGAGCTGCGACTTGCTACTCCAGTAGACTGTCAAGCATGCTTTGATGGGTGAAATTGTATAATCCTGTCTTTACTAAGACGACAGCTGGGGCCAAGAAATATGTGGTCAACTTGGGTGAAGAGGAACAAACGTTGCTCAATAATCTGATGACCTCCGAAACGCAGCGAGTTCGAAAAATTACACATGCGCGCATTCTGCTGAAAGCCAATAACGATTGGGTGGATCAGCAAATACACGGAGCTCTATAGGTTAGCATACCCACGATAGAGAGAGTGCGTCAGCGATATGTCGAACAAGGCATTGAAAAAGCCTTGAACCAAGTCGGACGAGACGAAAATATCTGCGGCTGTTGGATGGCGTTCAGGAAATCTGTTTGATTGTCCTGGCATGCCATCAACCCAAATGTGGTCACCTTGAGCCAAGAAACCAAAGCCTGAGAAACCGACCGAAAGGCAACTGGTGCAACAATCGATTGGCGTTTCACGACCAATGACGCTCACATAAAGCTCAAAGAACTCTACCCATCAATCCGTGTTTGACAGTCTACTCGGGCAAAAAAACACAAAGGTCATATACATCCTCCCTCAGAGACATCTTATGAAAACCTCTCAATTGCACACTGAAATCCTCGAACAACCAGCCGCCCTGCAGCGACTTCTGGATTCGCAGAGTGAAAATATCAAGAAGGTGGCCGCAGCCATCCTGAAACGGCCGCCGCGGTTCCTCGCGCTGGCAGCTCGCGGCACGTCGGACAACGCCGCCCGCTATGGGCAGTATATCTTCGGGGCCCGCAACCGATTGCCAGTAGCCCTGGCCACCCCCTCGCTGTTCACTATTTATCAGCGTCCCCCAAATTTGGTGGACGCCCTGGTGCTGGGTATCTCGCAGTCCGGGCAATCGCCAGATATCTGCGCCGTGGTGGAAGAAGGCCGTCGACAGGGTGCATTGACCCTGTCGATTACCAACGACCAGGCCTCGCCGCTGGCGAAATTGGCCGAGTACAGCATCGACTTGAACGCCGGGCCGGAGCGCGCTGTAGCTGCCACTAAGACGTACACAACTTCCCTGCTGGCCCTGGCTATGCTCTCCGTGGCGCTCAACGGAGGTAAGGACCAGCGCCGCCTTCTGGGTCGGGTCCCGGCGTTCGTGGCCCAGGCTCTGCAGCAGGCTGAGGCAGTCGTTTCTGCCGCAGCCGATTACCGCAAAGACAATGCCTGCGTGGTGCTTGGGCGCGGGTATAACTATGCTACCGCCTTTGAGATTGCCCTGAAGCTCAAAGAGCTGACCTACGTCCTGGCTGAACCGTATTCTTCCGCTGACTTCCAGCATGGACCGGTGGCACTGGTGCAGAACGGCTTCTTGGTCGTGGCCGTTGTGCCGGAAGGTAAACCCGCCGCGGAATTGACGATCTTTCTGTCCGGGATTCGCCAGAGCGGTGCGGAGCTGGTGGTCATCTCCCCGAAAAAGGAGGCTCTTTCCCTTGCTCGAACTCCAGTTCCTATGTCAGCCGGCATCCCCGAATGGCTCTCGCCCATCGTCGCCGTAACTCCAGGTCAGCTGTTTGCCTTCGGGCTGGCACAGGCTCGGGGTCTTGACCCAGACAAGCCCCGCGGCTTGCACAAGGTGACTCTGACCCGCTAGATGATCTTCCCGGCACTTCTAAAGCCCCAGGCGCTTTTAGGAGGCAGTCGCCTTGCCCTTGCCATAGCTATCTCCTTCGTGAAGAAGGATCGTACAATTTCATCATCGAGCAGTTCAGTTTCCCATTCGGGTCGATAGAGCCTGCGGGGAAAACGTGCTACGAGGTGGGCTACCAAGGGACGCTGGTCTGCCAGCGAGGCACAGGGCAGATGCTCATTAAGGAATATCTGGCGCTGGCCTAACATGGTCTAGAGCTGCCGATAGGTTTCAAAGCAGCTCCCATGGAGCACCTGTTGGTCCCAGGTTTGATGGGAACGTTCTGTCACGGATTGATCTTTGGGTGTTCGCATGCGTCCGAAGGTCAACTCAATCCCTAAAGCGACCAGCCAGAAATGGAATCGGGTTGGGAAGGGGGACTTGCTAGCCTCATCATAGAAAACCCGATCATGATTGGTCGCCAGACGATTTGGCAGGCCTCATTGGATGAAAGCCAGCCGCAATGCATTTTGATGATCTTCGGTAGCCGGGAATCTTTTGTGCCGTTCATCCCCTAACCAGCGCAGGTAACTAAAAACTTCACTCGGCCGAAGACATCGTTGATGTCGATCAGGCTGATAATTCCTGCACCGGAGATATATTCGTAGCCATATGCATCCATCTCCCACACTTTATGGCAGGCTTCACAAGGAGGTAAAACCTTCACGGGAAGCTGAGACTGATGCTGAAGAAATGCATAAAAGAATGCTAAGGGCTATTGTGTGGTGGAATATGCGGATGAGCACGCTCCGCTATAATGTAGGGGCAGTATAAATGCGCATAGCCATTACAACTCACCGCCAAAACAATAGAGGAACTCCCATTCAAAAGAGAACTCCGCATTCAATTATCCATACATCTCCACACAGCGGGGGAGGGAGGTAAGTCTTATATCTTTGTCTCTTCAGGCGCTTCCGGACCGAGCAATGCCGGCGTACTTGGTGATGTGCTGATCTGCAGGCTGGTCAGGTTGCTCGAGGCCTTGCCGATCTGCACACACATATCGTCGCGCGAATTGGCGAGCATGGTGAGTGCCTTTGCAAACCTCCCGTCGAGTTCGTCCTGCATGGCCTGGATGCTGTTTTGCACGGCCTGCAGATAGGCATCCAGCTTCTGCATGTCGACGGTCTGCATGGTCTTGAGGGTGGTCTGTAAGACCAGCATCAGGTAGGGGATCAGCATGCTGTAGCTCACCAGGACCACATTCAATTTATACACGTCGGCCAGCACGCCAGACGACAGATCGAAAACCGAGTCCAGCACGACCGGGATCCCAAAGGGCATCGTAAGGTCCGGGTCAATATACTTCCCGACCTCCTTGGCCTTCTGCAGGACCAATTTTTCGATCTCGTCTTTTAGCCGCTTCTGCTCTTCCGGATCATGGGCAGCCGCAAACTGCTCGAGCAGGTGCGTGGCTGGCCACTTGCTGTCGATCGGCAGCACCAGGTTGTTGGGCAGCCTTAGGCCGAACTCGACCGTCTTCCCCTTCACGTTGAAATTGCGCACCTGCCACTCTATGGGCAGCTTGGCCAAGACTACTTCCACGATGTTTTCGCCGGCTGACCCCTTGGACTGGGTGCCGGCGATGATCATCTCCAGCCGGCCAACTGAATCTGCGGTGCGCGCTTCAATCTCCTGCCTGGCCTTGACAAATGAATCCAGAGCAGTCAACCCCTGCTGCACCTTGGCCAGTTCCCCCATCAAGGAGGTCTGGATGGCCTCGGTCGCGGGTTCGAGACGAAAAACCTTTTCGTCAATCAGCGCAATCGGGGCCAATTGAAAAGCCCGCTTACCTATCCAGGAATCTTAGCACCTGGCGCGGGGTGTATGCTGTATATTCCGTTAATTGGGTTGTTTGGATTGCGGATTGGATTAAAGTTGGTTTCCAGTCGGCTTCCATCGGACAAATGCAAGGTGAATATTTCACCAGAAACTATGCCCGGAAGAATTCCTGGTTTTAGTAATTCTTGTTGGCTGATTGTGACCGTCCCTGAAACAATATACCCACCAGGTATTTCTTGTTTATCACTTAAAGACTCACTGATAATTATTTCCTGCGCGACCTGAAGATGATAAGTACAGTTAGCGAAATGCTTACCCGCCTTACGAATTTCGCCATTGCCGCTAAGTGTCTTTATAGGTTTTAGTTTTTTCCTATCCATCTTCCCTCCTCTTTCTATCCCTGCCGGGTCACCCAACTAAAAACGTAACCAGGACATTGTTTTGGCTGGAGAATTGGCCTATACTGAATGTGCAAGCGCTGAATGCTGCTTCTATACTAAATTATAGGACGCTTCAGCTCTTCCCACACAGACAGCTGATTTTATTAAACGCGGAGGCGGATTTGCCTTGGGCGAGAGGCCGGGCTAGGCCGCCGTGATGGTTCTCAGGTGGTACTCCTGAAGGAGGAAGACTATGCCAAAGGATCTAACTATCGTTCTGGAAGACCGTCCAGGCGAACTGGCGAAGGTGGGCGAGGCGCTTGGCAGGGCAGCTGTGAACATTGAGGGGGTGTGTGGCATGACCGTTGGAAGCAAAGGTTTCATTCACATCCTGGTGGAAGATACCACCAAGGCTCGCCGGGCACTCGAAGCCAGTCACATCGAGGTTGGTAAGGAGATCGAGGTACTGGTGCTGCCAGTGGAAGACCGCCCCGGTGTCCTGGGAAACATTGCCCGCCGGCTTGCGAATGCGGGGGTGAGCATCGAGTTTGCCTACCTGTCCACCTCGAAGAGTGTAGTGGTAGCCGTCGACAATCTGGCGAAAGCCCAAGCCGCGCTAGAGTCGAAGAAAGCGGCGTAATTCTTCGGAGCTCCCTTCTGCCACAGTGCCCACGGGATCCAATCCCGTGAGGGCGGGTCTAGTCGCGCTTGCGCCTCCAATGCGACAGAGGCAATGACCGCAGATTGAAATTCAAAGCGCAACGCGGCCGGGCTCTCTTAATATCCAAAATATCACCACAAACACATCCTTGCGAGCCCCCTGAAGACCGGGCGGCTCGCAACCGGTCCCCATTCACGAATACTCCCACCATAGACTCTGGGTTTCCGAGCTCAATATCACCTTTTTAACAAGTTACATGGAACAGCCCGATGGTGTGACTTTCCGCTTTATTCCAGCGGCGGATCGCCTCAGGCGTGGGGAGCATCTCCACCGCGCACTTTTTAAGCTGGAAAAATGCAATCGCTTCTTCTGAAAGTTTCACCATACCAGACTGACCGGTGCCAATGATAATCCGTGCGGCGCCTTCTTCGTAAACATGCTCCGCTTCAGGGAGAGAGATCACATGCGAAGTACCAAAGATCTGCTTGGAAAGTTTTTTCTTGCGCTTCTTCACCGTCCCGTTCATCCGGATGATGACGTCGTGTTCATACTTTTCGCCGGCAATGATGATCGAGCCGAATATCGTATCATCAATCATGGGTTTCATATATGAATCTCCTCCAAACTGCTCCTCGCTTGAAGTTAGGGGGCTGTCCTCATTCATTCTATCGGCACGCGCGGTGTTTGCGCCGATAGAATCTGATTGGATCCTGCCACATTCCTTTTGCCTTCCGTTCCCGATGAACCTGGCGGCCTGGCCAAGCTTGCCCTCGGCTGGATGATCAGACCTGCTCAGCCTCACCCCTGGTCCTGATTGATCCTTGGCACTTACGATTTTCCGGGCGTCTCCTGGTAGATCACGAAGATCTGTAGCCGGCCCAGGCGGACCTGGGCGCCACTCTCGAGGGGATAAGGCTTTTTGGGGATCAGCGGTTTATTATTTAGCCAGGTTCCATTGGTGGAACCCAGGTCGAGGATGTCGTACCCGCGGTCGGTCCTGCGTATCAGGGCGTGCTGTCGTGAGACCCCGTTCTCAAAGCCGTAGTAGGATTTTAGGTCGACGAAAGCCTCCGCGAGGTCTCCGGTCAGGAGGCGGCCGAGGGTGAACTCCTTCTCTTTGCGGATGCCGATCGGTGCGTCGTTATCCCTGACGTAAATCGCGATTCCTTCTTCGGGTGGCTTGAACGCTTTTCAGAAGGGTTCCTTTGTCACCTGAGGCAGTGCATTCGTTTCCTCTCCCCTGCGATTCACGGGCCGGGTGGTGGACGGTTCCTCCCGGCTGAATTCGAGAGGCGACCCGCAGGTGGAACAGATTATCGCGCCGGGTTGGTTCTTATGCTTGCAGACAGGGCAGAATTTGCCAGAAACAGAATCCATTCGTTCCTCCGAGGAAATCAGGCAATGAGGAGGATTTAAAAGCGAAAACAACCATACAGACCATGAGAATCTGTAAGTTACCTTCATCTTACATATGATGATCGGAATCAACAATCTTAATATCGTAATAAATCCGGGAGCCGAGCAGCCCTTCAACCAGTGCTGCCCTCCGGTGTCCGCTCTTTACTATACATGGGTTGATGAACCGCTCGGCGCGTTTTGCGGTTGAGACGAATCAGGGGAAAGATGGGCTAACGCACAAAACGTCCGGTCGTTGATGAGTTCCCAACGGGAACGTTGGAGGGCAAACGGGCGAAAGTCGCTCCTCTTCATCAATCTCCAAGCCTGGCTGTGGCCATTGACATCTGGGAAGGTTATTGTATAATGTTACGCAACATAGTTATGTAATAAAGGAGGAGTAAATGCGACAGGTAACGCGTGTCACCATTGCTTTACCCAACGACCTGTGGGAAAAGGTTAAACACACTGTCCCAGCCGGCCAGCGTTCCAGCCTGGTGGCTACTGCATTGGAGAGTGAACTGCGTCGCCGCCAGCGACTCGAACAGGTCGCGCAGCTGCGGCGGTACCAGAAAGCCATGATCAAAAAATATGCGGCGCTTCCCGCAGGCGCAGGGATAATCGAACAAATGAGGCAGGAACGCGATGATGAACGCAACGGCTTGCGTTGATGCCAGCATCATTGTTGCGATGTTGTTGCCGGAGCGGTACACTGCCTCGGCAACAGATCTATGGGAAAGCTGGATCGCGGATGATGTGAATGTGGTCGCACCGACCCTGCTCGGATATGAAGTGACCTCTGCCATCTATCGCAATGTTCTGCAGGGGAAAATTGCTTCAAGGGACGGCCAGAAGGCACTGCAGCAGTTCCTGACCCTGGATATCCAGGCTTTGTACCTGCCCGAGCTCCATCGTGCTGCCAGTGCCCTGGCGAAGCAATTCAAACGGCCCAACACTTATGATGCTCATTACCTTGCGCTAGCAGACCATCTTGCCTGTCCTCTCTGGACGGCCGACGAGCGCTTGTACAATACCGTCAGGGAGAATTTCGCGCTCATCCGCTGGGTGGAGGAAAAGGAAAAAGCATAGGGGCTGGTTTCTCTGATTAACCTGAGCCTGTCCAATACAGCTGCCTGAACCTTGAGCAGTCCTTGGTGGGGGAGGGAGACAGCATTTTTGATCTTCCGGACGAGACCCCGAAACCACCCTTTTTCTTTCGTTTCGATGCTCGAAAAGTGAGCGATCCTAGTTTTTTGATGTGGCCGACCGATGGGGAGGTGTAATCGGAAGTCCCTTGACGGTTTTCCTTTATGTTCGATATAACTTACATTATACAGAACGTCAGTTCTACATTGTGCTGATCGATTAATAGACAATCGAAAAGCGGGAGATTAACTATGATATAATGATTAATTAATGTGATATAATGTAATCGGAGGCGAGAATGGTGAGAACACAAATTCAGTTGACCGAAGAGCAGTATCTCCAATTGAAGCAGCTGGCCTTAAAGCGAAGACGCTCCTTGGCGAATCTGGTCCGGGAGGGGGTGGAAAAGGTGATCAACGAGGCCGGTGAACCCAGCCTGGATGAAGCCAGGCGAAATGCACTTTCCGTGGTGGGTAAGTATCACTCCGGAAAAAAGGATATGTCAACTCATCATGACAAATATCTGAATGAGAGCTACAAGCCATGATCTACATTGACACATCTGCTTTCTATGCGATTTTCGATCAGGATGATGCCAATCATCCACGGGCTCAAAAAATCTGGACCAGGCTGATCGAGAGCCAAGAGGCCATAGTTTGCAATAACTATGTCCTGGTGGAGACTTATGCACTTCTTCAACACCGTTTCGGGGTCCGTGCAATCACCGATTTGCAGAAAATTATTCCTTTGATCCAGATCGACTGGATCACATCAGAACACCATCGCCTTGCCACCGCCGCTTTGCTGTCTGCCAATCTTCGCAGCTTGAGCCTGGTCGATTGCAGCAGTTTTGAGACCATGCGGCGTCTAGGGATCGAAAAGGCGTTTGCCTTTGACAACCACTTCCGGCGGCAGGGATTTGACCTGGTCGCATGATCCAGGAGGGAAAAAAACAGCGGGGGAGTCGATCCTTGGCTTCCATGAGTCATAGAGGAAGTGTATTGGGGTGCGAAGCACATGGGTCATGATTGACCCGGCCAACCACAATTACGCAGGTGCTGCAGTTTGTGAGAAAAATTTATCGGGCAGGGAGGAAAGCGCAGATCTTCTCTTGACTCCTCTTCTTTATGTTCGATATAATATACATTAGGTCGAACAATGAAACTCCAGGAGAAAATTGTCGACTACCTGAAAATGAACCGCTCGCCGCATACGATCCAGACCTATGGCGAAGCGCTGAAGGTCTACGTCCGGCTCGGTCGCGCCGGAATGCCCGACCTGCCAGGCGGTCCAGGCCGCACAGGCTTCCTTGCAGGGTGCACCGGTCCTAGCTGATCCGTCCTTTGAGATCCTCGCCCCGGGTGGGGTGGTGGGGACGGTGGTGGAGATCCGCGTCACGGCCCACATCCCGCTGATCGTCCCTGGCGGCGCGCTCTTCGGCCTAGAGAGCATCCTGAACGTCTCCTCACAGGCGACTTTCCGGCAGGAGGGGTGGTAGCCGTGCGCGCGGATTCACGAGCGCGAGGGGAGCGCGGGCAGTCCACCGTCTTCTTTGCGTCGTTCGTGGTGATCCTGGCCGTCCTGACGGCCGTTTGCTGGAGGTGGGCCGGCTGGCCTACGCCCGCGGGGAGGTGGCCAAGGCCGTGGATGCCGCCGCCCTCGCGGCCGCCTCGCGCGTGGATATCGCCCAGTACCGCGATACTGGCCAGATCCTTTTCCTTCCGGATGTATATGCTTATGCCCAGGGATTTGCCAGTGCGAACTCTGCCTACCTGGCCAGCCGTTCGATCCCCGTCTCGGTGAGCGGCATCCGCGTCGATGAGGCCTCTCGGGTGGTGGCGGTGAGTGTAACCGCGGACCTCTCGCCGCTCCTGCCTTCCCTCTTGCAGGGAGGAGGAGTCGTCACGGTGACCGGCTATGCACAGGCGCGCTTGGACGGGAGGTAAATGGAAATGGCGTTCGCCGGCACCAGTGCAGTGCTGCAGACACAGGCGAGCAGATCTGCGCTAGGGTTCGTGATCCGGAAGGCCTATTAGGATGCTTCTCAATATTTTGCTCTCCGGCATCTTGTCCGGAATGCATCGGTCAATTCTGGTTTGATGTGATGCCTCATCACAGCTCCTTCGGCAGGACGGGATGTCCGCCTCGGGCGACATTCTTTTTGAAGCACCGATTTGAACCGAAGCACGATTCTATATAAGGCAGTACAGACCACTTGACTCCGTCCTTATTATCACGTATTATAAAACAGGATTTGGTCATTTGACCTAACTATAGCATTCTTTATTTGTACTTCTTTTTTCTCACCCGTTTACCTCACCGAATATTAATTTATATATCGCAACCCAACCACGATAGAAGGTGTAAAAGCGATGCATGCGAATTGGCTGCCGGAAATTGTGAAAAGGTCTGAGATTGGCCCCTATATGAAAGAGGCTGATTTTGATCGGACTTTCTCCAGGAAAGTCAAAGAGTTGGTCCAGAGATACCAGCTCAAATATGATCCCAAGCTCCTGGTTCCGACCGATGAAGAAATGATCGACCACCTGTATCGGGCTGCCATCGACCTCTTTGTTGATCTCGGTGTCTACAATCAGAGCACCGAACGCCGGGTCATCTTCACCCGTGAAGAAGTCGAGCAGGCCATTGCCGCTGCTCCCAGCAAGTTGGTGCTGGGAACTGGCAAAGATGCCGTGGTCGAGCAGTATCGAGGAGTAGAGAGTAATATTCCCTGCCGGATGCACAGTGGGCCCACAGGAACCCCTTGCAGTGAGAACTACCACCCATTGATTTTACAGAGCTGCGCACAGGAACCGTTGGTCGATTGCCTGGGGCACGGATCGATAGCCACCTATATGGGCCTTTCGATCATCCCGGGTTCTCCTCTGGAGATTCTGGCAGCCCGCAGTGAGGCCGCCTCGGCGCGGGAAGCCATCCGCATGGCCGGGAGACCGGGCATGCACATTGAAGACAACGCAGTCTCGCTGACCTGCGCCGGAAAAATGGCCAGCATTAATCAGGAGTCCGGCTTGCGGGTGACGGACGGGCTGCTGATCTCACAGATGCCGGAATTCAAAACCAATTATGACCAGCTTTCCAGGGCGGCTTACTTGCAAAGCATCGGAATGCACATTGTGGATTTGATGACTCCCCTGGTGGGCGGGTTGGGCGGCGGTGCTGAAGGGACGGCGATCGTAACGGTTGCCAGCCATGTCCTGGGTGTGATCTGCTATAGTGCCTCTTACCACTTCATGGGACACATGCATTTATTATCCAGCATCAATACAGACCGGAGAGGCCTGTGGGTCCAGGCGATGGCTGGGCAGGCACTGGCGTGCAATACCCACCTGGTGTCTGTTAATGACCTCTATACTGCGTCCGGGCTGGGAACCAAGGAGCTGTTATGGGAAGTTGCAGCCGGCGCTATGGTGGGCGCCGTCTGCGGGTTGCATCAGCATGGGGTCGGAGCCACGGCAGGCAATGAGAAAAACCATACCAGCGGTTTGGAAGCGCGCTTCCAGGCTGAAGTAGCATATGCGGCGCTCGGTCATGGACGCGCAGAAATCAATGAGTGGATCCTGGAATGTCTGAGCCACTACGAACAAAGTTTAAGCAACCCCAACCTCGGTAAACCCTTCCCCGAGGTATACAACATCGACTCCCTGGAGCCAAACGAAAAATGGCTTGATTCATACCAGCAGGTCCGAGAGAGTCTAAAAGCAATGAAGTTGGATATGGATAATGCCTGGAGGAATAAACGCCATGACTGAGATCTCCGAGCCATTGTACAGTGATTTGCGAGAGGCGTTGCGCCAGGGCTTGGAAGAGGAAACCAGGACAGCCACGCGCCAGGCTCTGGAAACCGGCGCCGATCCGCTCGAGCTGCTCCAAAATGTGCTGGTTCCTACCCTGACGGAAGTCGGGAGGCAATTTCAAGCATTTGAGGTATTCCTGCCAGAACTTATGGCCGCTGGCGATGCAGCCAAAGTCGCTACGCAGATTCTGGAAGCCGCCATCGTTGCTTCCGGAAGAAAATCCGCTTCATCAGGCACCATCGTATTAGGCACCGTCCAGAGCGACATTCACGATATCGGCAAAAACATCCTGGGCACGCTGCTCAGCTCGCATGGTTTTAAGGTGGTGGATCTTGGGCGCGATGTCGCCCCCAGCAAATTCCTGGAGGCGGCTGAAACGGAGAAGGCAGATATTGTCGCTCTGTCGGCTTTGATGACGACCACTCGCCCTGCCACGCGCAACACGATTAACCTGTTCTCGGAAATCGGGGCGCGCAGTAAATACAAGATCATCGTCGGGGGCGGTTGCATCGATTCGTCGTGGGCAAAGGAAATTGGCGCCGACGGGTACGCTCCCGATGCCGCGGCAGCGGTAGATCTATGTAAATCCCTTCTTGAAAAGAAAGCAGAAAAATGATTGCAAAGTTTGAGGAATTGGAGAAGGCGATCCGTTCCAGAGATGTTGAGAGCGGGAAAAAGGAAGCAGCCCGCCTGGCTCAAAAAGGAGATCGAGGTCCCGCATGTCCCTTTACATGAAGATGTTGAACTTCACCTGATCCCCGACCTCCCTCATCAGGCCCTGGAGGTCCGCATCTGGTTCCAGTATAAAATGGTCCATTCCCTGATTTTGCCCTTAGATCCCCACCTGGCCACTTTTCAACTTTTCCTAACAACGTTTTGTAAATTAGAATTGAGTGAGAAAACAGGTACTGAGAGGATCTAACCTAATCCTCAAGAATAGCCCATACTCAGTATGCAGTTCTTGGGCCACCGCCTCATACATGTCTCTCCATTCGTCTGTTGGTTGAACAAGATCAAGATTGTAGATATCTAAGAATGATTTCCCCTTCTGCAGCTCTTTTTGCCGGTTTGCATATTTCGACACAAGAGAGCGTACAATAAGATTGGCATCTGCCGGTGTCATTCCCTCGCAGGAATGGGCAACTTGTGCAGCAAAGCGTGCTTCAAGGCCACTACTTATGGAGCGAAGGGGGTGGGAGAAATCGCTGGTGTCCCCACAGCACCGGCAATCATCAATGCCATCGACAACGCGGTTGGTGTTCGGGTAGACCAATTACCGGTCGATCACGAATTTGTCTGGAGATCAATGAAAAAAAGGTTAATAAAAAGGGATTTCCTGATAAATATTATTATGTGAAGCTGAGATATTCGTTTATTATGGTCTATGCTATCGGGTGACTTTCATAGCCTTATGTTGATAGTTAATATTGGATGCAATTGCCGGATTCCACAGATGAGATCAATTCGTCAATCAATAGGTAGACCCCAGCCGATCATCTCCTCTATTGTTTCATCATACAACCTTTGCCACTCCGATAAAGGTTGTATGGTATTAAGATCGTAAACTTCCTGGAAAGGTAAGCCATGAGGTTTTTTATCCAGCTGACCTTCATAACAAGCATAAGCACGTTGGACTAACTCTTCTGCCCGCATACGATCTAGTTTGGATGCTGCATGCAATATTTTTCCACTAAAGCGAGCCTCCAAACCGCTGCAGTGCGCTGGAAATGCACCTGTTGCTGCACGCGGGCCCAAAATGCGACTAATTCCGGAGACCGTGCTCATAATTCCAAATGCTGCGGTTTCGTAGAGCAGGGTTTTCGTTCCCGGCCCCCCTACCGGCGTTATAGTCAGGTTCGTTAGTAAATGAGAATTACGGGCAAGTGCCTGGAAGGCCAGACTAGTAGCCTGCATGACTTCTTTTCCTGTGTCATTGAAATGGAATGGATGCGTTGGTGATGATCCGCAGCAGGTTGCCATGAAAACCACGCTTAGTGCAATCATAGCGGCTGTGATGAGAACAGCTTGACCTTCTATTCCTCCGCCGAAGCCCCCATAGATTGGGTTGGCATAGGGATCGACGATCCCGCCCATGCGAATGCTTTGGGTTAGTTTGTTAAGGATCTCAAAATTTGCCTTTTGTTCCGAAATAATCCCAAAGGTATGCATATCGCTGGATTTCAATCCCAAGGGGTTGACTGCCGAAAGCTGGCCAGCATCGCTCATGCTCAGCACTAAACCTGTCCATGCCATACCGGGACGACCAGCACGAACCAGGGCGATGCGCATCAAATCCACCTCTTCCCAGGCAGCTAGAATTTCCAGGGGTGAGCCAACGCGGATCTCCTGCCCCTGGACCGTCATTAGGCTGCCTGGGCAGGCAACATCCACTAGAGGCTCTTGAATATAGCTTTGCATGATCGGGATAAATAGCTCTTCAGGGATTGCCATCCCGATCGGACTTCCCATGTTAAGGGGTACAAGGGCATCTTCTACTGTCCGGCAACGCTCGAGGACAGCATCAGTACCGCTACCCAACCAGACCTGATCTGGGGCGCTTGATAGAGCACCCAGTATCTCTTTCTGGCTATGCAGGATCACCCTGCCCGTTGATTGGTTATAGACTCCACAGGTGGCAAGAAAATC
The DNA here is from genome assembly GCA_050013095.1 of Anaerolineales bacterium. Taxonomy (GTDB): domain Bacteria; phylum Chloroflexota; class Anaerolineae; order Anaerolineales; family Villigracilaceae; genus UBA877. The sequence continues at coordinate 58,552 of JBEKFY010000008.1, read as the reverse complement.
AATAGCTGCCTGCCAGGTTCGGTCTGCAAGCTTGTCATCTTGATTAATAATATGTTCGGAATGGATTTGGATTTGATACTCTTTCACCACTCGCCGGATACCTTGGGTCACCTGCCGATTGAATGCGTCTTCTTCAACTAAAGGGCCAGACAGACTGCGGTTTACAATATCCAATAATCTAGTCGTATTCTTCATAATTTTTCTCCCTTTCTAGTGGATCCACTCAGTTAGCAATCAAGTGGGTCGCTTGCGTCACGGCTTCGATCGCGTCGTCGCCATAGCCATCCGCCTGAGCCTTTTCAGCCCAATCACGGCTGACCGGCCCACCACCAACAAGAATCTTGAAACGGCTGCGGTAGCCTTCATTTTGCTTGACCATTTCGATTGCGTCTTTTACATAGGGCAATGATGTGAGCATCAGGGAGGATATCGCGATGATGTCAGCGTTGAAATTTTTAGCAGCCTGGATGGCATCCATCGGACTGACATTGACACCCAGATCTTGAACCTCAAAACCATTTACTTCGAGCATTGCTTTCACAATGTTCTTACCTATATCATGTATGTCTCCCTGGATGGTGCAAAGTACAATCCTACCTTTCTGCGTCTGGGCGACTTCGCCGGCTTTCAGGTAGGACTTTAATGATTCTTGCACTGCCTTGACTACATCTGCTGCCTCTATCAACTCCGGCAAGAAAACCTCCAATCGGCCAAATTTATCGCCGATGTCTTTCAAGCAAGGTTCAATGCCTTCATGGAAGATAGAAAAAACCAATTCACCACTTTCTGCTAACCGGGACGCCTCGGCGATCCCACCAGAAATATCTCCTGAGCGAATGGCTTGCTCCAGTATAGTGAATTTCCCATTCATATCTCCTCCTTGTCATCCCACTTCTTGACTTATGTATTATCAGTTTTCACAAAAACCAGTGTTTTTCAAACGTTTTGTAAATTAGAATTGAGTGAGAAAACAGGTGCTGAGAGGATCTAACCTAATCCTCAAGCAATAGCCCATACTCAGTATGCAGTTCTTGGGCCACCGCCTCATACACGTCTCTCCATTCGTCTGTTGGTTGAACAAGATCAAGATTGTAGATATCTAAGAATGATTTCCCCTTCTGCAGCTCTTTTTGCCGGTTTGCATATTTCGACACAAGAGAGCGTACAATTAGATTGGCATCTGCCGGTGTCATTCCCTCGCAGGAATGGGCAACTTGTGCAGCAAAGCGTGCTTCAAGGCCACTACAATGTGCTGAGTTAATACCACGAGCTGATTGAACGCCCTCAACGAGCGAAATCCCCGAAGCAACTGATGCAATTGTCAAGGCAGCTACTTCATATAGGATGTCTTTTGTACAAGGACCAGCTACAGGTCTGATGAAATTAGCGATCAATAAATTAGTATTCCGACTGAGCGCCTGAAAAGCCAACGCCTGTGCTGGTAATAGATCCGGATGGGTGTCACAGCTTAAGTGGGGATGGCTAGGCCCAGCATTCATCGTTGTTGCCCCATAACATGCTCTCATCAGGATCAAGCCACCAACGATAGCGATAGAAACCCCTTCATGACCACCAGCATAGCCTCCATAGATCGGGTTGTAAAATCCATGCGACCTGCAACCAATTTGGGTGTACTGAATTGCCCGAATAAGTTCAGAATAGGTTGTCTTCAACTCGCTGATTAAAGCATTATGGTGCCAATCGGTTAGGCGAAATCCCCCATATGTCGTTGTAGCTATCTCTCCGAGTGCGGTAGGTGCATTCTCTGCACACCCAATTGCCAACCCAGGTCGATTTGCGCGTTCGAGGACTTTAAAAATCATTTTGGCCTCTTGCCAGCAGCCAACTACTTCCCAGGGGGAGCCAGCACGTATAGGGCGTCCATGCGTTCGAAGGAGCGATGCATCATCGATTATATCTATGAGCGGTTCTTGGGCATAACTTAGCATAATCGATTCAAAAAGATCTTCTGGTACAGGTATCCCAGAGGGTCCACCTACGACGCTTACTCGAATCGTGTCACCTGGACGACGCTTTAGAATCGTCACCGAGTCCTTACCACTTCCTAACACCTCGGTTGAGGGAGTGCACTTGATAATCCAGTCTAACTCATCGGCGTTCCATCGCATTTGCCGTTGAGTATCGATACAATAAACGCCTGTTTCTAGAGCCAACTCCATACCAGCCAGGAATAACCGATCAGCAAGTCGTTCATCAGCAGGCACACTTTTTTCTTTTTCAAAATGAATATCGTATTTATCAACTAGCTGCTTAATCTTTGAGTGGATACAAATATTGTCAAATTCCTTTTGGTCAATGATCGGTCCACTCTCAGCTTTATCCAAGACATTGAGCATATAGGTATACTCTTCTGGCGTTCTCTGTCTCATAATACTAGCCTCCAGCAACAATAATGCCTAAAACGGTTTTACATACTTGAATTGCGTCTGCAGCCGTTCGTCCATATCCATCTGCGCCAATTTCTTTTGCAAATTCAGGAGTAACTGCTGCTCCACCAACGATCACAGCGAACTTGTCACGAAGACCGAGACCGACAAGCAAATCGACTACATCTTTCATATAGGGAAGAGTAGTCGTGAGTAGAGCTGATAAACCGATAATTTTAGCCTCTTCACGTCGCGCTTTTGCAATAATATTTTGTGCAGTCACGTTTGTTCCTGCATCGATTACTTCAAACCGATTCACTTTTAGCATCGTGGCGACTATGTTTTTACCGATGTCGTGTAAATCCCCTTGAACAGTTGCCAAAAGGACCCTCCCTAGGGGTAATAACCTGTTGGCTGGATCAGAATCGTGCACTGTTTTCTGGATTTCGGGTTGTATAATCTCACGGTTGATATTTTCCACAATGCTCGCAGCCTCAACCATCTCTGGTAGAAAAATATCAAGGTTTTCGAACCGAGCGCCTATTTCTTCCAATGAAGGTGTTATACAACGATCGAAGAACTCAATCATTGAGACGTTGTCAGATAGCACGCGGCGTGTGATTTGAAAGGCTTCAACTTGATTCGAGGCGAGTAAAGCCTGTAAAAAATCGTTTTGTATCACATTCCAGTTTGTTTCTGGCATAATCTCTCCATATAAAAATTCTTATTATCAATCTTCTCGATTGTAAGGTGTCGAGAGCCAACCCGGTGCATTGGATCTAGCTCGACTACTCATCATTACCAGTATTGCAAAAATATATGGGAGGGCGAGTAAAAATTGATAAGGAAACTGTACTCCAACTCCTTGAATTTGAAGTTGTAGTGCATCAAGAAAAGCGAATATAAGAGTTACAAGTAGAATGCGATAAGGTTGCCAGTTGCCAGCAATAATAATCACAATGGCCAACCAACCACGTCCTGCAGACATATTAGGTATAAATAGGTCGGAGGATCCTAGAGTTAAAAAAGATCCCGCCAGACCAACTAACATTCCGCCAAAAAGTACGCTGAAATATTGCAGCCGATTAACGTGCAGCCCGCGCATATCTACCGCCCGGGGATACTCCCCTAAACTACGAATTTCAAGACCAAGCCAGGTCCGGTAGAGAAGGTACCAGATCGCAGGAACAAGAAGGAAAGCAAAATAGGTAAGTAGTTTTTGCGAAAAAAATACTTCCCCTATGAATGGAATCTTCGACAAGAAGGGTATTTTTACAACTTCTGCGGTCGCAATTGATGGATAACTTTGCGCCCCACCCACTTTAAAGGCGATTGTGTACCAAAAAACAGTTAAACCACTGGCGAACAGATTCAGGGTCATTCCAATCACGGTCTGATCAAGTTTAAGGGTGGTGGCCAAAGTTACCATGATTAATCCCATTAATCCACCAGCTACAATTGCTGCAAGTGTTCCCATGATTAGGGATCCAGTTTTATTTGTGACTAAAAAACTGGTAAATGCCCCCATGAGCACAGTTCCCTCGCAACCCATATTCCAAACACCCGATCGCTCTGTGACAAGTTCACCCATAGAAGCTAATAACAAAGGAGTAGAGATTCTCAACGTAGAAGCTAAAATATTGATTAAGATCGCAGTTTGAAGAAAAGCATTAATGTTCATAGGCAACTCTTCGAAGCCGATAATTTGCAATTACTTGAGAGCCGAGAATTAGGAAAACCACAAGTGCCTGTAATACGTCAACCAAGGATGTTGGAACGCCTGTCGTGATTTGCATCTTTAGCGAACCGTTTTCTAGTGCTCCAAAGAAAAGAGCTGCAGGAATGGCGATGATAGGATCGCGCCCGGCCAGCATGGCGATCATCATCCCGGTCCAGCCAAAACCAGGTGAAAGATCGGAACGTAATCGGTGACGTAAACCAAAGAGCTCAATAGCTCCTGCCAGACCAGCAACGCCTCCACTTAGTATTAAGGCAATCGTGATCGTTCTTGCAGCGTTAATCCCTTTAAATAAGGAAGCCCGGGGGTTCTCCCCGATCGCCCGGATCTTGTAACCAAACCGGCTCCATTTTAGAATAATATAAACAGCACCAGCCATTATTAGAGCAACGAGAAAACCCATATGGAGGGGGGGATTGTTAATCAGTAATGGTAGATCAGCTTTCTCATCAATGAGAGCCGTTTGATAATAAAAAGATCCAGGTACGCGCCATGAGCTTCCTAGTAGAAAATCGAGAAAGTAAGCAATCACATAATTCAACATCACAGTGCTGATAATTACATCAACCTGGAATTTGGATTTTAATATTCCTGGAATGAAGCCAAGGATGCCACCTCCAATAAAACCTCCTAGAATAATAATTAACGGGTAAAAGCCTGCAGGAATACCATTGGTAGAGGCATAAATCCAATAAGCGAACATCGCACCGGCATAAAGTTGTCCCTCCAAGCCAATATTCCAGATATTTCCACGAAAAGCAAGTACAGCTGCTTCACTGGTCAGCAGGATTGGTGTTGTCACTATTAAGGTGTTGATCAACGCTGTCTTGTCGCCAATAGCGCCTTGATATAATGATGCGAATGCAGCAGTAACATCCGCTCCTGCCGCATAGACAAGGATAGCGGTGATTAAAAGCGAGGTTGCTAAAGCGATACCAATGGCTGCTAATTGCCGGAGCCGGCCGACATGTTGCCGCTTCTCAAATCTAATCGGCAAAGTTCTGTTCCTAAACATCTGGCCGAATCCCCGCCATCATCAATCCGATCTCTTCTATCGTCTGCTCACCAGGCGCGAAATTTTTCAAAATCTCTCCCCTATACATTACTGCAATCCGGTCAGAAAGCGCTAAAATTTCGTCCAGGTCTTCAGAGATTAACAGGATTGCCGCGCCTTGATCACGAAGCTCCAATAGGCGCTTGTGTATGTACTCGACTGCTCCCACATCTAGCCCGCGTGTGGGTTGGTTTGCAATTAAACAATCGGGATTTTGTGAAAGCTCTCTCGCCAGGATGACCCTCTGTATATTTCCCCCAGAGAGGGTTTGTATCTGCTGTTGTGGGGAATTAGCCACGATTTCAAAGTCTGAGATGCATTGTTTGGCGTAATTGTCAATCGCTTGATAATTGAGAAAGAACAAACCTATGCGATATGCCGGTGAGTCCTGGAAACCAAGGATAAGATTCTCGCTAATTGTAAAATTGGGAATGAGCCCTTCTTGGAAGCGATCCTCGGGTACTGATCCGACACCAAGGGACATGATAATCGATGGAGATGACTTTAAAACCTTTTTTCCTTTCACACCTATTGATCCAGTTTTCTTCCCTCGGATACCGATAAGAACTTCAAACAGCTCTTTTTGCCCATTGCCGGACACTCCAGCAATTCCAAGAATTTCATTTGGTCTTAACCCTAAAGATATATGGTTGAGAGCAAGGACCTTTTGGTCGTTAAAAGCGCAGATATCAGAGAGCTCAACGATCGGCGGCTCTCTGGACTGGAATTCATTCTTTGGAGGTGCAATTGAAAACTCTCTACCAACCATCATGTAGGCTAGTTTTTTTTCTGAAATCTCATTGTTATTAAGAGTTACTATGTGTTTTCCTTTTCTCAGGATGGTAATTCGATCCGCTATCTGATTAACTTCTTTCAATTTGTGAGTAATAAAAATTATAGAAAGTCCCTTATTTTTCATCCGACCAAGCACTTGAAAGAGATCATTTGTTTCTTGTGGTGTCAATACCGCGGTGGGTTCATCTAGAATGAGTACTTCAATTCCTTCATAAATGGATCTCAGAATCTCGACCCATTGTTGTTGTCCGACAGATAACTGCGAGATCAGGCTGTCTGGATTAATGTCCAAACCATAGTCCTTACAAAGAATTTCGAATTTTGATTTGGCTTTTGAAACATCAATACGAAAACCTTTGTGCCTTGTACCTAAAAGGATATTTTCCAGTACGCTATGTGACCTGATCAGGACAAAGTGTTGATGAACCATCCCAATCCCAAGACTGATAGCGCTACGTGGAGAAGATAGAATGACCTTTTTTCCTTTGTAATAAATCTCCCCCTCGTCTGGCTGGTAATATCCATACAGGCATTCCGATAGGGTCGTTTTGCCGGCGCCGTTCTCTCCCAACAGGGCGTGGATCTCACCCTTTCTCAGGTCAAAATTGATGTGATCAAGCGCGAGCACCAGGGGGAACCGCTTTGTTAGGTTTATTGTCTTTATGATTTCGTATGATTCATTGCCAGGGTTGGTTAGGTTCGCCAACCCTGGCTCCGGAAATCCTTCTTGGTGATTTTCCTGTTTTATAAGTGTCACGGGGTAACCGGACTCTCAAGCCTTAATGGAACCACAAAACTTCCTGACATAATATCTTGTTTCTTTTGCTCTACCAGGTTCACAACGTCTTGTGGCAGTTTTCCTTCGAAATTATGGTAGGGGGCAAGTTCGGCTCCTCCCTGTTTCATTGAAAACCAGACTGGCGTTAATGAAGCAGCATAGGGTTTTCCATTGACCGTATGATCCCACCATTGATCGATTACGTAGTTGATATCTGGATCCCAATCAGCGACCTGACTTGTGATAATAACATTTGGGGCAAGGTAGTTAGAATCTGTATAATTACCAAAGCAATAAACGTTCTTCTCGTTACATGCATCATAGGCTTGACCTAATTGGAGGATGAAGTCTGCCCCAGCAGCGATTTGAGCGTAGGTTGCTTCCCCAGCTTTTACTGGGTCATACCAGCTTTGAATGAAGCTGACTTTGTATTGGACATTGGGATTAACACTTTTAGCACCATCGATGAAGCCATTGATCACGTCATTTACATCATCATACGGATATGTAGCTACGGCGCCAAGGATGTTAGTCTTGGTCATCTTGCCTGCAATGATTCCTTCCAAGTAAGCCGGCTCAAAGATCCGTTTATAAATCCAGTAACCGTTGCCTCCCAGTCCTTTATTGCCCGAGCCAGTGACAACGAAAAGGATATTGGGGTAATCATCTTTAATCTTCGCGACGAGATCAGCATAGGAACTATTACACCAGATGATCCCATACTTGTGTGTATCAGCATATGTGCGGACAACCTGGTCGAAGTTGTCCCATACATTTTCAGTATAATCAACGCTTAATGTAAGACCGTGTGGTTTTTGTTGTTCAACGCGTTCAAAGGAGTCCATCCAGGAGTGATCCCAAGGATTCTCCAAAGTGCCAGCAATGATAAGAGCAAATTTGAGTTCGGTGGGATTAGACACTGTGGGACTTGTGGGGACTACAGGAATTACAGTCGGTGGGACTTGAGTGGGATTAGACACTGTGGGACTTGTGGGGGCTTGAGTTGGAGTCGGCGTTTGAGTCTGCGTAGTTCCACAGGCAGCAACCAGTGCGAGGATTACAAGAATTGAAGCAAAACGCCAAATATTCTTAGTAAACATTTGTATGCCTCCTTGATCGACACCTGAATACGACAGAATGTTCGTGGGGGATATTATATATTTTGCCTTTATTCCCTCCTTTACGCTTTGGCATAAGAACTCTTGTATGCCAATCCTAACGAGTGACTAAGGCGCTTATGTAATTGTCTTGAGGATTTAAGTGAATATATTTCGTACATCTGTACGAAAGGATTCTATAATAAATAAATCACCCAATTCAAGTGGTAAATGGCACTTTCCAAATATGACATTTTACAATGCACTTGGGATTATTTGATAAAGTATAGCGTAAAATAAGAGAGGAATAAACAAACCTCTTATGCATTGGCTGTAAAGCGATGATAATCCAGAAAGGAATTTCAGGAGCAATCATGAAAAAGCAAAGTCGCCAAGATTTAACTACGCGCGAGAAGATAATAAATTCAACCTTGACAGTAATTACCAATAAGAAAGTGAGCGGTATGCGGCTTAGAGATGTAGCCCGCCAGGCAGGCGTAAGTCTTGGCACAATCCATTATCACTTCCCAACAAAATCCGCTTTATTAGTAGACGTATTAGGCTACATGAAACAGTGCTTTGATGAAGACCGGCAACGTGAGTTCTCCTGGGACATATTAGATCCTGATCAAAAATTATGGTCTTTCATGACTCAGGAGCAGAAACTTCTGCTGGAGGAACCCGATCGCGAGATGGTTTTTTTGGATTTTTGGGGTCAAGCATCCATCAATCCGCAAATCCAACAGAAGATCCGATTGGTTTACAATACTTGGCGTAAGGAAGCAGAGGAAGTGATTGAGGAAGGTATTAAAAGGGGTAATTTTACCTCCATTGACAAAAGACTGATCTCATATATTGTCATCGCACTCTTGGAGGGGTTTGCTGTTCAATTCCTCATTGATCCTGAAGCGTCCGATATTGAAGAGTTTTTTTTGGTTTCATACCGAATGATCCTACGAATATTAACCGACCCAAGATTTTGGTCTGACACGAAATCAGCCAAAGTCCCTTCATCGGAGGGCAGTCAGTAATAATTGTTCAATTTTTGTTCGGCTGGAAATCAACCGAAAAAGCGACGCTTGGTGGGTTTGATTACTGAATTTTAGGTTGGGTCAGTGAGCTGTGTATCCAGGAGCTTCGGAGAGGATGAATATAACTCCGATCCGGCTCGAAATTTTTTGGTTGCCATCCACAAAGTGTTTACATAAACCACAAATGATTTCAGAAGGGAGCATCAAAATAGCATCTATGTATTTGCTTCTCTCCCTCTTTGGACAGGGATGCAGACCGCCTATGACATGCCTCGCAAGCGCGCAGCCCGGGCTTTGCGCTTGGCAGATTATGGGATCGAGGTGGGTCGCCCGGCCAATTTCGTGTTTTTGGCGGCAGACGACGCCCAGCAGGCGCTGCGGCTTCAGCCAGCCCGCCGGATCTTGATGCGTAATGGGCGTCTGGTGCCTCAAGGATGGGAACAAGACCGTTTGAACCCGAATTGAAAACCCCGGCTCCGGTAAAACCCGGATCGATCGGCCAACGCCCTGGCCAGCGCATCTTCATCGGCTGGAATGCCTCTTGTACGAGTACGAAATGATCGCCACCGCCTCACACGTTTTTTCCTTGACATAAATATTATTATCCGATAATCTCAATTTGTACGGTCCATTAAAGAAATACCAAGAACTTACCCCATGAGGGAGGGATTATGCGAACAGGCCAACCAGATCAGAAAAGGGGAAAGATCCCTCTGGAAAAGTTGATTCTCACTGCCACCATGGAAACAATCGAGGACAACAAGATCAGCGGAACCCGCTTGCGAGAGATTGCAAAACGCGCCGGAATAAGCCAGGGGCATATGCACTATTACTATCCGTCGAAGGATGAACTTTTACTGCACTTGCTGGATTACCTGGAGGAAGTGTTTATTGAAGAGCGCAAAGGTGTCCTGGCCGATCAAAGTATTTCTCCGGAAGAAAAACTGCACGTCTTCCTGGAACAGGAGATTTATTTGATCCATCACGGTCAGGAAATGAAGGTGTTCCTCGACTATTGGGTACAGGGCACCGCCAATGCTGTGATCCGGGCAAAGATCGGGAAGATGTACGCGCGTTGGCGGGCAGATATACGTACTGTGATCGATTCGGGAGTCCAGGCTGGTGTTTTCAAACCCCAAAATGCTGCAATCGTCCCAGCAATCCTGTCTTCAATGATGGATGGCGCATCGCTGCAGTATATGATGGACGAAAACGCTCTGGATTTACAAGATTATTTCAACACCGTATATACAATCATTCTGCACTTGTTAAAGTCTTCCTGACTTTCCACAACCGTTCTCGTGCCTGAAATGACTGCTTTACTAAAGCGCCAAAAAGCAGTTCATAAATGGCAGGTTCAAAACGACAGTCTTCTTGGATGGTATCTGCTGAAGAACTATCGTAGGGAGGTTGCCGCGTTTTTTCCTATCCCGGCCCACGGGCGAAGGCTGGCAGGAATGGAAATGCCCTACGCGTCGGGGTCGAAACGGCTGGACGAGTAAAGGTAAATACCGCGATCGGCCGGTTCAGGTCGGAGGGACCCGATTGTATGGCGGAGGCTGTGCTGGTATGCGTACTGGCGGAGGGGGAGGACTTCTTCGGCCCGGGAACGAACGAGCTCGCACAGTATACACCTTGCCAAGCACCTGAAAGCGCCCCAGAAAATATCAGTTTAGGGCTGTTCCCAAATTCAGCATTGATTTTGAATGTCCAATCACAAAAGCGGAATTGTTCTTGACAACCACTATAAAACTCTATATACTCATTTTAGTTCGGTCAGTTAATCAAAATATTTAATCATCTCCATTCGCTCCCTGGTTTTCCATTTCCTTATTGTCCGGGTCGATGACCCTTTCAATGCCAACAGAGGCAGCCGCGTGGTTGATCACCAAACCGGGTGGGAGGCAGGCTGGGGTGGGGAGGTCGGCACAGCGACCGCAAGCAGCAGGATCGCGCCCGGGGAAGCCAATGAGATTGCCCTCAAACTGCCACCTTTTTATAAGGACACTTTCGACATCCCCAATCCGGGTAAAGGTTTCTCTGAAATGACGACTTCAAGCATTCAGCAAATGAAGCCGCCCCCGCACACTCTATTTTCGCCTGCTTATAAGAAGATACCGAGAGTCAGTGTGAAGTAAAAAATGAGCCTTTGCGAGCAGTACTGTTTGGCTGAAACCGTAGAGGACGCCCTGCACACCCTGGTCGATGCGCCGGGCCAGGCCACCATCATTGCGGGTGGGACCGACCTATGGCTGGAGACTCATCAGAGTTTGCGCCCGGCCGTCCACACCCTGGTGGATGTGACCCGAATTCCCGAACTGTGCGCTTTGGAGATTCGCCAGGGTGAGCTGTTCATCGGTGCCTCGCTGACCCACAGTCGCATTACCGCGTCGCCGCTTGTCCAGCAACACGCCCGGGCGCTGGCCGAAGCCTGCGGGATGATCGGCGGGCCGCAGGTGCGCAATACGGCCACGATCGGCGGGAATGTTGCCCACGCCCTGCCCGCCGCGGATGGGGCGATCGCACTGCTCGCCCTGGATGCCCAGGCAGAAGTGGCCAGCCTGGAGGAAAGACGCAGGCTTCCCCTGGCGGCATTGTTTGACGGGCCAGGGAAATCCACACTGCATCCCACGCGGGATCTTCTCGTGGGCTTTTTTGTGCCTCTGTCCAAGTCAGGGCAGACATCTGCCTTCGGACGGGTCATGCGGCCGCAGGGCATCCCCTTGCCGATCCTGAATCTGGCCATCTGGCTAGAACGCCGGGATGAAAAGATAGCCCTGGTGCGCATCGTCTCCGGCCCTTGCGGACCCGTCCCGACACGCTTATTCGAGGCGGAAGGGGTGCTGAAAGATAAGGCACCAGCCTCCAAAATTCGCCGGGCGGCCCTGCAAGCCATTTTATCGCAAGCCCAATTTCGCACCAGCCGCCACCGCGCGACCGCCGAGTACCGGCGGCATTTGGCGGGCGTGTTGTTCGAGGAAGTATTCCAAAAGGCCTGGGAAAGAGCCGCGGGATGACCGTCGAAAAGATGCTCAGGATGGTTGTGAACGGCGCAGAGGTTTGCCTGCCGCGCCTCCCAGACGAAAGCCTGGCTGACTTCCTGCGCAACCGTATGGGCCTGACCGGCACCAAGATCGGCTGCGAGGAGGCCGAGTGCGGTGCCTGCACCGTACTGGTCAATAGTGACCCGGTGTTATCCTGCTCTTACCCGGCGGCAAGGGCGGAAGGGATGGAAATCCTTACCATTGAAGGTCTGGCGGATCCATCCTCCACGCCGGAAGCAGAAGGGGGCCTGCATCCTCTCCAGCAGGCCTTCATCCAGCACGGCGCGGTGCAGTGCGGATTCTGTACGCCCGGCCAGATTATGAGCGCCTTTTCGCTCCTGCAGCGTCATCCCGATCCAACCTCTGTCGAGATCCGCCGGGCGCTGAAAGGCAACCTCTGCCGCTGCGGCAGCTACCCGGCCATCGAGCGCGCCGTTCTGGCAGCGGCTCGCGCCCTGCACAGCGGGGTAGCTATCCAACCTCCCCTGGCTGAGTGTGATAAACCCGGCGCCCAAGCGATCGGCCGGCGCTTGATCCGCCCGGACGCTGTCCAGAAAGTCACCGGCAGAGGCCTTTACACAGCCGACTTGAATTTCGAGGGAAGCCTCCATGCGCGGGTAAAGCGCGCCGGGGTGCCTCATGCCATCCTGCGCAGGCTGGATGTGACGCGAGCGCGTGCTCTGCCGGGGATCGCCGCCGTGCTGACTGCCGAGGATATTCCCGGCGAGCACTATCACGGCCTGGTCACCGCCGATTGGCCCATCCTGGTCGGCGTGGGAGAGCGTGTGCGCTATGTGGGAGATGCCATCGCCATCGTTGCGGCGGAAACGCGCGAGATCGCTTCCAAGGCGCTGGACCTCATCGAGGTTGAATTTGAACTGCAGCCAGTGGTGAACAGCCCTTTGGAGGCGCTTAGCCCGCAGGCTCCACAGCTGCACAAAACGGGCAACCTGCTCAAGCACATCCAGGTACGAAAAGGGAATGTGGAAACAGGTTTCGCAGAGGCAGACGCCGTTATTGAACACACCTTTAACACTCCGGCGCTGGATCACTTGTTCATGGAACCGGAATGCAGCCTCGCCCGCCCGCTTCCAGAAGGCAGAATGGAAGTTTATGTCGGGTCACAGATCCCTTATTCGGACCGCGAGCAGGTGGCGCGCGCCCTGGGCTGGCCGCTCGAAAGGGTGCGCATCATCGGCCAGCTTGTCGGCGGGGCCTTCGGCGGCAAGGAAGATATCGCCGGGCAAATTCATGCTGCGCTGCTGGCCCATGCTACCGGTAGACCGGTAAAACTGCTCTTCGACAGAAAGGAGAGCATGCTGGTTCATCCCAAGCGCCATGCCACGCAAATACGCATCAAGATGGGGGCCAAGCAGGATGGCGTTCTTACTGCTGTGGAAACCGAACTTTACGGTGATACGGGCGCCTATGCCTCTTTAGGCGAAAAAGTGATGGAACGGGCAACGACGCACTCCACCGGCCCATATGCCATTCCCCACGTCAAGGCAGATTGTTACGCTGTGTACACCAACAATCCACCCGCGGGCGCATTTCGCGGCTTCGGCGTTACCCAGGCGCATTTCGCTGTCGAGAGCATGATGGACATGCTTGCCGAGAGGCTGGGCATGGACCCGGTAGAACTACGCCGTAAGAATGCCCTCGATGTCGGTAAGGTCACCGGCGCCGGCCAGCTGCTCACTGAAAGTGTGGGTTTGATGGAATGCATCGAGAGGGTGGACACAGAAATGCGCAAGCGGGCAGGCAGCCGGCCGTTCCTCCCGCGCACAGTCAGGGATCAGGCGCATATCCGCACCGCCTGGGGCTTCGCGGTGGCCTTCAAGAACACCGGTTTTGGTGGAGGGGCCGTGGATAAAGCCAGTGCCGAGGTCGAGCTTTTTCCGGATGGGACACTGGAAGTACGCACCTCGTCTGCCGAACTCGGCCAGGGGCTGACCACTGTGCTGCAGATGATCGCCGCGGAAGAATTGTCTGTGCCCGCCTCCAGGATCCGCGTGCTGGTCATGGATACCGACCTGACGCCGGATGGCGGGGCGACCACTTCCTCGCGCCAGACTTACGTCTCCGGCAATGCTGTGTGCCTGGCTGCCAGGAAACTTCGCCAGGACATCGCAGATTGTGTGACGCAGAAGTTCGAAATGGAAGCCAAGCAGGTCAGTTTCGCAGATGGACGCGTGCAGGCAGGGAATCGCGATCTATCGTTGGTACAAATCTGGCACCTGCTGCAGGAAAACGGCCGATCCCCGTGCGCCCAGAGCGAATACTGTGCGCCTGCCACCCGGGCCTTGGGCGAAGGTGGCGACCTGCACTTTGCTTATTCCTTTGCCGCACAGGCCGCCGAGGTAGCCGTCAACCTGCGTACGGGTGAAGTAAATGTGCTGCAGGTCATCGCCGCCAATGACGTTGGAAAAGCGCTGAACCCGCTCGGTCTGCTGGGCCAGGTCGAAGGCGGCGTGATCATGGGCATCGGCAACGCCCTGATCGAAAAGTTCATCACCGAAGATGGTTACATCTTCACTGACCGCATGGCCCGCAGCCGGATGCCGTCCATCCTCCACGTCCCGCAGATCACTTGTTTTTTTGTGGAACACAGCGCTCACGCGGGCCCTTACGGGGCCAAAGGTGTGGGCGAGATCGTCAATGTGCCGACTGCTGCGGCTATCACCAACGCCATTAATCATGCTGTGGGTGTCCGCATAGACAACCTGCCCGTTGATCAGGAAGAAATATGGCGGTGTGTGAGCCAGGACCTAGGATGAATTGAATGAGGCCGGCAAGTGATTTTTATTTGGCGGGCGATGGCGAAAACGACCCGGTTTTGCCGGAATTTGCCTGTTGTTTCTTTGTCCCAGTAATCGCCCTGGAGATGTTGAAGGCCCGCAAAACCAGGCTTATTACTGACGATGCCGGATTATGTCATAGAAAATTCAGCTGACAGGAGACTTACATGTCTATTTTTACCCCTGGCCGACGATGGCAGCCCGCCTACTCACCCTTCAAGAAGGAAACCTTCGGCAGGCTGTTGCTGGCAAATATGGAATATGCGATCAAAAGCCCGCTGTTCGGCTGCCGCATGTGTGGGAACTGCCTGCTGCAGGAGACGGCTTTCATCTGCCCGATGGAATGCCCCAAGGGCCTGCGCAATGGACCTTGCGGCGGCTCCACCCCCGAATATTGTTACGTGGATAAGACGCGTCCATGTGTCTGGTACAAGATCTACGACCGGTCGTTCAAGATGGGACGTCAGGAGATACTCATGGAAGTCCTGCCGCCGCTCGATTGGGAGAAGGCCGGCACCGAAACCTGGGGCGACGTAGCCGGGCAGGTCAAGAAGATAGGCGCCGGAAAGGTCGCTCAAGGGCTGCTTTTTGGTTCGGCCGAAGAACGCTCCGGGACCTGGACCAGCATCTTCCGTCCGGTCCGCCAGCCGGACTGGTGGCAGGGGGATGACCAGTACCACGCCCCGAAATCGAGCGAACCCGTCTCGGAGCTGGAGCGCGCCTTGCGGGCTGGCGCGTTCGTGGCGGCCTGCGAGATCACCCCGCCGCTTTCGGTCTCGACCAACAAACTGATCAGCAACATCGCCACGGTCAAGCCATACGTGACCGCCATCAATTTCACCGACAACGCCTCCGCCACCTCGCGCATGACTTCCTGGGCTTGCAGCAAGATCGCGATCGAACACGGCGCCGAACCCGTGATGCAGATCGCCGCCCGAGACCGGACACGCGCCGGCCTGCAGGGCGAAATCCTGGGGGCCGTGGCGCTCGGGGTGCGCAACGTGCTGTGTGTCACCGGGGACAGCCCGGTGCTTTCGCCCCAGCCGCGCGGCCGCATGGACATCAATGACCTGGATTCGATCCAGATGCTGTGGATCCTGCGCCGGATGCGCGACGAAGGCCACTACCTGGATGGGCGCGAGATCAAGTTCCCGCCGAAATTCTTCCTGGGGGCAGCCGCCTCGCCCTTCGCCTCCGAGCCCAAATTCCAGGCCATGCGCGAGGAAAAGAAGGTTAACGCCGGGGCGCAGTTCTTCCAGACTAACCTGGTCTACGACATCGATCGCATGGAGATCTGGCTCAACGAGCTGGCCAAACGGAATATCCTGGACAAGGTCTTCATCCTGGTGGGCATCACCCCCCTCAAGAGCCTCAAGATGGCGCGTTATATGACCGAGGTGCCGGGGGTCTATGTGCCGGAGTCCATCCTGAAGCGCATGGAAGCCGCGGATGCCGCCGGGAACGCCCAGGAGGAGGGCGTGCAGATCGCCCTGGAGCTGGCCCGCAGGATCCGGGGCTACGAAAAGCAGGGCATCCACGGGCTGCACATCATGCCGGTGGGCTGGGAAGACATCGTGCCGCGTATCGTGACCGAAGCCGGCCTGCTCCCGGAGGGTTTAGTGCATCCGCAGCTGGCCCAAAAGCCATCCTGATCCGAAGGGAGAAGGATTTGTGTTCCTCGAAATCCGCATAGACGCATCGTTGCCATAAGCTATTTAGACTATCCACACGGAGCAAGAAATGGTCATTCAAAGGACTCGAGTCCGGCAGCCGCCGCTCACCCAGAAAATCGAAAAAATCATCAGAGAGCGCATAATAAGCGGGAAATACCTTCCTGACTCACACTTGCCCTCTGAAACTGAATTAGCTGTTGAGCTCAACGTGAGCCGGCCCACACTCCGCGATGCCCTGAGCACCCTGGCGACGCAAGGAATGATCATCCGCCGCCAGGGCAGGGGTACCTTTGTCACCCGCAATCCACACATCTCCTATCCTCTCGATCGGGCTATCGACCCCCAGAAATTAATCGGCGAGTATTGCTGCCAACCGTCGTTCGAGCAAGTGTATTGCGGCCTGGAAACTGTCAGCGCGGCGATGGCCAAGGCGTTGCAAATACCAGCCGAGGCTCCGGTGCTGGTCTCGCATGAAGTGTTCACCGCTGATGAGGAGCCGATGATTTTCTGTGTTAACACCGTGGCGGCAAGCCTGTTTAATCCTGGCTTGGCGGAGCAAGTGTCGTCCACGCCCAGGGTATTGGAACCATTCCTCAAATTTCTGGAGCGAGAGACCGGCCTTCGGGCAGAATACTATATTGCCAGCGTCAGTTCGGTGAGTGCCCGCGAGTGCCGATTTTATATTTCCTTGCCTATGTCGGATAAAACGCCGGTCTTGGAGATTGACGAGGTGGCCTATACCGTTGAAGGCCGCCCGATCTGTCACACCTACGAGTACCATCCCGGAAATAAAATGAGTGTTGAGTTGATCCGCCGCCTGCCTAAGAAGTGATGAACCCGCAGACTGCTTATTGGGAAGACGTGATGAGCGGTATTTTCTACTGCCCGATGGAGTGCCCCAAGCGCCTGAGCGATGGACCATGCTGCGGCTCAACCCCAGAATTTTGTGACGCGAACAAGACGCGCCTCTGCATCTGGTACAAGACCTGCGGCCCGCCGTTCAAGATTGGCCGCCAGCGAGATTGGTGGCAGGGGGGCGACCAGCGCCGCGCCCCGAAATCGAGCGAGCCCGCCTCGGAGCTGGAGCGCAGCCTCGGGACTTTTGGAACCGAAGGCGCTTCTATTCTGAGCTGCATATTCAGGGCTTGTGCCATGGACGCCTGGCATTAGAAGGCTCTAGATAATATTCGCACACAGGAGTGAGAAATATGTCCAATTCTACGAAACGTGTCTTCAATTTCAACCCTGGTCCCGCGGCCCTGCCGCTGCCTGTCCTTGAACAGGCTCAACAGGAGATGCTTGATTATAAAGGCACCGGCATGTCGGTCATGGAGATCAGCCATCGTTCGAAGGAATTCGAAGCCATCGTCAGCGAAGCCCAGGCCGATCTGCGGGAATTGATGGGCATCCCGTCCAACTATAAAATCCTGTTCCTGCAGGGCGGCGCCAGCCTGATGTTCGCCATGGTGCCGATGAACTTCCGCCCCGCAGGCGCTTCCGCGGATTACATTGTCACCGGCACGTGGAGCAAGAAAGCCTTCAAGGAATCGCAAAAACTTGGGGCCGCCAAAGCCGCGGCCAATCTCGAAGCCGACAACTTCAACCACCTTCCGGCCCAGGCCGAGCTCAAGCTGGACCCAAAGGCGGCCTACCTGCACTTCACCTCGAACGAGACCATCCACGGTGTGGAATATTTCACCGAGCCGTTGCCGCCTGCCAGTGTGCCGCTGATCTGTGACGCCTCCTCTGACTTCATCAGCTGCCCGGTGGATGTCTCCAAGTACGCCATGATGTATGCCGGCGCCCAAAAAAATGCCGGTCCGGCCGGTGTCGTCCTCGCCATCATCCGTGAAGACCTGCTCGAGAAGGTCCCGGCCAATCTCCCCAACCTGCTTGACTATAGGGCCCTGGCCGAGGAAAATTCCCTGCTCAACACACCGCCCTGCTGGTCGGTTTACATCGCCGGGCTGGTGTTCAAATGGGCAAAAGGCATCGGCGGGCTGGCTGCGATCGAGAAGCGCAACCAGGCCAAGGCCGATTTGGTCTACAAGGCCATCGACGCGAGCGGCGGGTTCTACCGCGGCCACGCCAAAGCCAACCGCTCGCGCATGAACCTGACCTTCCGGCTGCCGAACGAACAGCTCGAGGACCAGTTTGCCTCGGAGGCCAAGAAGCGCGACCTGATCGGCTTGAAAGGCCATCGGTCGGTCGGTGGGATGCGCGCCTCGCTTTACAACGCTCTGTCGGTCGAGGCGTCGGAAGCGCTGGTCAAATTTATGAAGGAGTTCCAGCAGAAGAACGGTTAGGGATTGTTCCAATCGAGAATCGGTTTCCTGATAGCAGGGGATATCCCTTCTTATCCCATTGTAAGATTATATTTGGAGGCGAAAAATGAAAATCCTGGTGTGCGACAAGACTGAAGCCGAGGCCATCGAACGCATGCGCGCCGCGGGGTTGACGGTCGATACGAACTTCGAGATCACCCCTGAGGATCTGGTCAAAGTTCTGCCGGCCTACGACGGGATGGTAGTCCGCAGCCGGACCAAGGTCCGCCAGCCGTTGATCGACGCCTGCCCCAACCTGAAGGTGATCGTGCGCGGCGGTGTCGGGCTGGATACCATCGACGCCGATTACGCCCGCTCCAAAAATATTACGGTCATGAACACCCCCAAAGCCAGCAGCGCATCCGTGGCGGAGCTGGCCATCGGTTTCATGTTCTCGCTGGCGCGCTCTCTTTACAAGGCAACAGCGACGATGAAGACCGAGAAATGGGAGAAGAAGAGCTTTGAGGGCGACGAGCTGGGTGGGAAAACCCTGGGCCTGATTGGCATCGGCAACATCGGTAGGGATGTGGCCAGACGTGCCAACGCCCTGGGGATGACGGTGCTCGCCTACGATCCGTACGTCAAGGAAGCAGAGGGTGTCAGACTGGTCAAGCTCGATGAACTGCTGGCCCAATCGGATTACATCAGCCTGCATTTGCCGAAGACCAAAGAATCCGCCAGCATGATTGGCAAGGCGCAGTTCGAAAAGATGAAGGTTGGTGTGCGCATTATCAACTGCGCCCGCAGCGGAATTATCGATGAAGCCGCCCTCTATGCTGCCTTGACCTCCGGCAAGGTGGCCGGCGCAGCCTTTGATGTGTATGCCGAAGAGCCGCCCAGTGATTGGAAGCTGGTCAAGCTGGACAACGTGATCTGCTCGCCGCACATCGGCGCGGCGACACACGAGGCCCAGGGGCGCGTCGGGGCTGAGGTGGCGGAAAAGCTGATCGAATTTGCCAAGAGCCTGAAATGATCCCGTAAGGGGGCGGCGCCGCGTTTGCTGATCGGGAGCTGATGGACATTGGCCATGACCCGTTGTGGGGCAGGGGCAGTATAAATGCGCATAGCCACTTGACACCTCAGCATAATAAACAATAGGGTTTCCCTTCAAGAGAAAGGGGTGAGACTTATGTCATTGTCTCTCGTGGCGCCTCTGGACCGGGCAATGCCGGGGTGCTTGAAGATGTGCTGATCTGCAAGCTGGTCAGGCTGCTCGAGGCCTTGCCAATCTGCGCACGCATATCGTCGCGCAAATTGGCAAGCATGGTGAGCGCCTTTGCAAATCTCCCACTGGATGCAATTTTGCACAGCCTGCAAATAGGCATTTAGTTTCTGCATGTCGACGGTCTGCATGGTCTTGAGGATGGTCTGCAAGACCAGCATCAGGTAGGGGATCAGCATACTGTAGCTTACCAGGACCACATTTGGAATTAGGTGTTCCCTTGACGATATTCTCTAATGTTCGATATAATCTATATTAGGTCGAACAATGAATATCAAGGAGAAAATTGCCGACCACCTGAAAATGAACCGCGCGCCGCATACCATCCAGACCTACGGCGAAGCGCTGAAGGTCTACGCGCGCCTCGTCGGCGATCGGGAATTGACCGCCGAAACTTACGCAGCGTTCCTGCAGAAGATCAAGGACCTCAACCCCTCCACCCAGGCGTTGTACCGCAGCGCCGTGCGCGGCCTCTATGCGGATGCCTCAAATGTGTCCATGGCCGAGATCAAACGGGCGGAAAAGAAATGGGTCCGAAGGCGCGGCCAGAGGCTGATCAACTTCGACCGAGCGGCGATCGAGCAGGTGATCAGCTATGCAATTGGGTTGAAAAGTGATGTCACCGCCCTTCGGGATCGGGCTTTTATCCTGACCCTGGCGGACACCGGTTTGAGGATCTCCGAAGCCTGCGCGCTGAGGCGCGGTGATATCGACCGGCTGGAGCAGCGCGCTCTGGTGGTGGGCAAAGGCGATAAACAGGCGGTCGTGCGCTTTTCCAGGCGTTCCCTGGAAGCGATCGACGATTATCTGAGGGCAAGAAAAGACGCCGCCTCAGGAAAGCCGCTCGCCTCCCTGCCGCTCTTCGCCCGGCACGATAAGGGCGCCGGAAAGAAGATCAAACCGGTTGAGTCAGGCGGGATGTGGAAAGCGGTCAAGAGACGCGCCAGGGAATCCGGGATCGACCCTACCTGCATCCGGGTCCATGATTTCCGGCATTATTTTGTAACGCTCCTGATCCTGGCCGGGGGAAAGACCGAAGCCGTGCGAAAGGCTGCACGCCACGCCAGCAGCTCCACGACATCCCGCTACATTCACCTGCTGGACTCTGAGGTGGACGAGCTGTACGACGAGGCGATCAACCGCGACGTATAGCGGACGGGCTTTTCGTGTGACATCACTGTTAAGGAAATTGCCATTTTATTGAACAATTATTTTTCCAACCATAACAACGATGTTTAATCAATGTCAGTGTTCTTCTCAAAGGCGTACTCCCCCTCTTTAAAGTGGTGGGTAGGATAAAGTGTTAATTTGTGGGATATTGGCTATGCGCATTTTCAAAATCATAGACCGCGTACCTGGCAAGCACCAGGTCTAGTTCATCATAATCGTATCTCTTAGAGCATCCCCTTCTCAAGTTTGATACCGATGATCAAGGAAAAATAATAACCCAACCGAACAACTCTCTAGGATGAACTGCGGTCCAAGTTCACAAAGTGATTTTTCCTTAAAGTGGTCGCGGTTCACGATTTCAAATAACAAAAGAGACATTGTGCTTGACAACCGCTGTAAAATTCTATATACTGATTTTAGTTCGGTCAATTAATCAAATGTTTTCTTCGCCCGCATCTATACGTTGGTTTTCCATTTTCGTCAGGAGGTTGTCATCCCAATCGATTGCTACTCACTTGCTTGACCATTCCTCGAACCGAAACCAATCAATAAGGCTCTACTGCCTGAAGGAGAATCATCAATGACCAAGTCCAAAATCCCCGAAGAAGTGGCAGCTCCATTAAGAGAAGCCCTGACGACGGGCGACAAAGATGCTGCCGTTGCTGCCACGCAAAAGGCACTAGACCACGGCTCCAGCCCGCTGGCGATTATCCAAGACGTGGTTGTGCCAGCGTTGACGCTTGTCGGCAAAAGATTTGAAAATTTGGAAATCTTTTTACCAGAACTGATGGCTGCCGGCGAAGCAGGCAACGCGTGTTCAGCGCTCATTGAAGAGGCCATCACCAAGAGCGGCAGTCAAATGCATACCGAAGGTGTCGTGGTGATTGGCACCGTCAAAGGCGACATTCACGATATTGGGAAGAATATTGTGGCCAGCCTTCTTAAAGCTCAAAACTTCAAGGTGATCGACCTGGGAAAAGATGTGCCCGCGGCCACCTTTATTGATGCGGCCGAGTCCAATAAGGCGGATGTGATTGCCGCATCGGCTTTAATGAGCATCACCCGCGCGGGCTGTCGCGAAGTCGCCGAGCTGCTCAAAGAACTGAAGCTCGATAAAAAGTACTTTTATATCGTCGGTGGCGGCTCGATCACCCAGGAGTATGCCGATGAGATCGGCGCCAATGGTTTTTCTGAAAGCGCAGGTGGGGCCGTTGAAGTGGCAAAGAAGTTAGTGGCAACCAAAAGAGGAGCATAGCTATGTATGGAAACGAACGCCTCCTAGAAATCTTCCAGCGCTCACGCTCTGGCAAGTTCATGAAAGAGGTCGAATTTGACCTCATGCTGGCCAAACGCACTCAGGAACTGGTCAAGGAATATAAGATTACGTTCGATGCCGCCAACGTTTGCCCGGCAGATGATGGCATGGCTGACCGGGTTTTTCAGGCAGGCCTGCAGCTTTTCTGTGATATAGGGGCTTATCACCTGGACACGCAGCGCGTGATCCGCTTCAGTCGCGAGGAGATTTTAGATGCTCTGCGGCAGGCTCCCGATACACTCTACCTGGGCGAGGGTCGCGATATGGTCATCGCCAGGCACCGTGGCGTGGAAGATCCCAACCCACCATGGAATCTGACAGGTCCGGCCGGGCAGCCCTGCAGTGAAGAGTTCTACCTTCCCCTGATGATCAGCTATGCCCAGGAGCCCTATGTTCACGGCATCGAATCCGGGGCCACCCTGACCTACAACGGTTATGACATTATGGCCGGGACGATGATGGAAGTAAAAGCTGTGCAGCGGGACTGCGCCACCGCCCGCGAAGCCATCCGGCGCGTCGGAAAACCGGGGATGCACATTGGCGACTGTGCCACTGGCATGACCGCCTTAGGGAAGATGTCTGCCAGCGATCCGGTCCATGGCCTGCGTCCCTGTGATGGCCGTTTAGTGGCCCAGATGTGCGAGATGAAGACCAATGACGACCAGCTCAGCCGCGTCCCTCATCTGCTCAATTACGGATCCCATATTATCAACCTGATGACCCCTCTGACCGGTGGTGTCGGGGGTGGACCGACGGGCGTTTCAGTTGTCTCGGTTGCCGAAACCCTGTTGGGCGTGGTATGCTATTTTGCCACCTACCACTATTTGAGCATCACCCATATCAAGTGGACCAACAACTCCGACCCCTGGGGCATGTATGTTCTGGCCATGACAGGGCAGGCCATGGCCCGCAATAGCCATATCGTCTGGACGGATGATCCCTTCAATGTGAACGGGGCCGGAACAGTGGAGAACTTATATGAAACGGCTGGCCATGCGATCATCGGCTCGGTATGCGGCTACCAGGAACATGGCGTAGGCAGCACCGGAGGAAATGTGGTTGACCACCATACCGGTCTGGAAGCTGGCTGGCAAGGCGAGGTTGGCATCGCAGCCACCCGCAGCGGCATCACGCGTGAAAAAGCCAATGCGATTGCCCTCAAACTGCTGCCGCTCTATAAGGACACTTTCAATAACCCTAAATTGGGTAAAGCCTTCTCCGAGCTCTATGATCTGAAGACGATCACACCCAAACAAGAATGGCAGGACTGCTACCGCCAAGCCAAGGACACCCTGACCAAACTTGGTTTGGAGTTCACCAAGGGACCCTACGATTAGATTGCCATTGGGTACTCCCCCTCTATATGTGGACGTGCCGCATATTGACCTGCGGCACGTCCACCATTCTGGTCTTTGATAAAAATGGTGTAAAGATGCAAACCATACTGAAAGGCAAAAGCAAACAAATTACCATCACAACGGACGCACCGGTGACCATCATCGGCGAAAGCATCAATCCCACGCGCCGCAAGAAATTGACCACTTCCCTGTTGAGCCAGGATTTTGCTTATGTGTTTGAATTGGCCAAAAGCCAGATCGAGACCGGGGCTGACGTGCTGGATATCAATGTCGGCGCCCCGGGAGTCGACGAGGTTGCTTTACTCCCCAAGGTGGCAGCGGCTGTCGCCGAACGGTTTGATGTGCCGTTGTGCCTCGATTCCTCGAACCGGCAGGCTTTGGCAGCGGCTCTGGCTGTCCTGCCAGGCAAGCCGTTAGTAAACTCTGTGAACGGTGAGGAGGCCACCCTGAACGCGCTGTTGCCGATCATCAAAGAGTATGGCGCGGCTGTGATCGGCCTGACCATGGACGAGAATGGCATCCCGACCGACCCCGAGGTGCGCCTGGCAATTGCCGAAAAAATCCTTGAGCGAGCAGCTAAATTGGGCATCCCGACAGAAAATGTAGTCATTGACCCGCTGGTTTTGACCGTGGGCGCCGATCAGAAGGCCGGCAGGGTCACTCTCACGACCATCGAGATGGTTCGAAAAGCGTTTGGGGTTAACATCAATCTAGGGGCTTCGAACGTCTCTTTTGGATTGCCTGACCGCCACACGGTTAATCAGGCTTTTATTGCTCTGGCGGCCGGAGCTGGAGCAAGCTGCGTCATCACCAATCCGGAGAAACTCACGGCCACGATCCGGGCTTCTGACCTTCTCCTCGGGCGTGATAATTTTGCGGGTCGCTACATTACCAATTATCGTTCTATGGTGAAATTGGGATTGATCGAGGATGCCAAGCCTGGAAAATCTTAATCCCGAATTCGATGTGGACGCAGTTTTACGAGGTCAAGGGGCAGACCCGGCCGCTTTACGCGCCCGCCGGCCTGCCCTGGTCCAGCTCGCCGAGCAGGCTCTTCAGGAGGGCCGACCTTTGATCGAGCCGTGCGTGATCTATAAAGAATTTACCGTCCAGGCCGTCAGGCATGAGCGTCTGATCTTTGAGGATGGTGGGCAATTGACCGGCAAATTGATTGCCCAGCACCTTGCACAAGCCCGCAAAGTCTATGTTTTACTCTGCACCATTAATACTGCGATCGAGCAATATGCCTCCGAGAAGTGGGGTTCCAGCGCGACGTACAGCCTGGCCCTCGATGGGGTTGGCTCCGCAGCGGTTGAAGCGCTTGCCAACCAGGCGTGCCGATCTCTTGAGATTATGGAGCAGGAACATGGTTGGCAAACTACGATTCCGTTCAGCCCCGGAATGATCGACTGGTCCGTTGAAGAAGGACAGCCGCAGATCTTTCACCTGCTGGAAGGTGAGAAAGTTCCGGTCGAGCTTTCGCCCAGCTACATCATGATTCCGCGAAAGTCGCTTACAATGGTCATTGGGGCTGGTCCAGATCTAAGCGATTCGGGCCGCACTTGTGATTACTGCAACCTGCGCGATGTTTGCCGCTACCAGGATCATTATGCTTGAGAAAAGCCGCAAGTCTTTGCAAAAATTCCTGACCAGTCAGCCCCGTTGAAAATGCATAAATAGTTTGGAGTATTTACCCCAGCAGATTTGCATCCTGGCGGATTGATGACCATTTCCCACCTGTTCTCTATTATGAGGAGCCTATGAACCAGATCAAGCCGGATCAGGCGGCAACGATATTAGATGCCGCGTTGGAGACTATTCTTGCGAATAAAATCAGCGGGGCCCGGCTGCGGCAGGTCGCGCGCAAGGCCGGGATGAGCCAGGGTAATATCCATTACTATTATCCAACCAAAGATGAACTTTATAAGGCGCTGCTGGATCATCTTTTACAAGTTTTTGTAGAAGATCGGAAGTCTGTTCTTTCCGATCGAACGATCCCTCCCCAGCAGAAACTACGCTACTTTTTTGATCAGCAAATCGAGCTTATCCGCCGACATAAAGAGGTGGTAATATTTTTTGATTTTTGGGTCCAGGGGACAGTGGATCAGGAGATTCGCAGGAAAATCAGCGGGATGTATGCAAAGTGGAGAGAAGACATCCAGTTGGTGATTGACGAAGGGATTCAGAAAGGGGTGTTTTCTAAAAAAGCCGCCCCTCAAATGCCCGCCGTGCTGGCATCCATTATGGATGGGGCCTCCCTGCAGGTCCTCATGGATGGGAAGGCCTTGGATTTGCAGGCTTATTTTCAGGTTTCATTTGATATGGTGCTGAAAATGCTTTCCGCGTAGAAAAAAGTCTTTCAATAATCGCACTGCACCTCTTTTTGCTGGGCGGGGATATACCCGCCCAGATTATTAGAAGAAGGGCCAGCGATGCCCCCAAAATTAGACGATCCGGATACCTTCACAATTGATATAGAGCCTGTCGGCCGACGGGTGCAGGTGACGTCAGGTAAAACGCTTCTGGATGCAGCGCGTGAAGCGGGCATAGGGATTGTATCCCTTTGCGGCGGCGAAGGCTGGTGCGAGAGCTGCCGTGTGCGAATTGAGGCCGGCACCTGCCAACCGCCTAACGAAACAGAACACCTGGTTTTCACCGGAGAAATGCTTGACCAGGGGTTTCGTCTGGCGTGCCAGGCAGTCCCCACAAGTGACATGAAAATATTCTTGCCGCCCGAATCGCTTTCATCGCCCCAACGCCTGCAGGTCGAAGGAGAAGAAGCTCAAATATTGTTAGAGCCGCCGGTTACAGCCGTCGACCTTGTCCTGGCACCTCCAAGTCTGACCGATCTGCAGGCAGATACCCAACGAGTCCGGAAAGCCCTTGCGGAGCGCGGTTTTCCAGACATTCGAATAGGTTTCCCACTCCTGGATTCGCTCTCAGATCTTCTGCGTGCTCAAGGCTGGCAGGCACGCCTGATCCTGCACGAGGATCAACTGACCGCCGTTCTCCCGCCGGGATCCGGCTTTTTCGGATTGGCGGTTGATATCGGCACGACGAAATTGGCCGCCTACCTGGTGGATTTAACCACCGGCTCTACAATCGCAAAATCCGGCGCCATGAATCCCCAAATAGCTTACGGCGAGGATGTGGTTAGCCGAATTGATTACTCCCTGCGAGGTGCCGAACAATCCCGGCAACTTCAAACCCGTCTCATCGATACCCTGAACGAGATGTTGATCGAACTGTGCCACTCAGCCAATATCATGCCAAACCAGGTCGTCCAGGCAATGCTGGTAGGAAATACAGCGATGCATCATCTGTTCATGGGATTACCGGTTAGCCAGCTTGCCCTGGCGCCATATGTGCCGGCAGTAAGCGAAACCATCTCTATCCAGGCCGACCGACTGGGGTTGAAAATAGCGCCAGACGGTGCGGTCCAGATGCTGCCTAATATCGCCGGCTATGTCGGTGCCGACCATGTCGCTGTGATCCTGGCAACCCGGCTGTGGCAAACAGATAACCCGGCAATGGTGATCGATGTCGGTACGAACACCGAGATGAGTCTGGCGGTCAACGGCAAAATCTATAGTTGTTCCTGCGCCTCCGGTCCCGCCTTCGAGGGTGCGCACATCCAAAACGGCATGCGCGCCGCTCCCGGCGCAATTGAACGCGTAAAGATCATCGATGATAAGGTATATATCTATACGATTGGTGACCAGCCTCCGGCAGGAATTTGCGGGTCGGGAATCTTGGATGTCGTGGCGGAACTTCTCAAAGCCGGTATCCTGGATGAGAAAGGGGCAATCCATCCAGTCCATCCTGGTGTAACGTCGGTGAACAACGGGTATCAGTTCACTCTGGTGCCCGCGAATAAAGCTGGAAGCGACCACGAAATCGCGATTTCTCGCCGCGACGTCAATGAAATCCAGCTTGCCAAGGCTGCCATCCGCACTGGGATCGAGATCTTATTGGAAACGGCCGGGATTAAAGCTGAGGATGTGAAGGTGTTCTTTATTGCTGGAGCATTTGGTACATACCTCAACCTGGAGAGCGCCATCCGGATAGGCTTGCTACCAAAACTGCCGCTTGAACGGTTCAAACAAATAGGGAACGCCGCCGGGATGGGCGCCAAACAGGCGCTTTTATCCGTTCAGCGGCTGCATGAAGCGGAGCAGATCGCTGAAAGAGTCCATTACGTCGAGCTAACCACGCATCCCGAGTTTGAGAGGCAATTCCTACAGGCGATGTTTCTAAGATAAAAACTTGTTGTGAGCACTCCCCTCCCCCATTGTTGGGGTGGCTGGTAGACGCGTAGTCTTAGTTCTACTTACGGGGACAACTCTTGTAAAACTACGGTTATCAATAGTTATTCTAGCACGAAAAAAAGGTGCAGTTCATCAAGCCGCGGAATTTTGTTTCTGAAGAAACACCTACGGCAAATTTATAGGTTGGTTCGACTGTCTGATCCGATCAGAATGCCGGCAGTACCCATAAGTCGCATATTAACCCACATTCACATCGGGTACTGCCGATGGGACGGCAGGTCTTGTCATGTCGAGACCGTGCAAGACGATTACTTTAACGACCTCGTGTCGCGCAGGGAGGTTTCAGGCTGTTGCACGACGGGCAGTTAAGTGCAATAATTGCCCCGGCAACGATAGGGAAGTACAGACCATCGGTTAGGATTGAACTACCGGTAGCGAAAGTTTGATGACGAGTCGGGTTCACTCGTATCCATTCTCTCGGGTTTGCCATTAGCAGAAAAATGAAACGTTACGCGGCTTCTGGAGAGGAGTTGTCCATGCAGGAGTACGACGAATTTCTCGATGAAATCCTGGTCGATGAGCAAGCCATCAATAAACGCGTGGCTGAGCTCGGCGCCCAAATCAGCCAGGACTACCAGGGCGAAGATCTGCTGATTGTTTGCCTGTTGCGCGGCGGGATTACCTTCACCGCCGACCTGACCCGCTGTATTACTGTCTCGCACACCCTGGATTGCATGTCGCTGTCCTCGTATGGCGTGGGGCGTTACACCTCCAGCGGGAACGTGCGCGTCAACTTAGACCTGCACTCCAATATTGAAGGTTTGAACGTCCTGCTCGTTGAGGACATCGTGGACACCGGCCGTACCCTGGCTCACGTGCTCGAAATGCTCAAGACGCGCCTACCTAAAAGCCTGAAAGTGTGCGTGCTGCTCGACAAGAAATATCGCCGGGAAGTCCCGGTGCCCGTGGATTACGTTGGTTTCGATGTTCCGGATAAATATGTATTTGGGTACGGGATAGACATTGACGAATATTATCGCCACCTGCGTTTTATTGCCTCGGCTGACTTGACCAGGTACCACAAACCGACTTAACGATTCCCACGAGGTAATTCACTCCACCCTGTTCGACATTGCCCTGGCCATGTCCCGGGCCCTGGCTGGCGCATCCCCGACGTTGGCCTGAGAGGCCATCAGGGCACGGATTTGCGCCTCGGGCAGATATTGGGTGAAAACGGAATCTGCGCACAACGCCTCTATCAGAGGGTTTCCCCTCCCGTCCTGGATCGCCTGCCAGGCGGCCATGGCCTGTCTGCGGATGGCCTCGTGCATCGCCTGCCGGTCGGCGCCGGCCTTGACCAGCGCCATCAATACGCCCTCGGTGGCGGCGAACGGACCGTAAATGGCGAGGTTGCGGGCTATGCCGGCCTTGTCCACATGCAGCCCGGCCAGGATGCTGCCGGCGGTGCGCAGCATTTCCTCGGCCGCCAGGCAAGCCTCTGGCAGCAGGATGCGCCGGTTGGCGGAGTCGTCCAGGGTGCGCTCGAGCAGCGAATGGGCAGCGTTTTCCCAGGCCAGGCGCGGCAGGCCTGCCAGGAAGCGCCCTAGCGAATTGATCTTCTCGGCGCGGACCGGGTTGCGCTTGAACGGCATGGCCGACGAGCCGATTTGTCGCTCGCCGAACGGCTCGGACAGTTCGCCCAGGGGTGGGGACTGCAGCAGGCGTAGGTCGAAGGCAAATTTGTACAGGGAAGCGCCCAGGCCGGCCAGGGCGCTGATCACGGCGTAGTCCTGTTTGCGTGGATAGACCTGGGAGGTGACCGGGTAAAACGGCAGATCTAGTTTCTCAGTTAGGCGTTTCTCGAACTCGGCCAGGTTTTCGCCCCCAAGCAGTGCAGCGTACCCGGCACCGGTGCCGACCGCGCCCTTGAAGCCCTTGCCCCGCAACCCGGCGTATACCGCCTGGAGAGTGTTGTAATCCTCGAGCAGGTCCTGTCCATAGAGTGCGAGGCGGTAACCCAGCGTGGACGGCTCCGCAGGCTGGAGATGGGTAAACGCGATCAGCGGCGTGTCGGCCCATTTCTGGACGAGCAGGCCCAGGGTCCTCACGAGCGCGGCGAGGTCGGCCAGGATCAGGCCGAGCGACTCGCGCAGGCGCAGCACGTCGGTATTGTCTTCGATATCCATCGAGGTGGCGCCCAGGTGGAGGATGCCGCCGCCGAGGGGCGCCTGTTCGGCGAAGACTTTCAGCTCGGCCATCAGGTCGTGCTGGATCTCGGCCTCGATCTCCAGGGCGCGCGGGATGTCAATCTCTTCGCAGTGAACTTCCAAGTCGGCGACTTGCCCGGGTGTCACAAGACCGAACCTGGACTGGACATCGGCCAGAGCGACCCACAGCCGGCGCCATAGCAGGCGCTTGTGCCGTTCGCTCCAGATCTCGCGCATGGCTGGCGTACCATAGCGCCAGGAAAAGGGTGACAGGTAGTTATCATAATCGGGCATGGCTTCATTCCTATCATTAGTTGACCGGGCAGTGGAACGAGCGCTGGACGTCGTAGGCTGGTTGCCAGCCCCACTCGCGCCGGACGTCATCGCCGTTCGGGTCGGCCGGGCACGAGTCGACGACGCGCTTCAGGTCACGGCGCCAGGATGATTTGATCCCGCTCCGGCCCCACCGAGACCAGGCGGACGGGGACGCCGGCCGCCGCGCTGATGTGTTCGAGATAATTCCTCGCCGCGGACGGCAGCCTATCCCACTTGCGCACGTCTGATATGTCCGCCTCCCAGCCGGGAAGTTCTTCGTAGAGCGGCTCATAAGGGCTCAAATCGGACGGACCAAAGGGCAGGTCGGCGAAGGTCTTTCCACCGTCCCGGTAGGCGCTGCATAGTTTGACCGTTTTCAGCCCGCTGAGGATGTCCATCTTGGTGACGGCGAGCTCGGTCAGGCCGTTGACCCGCACGGCATAGCGCAGCAGGACGCCGTCCAGCCAGCCGACACGGCGTGGGCGGCCGGTGGTCGTGCCGTACTCGTCCCAGGGATTGGCGCCAGTGCCACGCAAGCGCACGGCCAGGTCGCCGGAGAGCTCGGTGGGAAATGGGCCGGAACCGACACGCGTCTGGAAAGCCTTGACCACGCCGGTGACGCGGGCGTCCCGGGCGGCGGTCAGTCCCAGGCCCAGGCCGGCCAGAGCGCCGGGCGCGACGGTGGATGAACTGGTCACGAAAGGGTAGGTGCCGTGGTCGATGTCCAGCAGGGTCCCCTGGGCACCTTCCGCCAGGACGGCCTTGCCGGCTTTGAGCGCTGCGTCCAGTTCGCTGGAAACGTCGGCAATGTACTCTGCCAGCTTTCGCGTGTACTGGCGGTACTCGGCTCCGGCCGCGGCTGGGTCGAGTGCGGGGGCACCGAGCATGTTCAGGGTCTGGTTCGCCTCGGCGATGGCCTCGGCCAAGCGCTCGTCGAAATCCGGGCGGAGCAGGTCAGCCATGCGCAGGCCGCGGCGGGTCGCCTTGTCCGTATAGGCGGGGCCAATGCCGCGCCCGGTCGTGCCGAGCGAGTCCTTGCCGCGGGCGGCCTCAAGGGCACCGTCGAGCGCCTGGTGGGCTGGGGTAATAAGATGGGCGGCATGGGAAATATGCAGGCGCTGCGGTGTCACCGCAATCCCCACCTTGCGCAGGCTTTCCATCTCATCGAGCAGCCGTGCTGGGTTGATCACCATGCCGTTGCCCAGCACGGCAACGACCTGCGGATGGATAATGCCCGAAGGGATCAGGTGCAGCTTGAAGATTTGCCTGCCCACGGTTACGGTGTGGCCGGCATTGTCCCCACCGTTGTAACGGGCGGTAAAGTCCACCTGGGCGGCGAACCAGTCCACGATGCGGCCTTTGCCCTCATCTCCCCACTGTGCGCCAACAATCACCTGGAGCGGCATTTTTCTCTGCTACCTTTCTGGTGTGTTAATGTGATTACCTCGACCATGTGAGATGGGTCCAGAGCGATGACAGATGTTTGAGCACCGGGTACTTCTGCCCCAGCTCGTAGGTGGTGAGACCCTTGCACTCTTTGACCACTTCGGCCGCCAAGACCGTCGGCCCCACTTGCACAAGGAGGAGAATGTGATCCGGTTAGACCGACAGTTCGAGGATCCTCCAGCCTTGTTCGGCGCATACTGCCGATTAGTTTGCGACAATCGGCTGCGATCCCCTCGTGAGCACGGCTTTGCGCCATTTGGGAGTCCAGACCAGATGATGGGCGATCAAGTGGATGTGATGCTCGTCGCGCTGATACTTCAATTTCATGCTGTCATTATATAACAAGGGTGAGTCTACTATAAAAAGGTGGCGCTTCATCGCCTCAGGGCAGGTGCTCTGCGGCGGATTTCTGGTAAGGTAACACCAATAATCGGCTTTGGTGCATGATAAAAAACGGATGGTCTCCCTAATTAGTGTTCTAAGCCTTTGTTGGTAAAGGCACAGTCAACAATAGCTCTTTAACAGTCCAAATATGATCGGTCAAGCCAGCAGCCACTGCCGGAGTTCTGAGGGATCCATCTAGCAAGGGTCTTTTGGCGGGCTCGTAAACGCAAGCTCTTAACGCCGCTCATTGTCAATCAAATAGCCAATTTTCTGCCCAGATGGGGAAAACGATACACTACTGACCGAAAAGGATGATGCCAGGATGGCTCCAGTTAAAAGCCTGCTCTGAACATCTGAATTGCTAATCGTGTGTCAACTGATAATTGGGCGCTTCCCGGGTGATGATGACATCGTGCGGGTGGCTTTCGATGAGCCCGGCGTTGGGTTGCTTTGCTTGTCGCCGGCCGCAATCGATTTCATCGTCCGGGCAGATGTCGTAGTGGGCTATTGATTTTATGCTAGCGTGACAACTATTTCGGGGACAACTCGTGTAAACCTGGATTATCAATTGTTATTTTGGAATGAAAAGGGGGGTTTTTGCTTTTAAAGAGCCGCGTGACAGGATGGTCAATCTTCCAAGAAGTACAGGGGTGCCTACGCAGGGGGGGTGAACGCTTGTCACTATAACTTACTAAACTGCGGCACCATTCGCCCGTCTTGCTGTCCGCTTCTCTGCTTAAAAAGACGCAAGTATAAATGAATCGCGCCTCGTTTGTTTACGAGGCGCGATTGCATTGGGACAACTATCGTAAATGACGCTTTTCGATAGTTATTCCAGCACACAAAAAGGAGCTGCGAAATGCGGACCTGCGCACCTTTCCGGAGATTACCGTCGTTCTATAAGATGTGATACAATTGCAGTACATTTATTATATGGAGGTTCCCATGAACAAAACTGCTACAATCACTGTCCGGTTGGATCCGCGAGTCAAGAAGAACGCTGAGGCTGTGCTGAAATCGCTTGGTTTGACCACTACTCAGGCTGTGAATCTATTCTTTACTCAGATCAGCCTGAATAAGGGGATTCCCTTCGATGTGCACATCCCCAACGAGGCAACCGCAAAGGCCATTGAAAGCGGGCTTGCAGGGCACGGCTTACATACGGCAGGAAATATGGATGATTTGATTGCCCAATTGGAAGCATAGATGCTCGTCCTTCGCTATACCGCCTCGTTCAAGAAGGATTACAAGCGCTTGCAGAAGCGTGGCTATGATATGGCGAATTTGCGCCAGGTGTTGGAGCATTTGGTTAGCGGCGAAACGCCCAAAGGACAATATAAGGATCACCCTTTACGCGGCAGTTATACGGGTGCGCGGGATTGTCATGTCGAGCCGGATTGGGTGCTGATCTATGCAATCGTGGGGGAGGAATTGCGTCTGTTGCGCACTGGGACACATGCCGACCTCTTCAAGAAATAACAGGAAGAGGATTTATTTTTCGTTCCAATGCTGGGCATTGAAATGAGTTGCTTTTCCTGAGAAGCACTCCCTTCGTCTAACTACGTGGTCATTGGCACGCCACCCGTCTAAGTTTTGTTTATCGGGACAACTCTTGGAAATGCCCGTTATCAATAGGTGTTCGAATACGTACAAGGGGGTTTCGGAGACCAAGTTGGAGCAACAGACAGCACATTGTTCAAATTAATATTCGATACAGCTATCTGTAATTCGAGGTTTACCTTGACATTCCTCGACAAAAATATTATGATTACCTGAGTTATCAAAATATCAGAAAAGGAGGTGAAGGATATGTCAGATTTTCTCCAGATCCGCAGCAATGGACAGATTACTCTACCGGCTGGCATGCGGCGCAAGGCGAACCTAAAAGAAGGTGATTTGCTGGAGGCAGTCGTTGAAGAAGACGGTTCAATTCGGCTTGTTCCGAAAATGCCTGTCGATCGCGCACTGGCGGAAAAATACCAATTGAAGGATATTGCCTGGGCGAAGAAGCAAAGGGGCTCAAAAAGTGACACTCCGGATCGTTTGTGAAGCAGGCCCTTTGCTCCATTTGAGTGAGGCTGGCATGACCTTCCTGCTGCCGCAGGCGGGGTTTGCTAGAAAGGTGCAATTATTGAGAAGGGGTCTTGCCGATCCCGCCGCTGCCGTTGGCTACACCGTTGGATGCACCCGCATGAACAAAAAAGGATTTTGCATGAAGGAAATTGATCGAGACGAAGAGCGTGAAAATCGCATCGAATCAGAAGCCGTTGTAGATGCCTACGGCCCAGAAGAACAGGCTTTGGGCTGGTATTATTACATCGAAGATAAAATCACTTTCCCTTTTACCGCGAGTTGCATTGAAGAAAGACGCATCTCTCCACTAAAAAAAGGGGAGCAGGTAACAGTGACGAGTATGGCTCCTGAAGATGATTGTATGCACGAGATGTTCGTCGAAATCGAATGGCAAGATCGAAGTCTTGGCGTCCCACTCGCTCAATTGGAGCCCCTAAAAGTTGATGCTTCGACTTTGGAAGCAATAGCCGATTGGCATTATTGGATCAAGCGCGGATACCAGCTCGGCTGAAACTGGCTTTCGAGGCGCTCATCAACATTCGCCCGCGCCAGAGCAACCCTTCGATGGAAATCCTCGATCCACTACGGTGCGACCGCGTGTCTCAGATTGCTCGGCAACTACTGGAGCACCCATGAAAGATTGGATCCCCATCCAAGAGCGTTATCTTCGCGATAGTATCCCTGTTCGTCTGGGAGGCTTGGCCGCCAACTTGCGCCGCATCAAATCCTTCGCAGCCCAAGAGACAGGCCGCGATGCCGTGGCCAGTCTGATCGAGGAGTCTAAGTTCTTTATCGAGTGGACGGCACGGGACATGCCAACTGACACTGCTGCTGAACTCATTGAATTGCAGATACAACTTGCTCGTTGGCAACACAACTGGCCGCAAATTTGGTCCAATCCGACTTGGCGGCAACAGATGGCCGAACAATCGCTGGCGTGGTCGGACCGTGTGTCGGCATTGTCGGGCCTGCTAAAATCATAAGCCCCCTACCGATTAAACGAGATCCCGATTTCTTTGACCTTGCATCTCATCAGCCGTTTGGGGCATTGTAAATTCTTTGCAGTGCCCCAACAATTTTTAAGATTCAAAATTGGAGTATGATAAACCTTGTCATGGAAAACTGCATGGAACCCTGTTGGGTGAAATCCCCCAAAGCGCACATCCGCCTGAAACGGTGGCGTACTATTCTCCCCTCAACGGGGAGTTATTTTAATTGAGGATTCGATGGACGATAGCGAAGATCATCTAGTACTTCTTTACAACGAAGACGGCCCAATCGCCAGGGGCGATCCGCAGGATTTACTGGCACTCCAAGAAACGGCAACGACAGCAAACGATTTATATGAGGCTTTGATCAGCCTGAAGTATCCGATCACAAAGCTCGCGGCTCGGGGAACTCTCGAAGAACTCGAAGACCTGCTTTGTTCGTTCTCCCCAAAAGAAACTTTCATTTTCAATAACTGTGATGGCTTTAACGGCAACAACCTTGCAGCTGTGGAAGTCATTCGCCTGATCGAGCGCATGGGATTCAGGCACACCGGCGCACTGGCGGACTCCATTGAGCTGTGCATCGATAAGCCGCGCTCCAAAGAGCGTCTGATGCAGTTCGGGATTCCCACGCCCCGATACCAGGTTTTCCTGCAGGCCGGAGGAGAGTTCCATCTGGAGTTCCCGGTCATCGTCAAGCCATCGGTCGAAGATGCCAGCCTGGGGATCGACCTGGGTTCGGTGGTCTGCGATCTGGACAGTCTGTACGCCAGGGTGGGTTATATCCTTGAGACTTATCGGGAGCCCGCTCTCGTCGAGGAGTTCATCGCCGGGCGCGAGCTGGAGGTCTCCATGTGGGGAAACAAAACCATCCAGTGTCTCCCCATCTCCGAGCAGGACTTCTCGTTAATCGCGAGCCCCTTGGAACAGTTCCTGACTTATGATTCCAAGTGGGTGGCGGGATCCTTCTATTTTGAAAATATCCCCGCCCGCGTTCCAGCGCAACTTACCCCAAAAGAAGAGAAGATCGTCCGCAAAGCCGCGGAAGAATCGTTTCGGGCGATGGGTTTGCGTGACTTGGGACGGGTGGATATCCGCTTCAAAGACGGCATCCCCTATGTGATCGATGTCAATGAAATCCCCGACCTCTCCCCCGATGCAGGGTTTTGGAACTGTGCCCGCGCGGCCGGGCTGACCTATCCGCAGATGGCTGAGCGCATTCTCCTCACCGCTTTGACGAGAGAGGGAAGGCGCCATTCCTTCGGTCGGGGTCTCAGCCGGCAGCCGGTGGTTTCGCACCTGCGCGCTCGCTACCCACGTTTGCAGCCAGAAAGCAGCGGAGTACAGGGATAGGAAACGACACACGCCTTTCAAAACCACACTGCCTCGAGCGATCCGCTCAATGCACGTCCATCCGTCATTCCCACGGATTGATCACCTGTACTCCACAAGGGAGAAAATCGGTTACATTTCGGGTGGCTATGATTAGCTGGTTTTGAAGCGCGGTTGCAGCGATGAGCGAATCCATAATCGCCATTGGCTGACCTGTACTATCCATGCGTGCGGTCAGGGAACCCCACAAGAACATGGTCGGCACATCTAAAGGAATAGCCCGTTCCCCAAAGCGCTTGATCAGGCCATTGTTCATCCAGACCAGCAATTCGGTCTTGCGATGAGATTCGGGCAGGCGTTCGATACCACGCTGGATTTCGCCAATTGTGATAACGCTGATGAAGAACATTTCTTCATCGATACCCTCCAGCCAGTGAACCACTTTCTCTTCCGGCTGACGGCGAGTGAATTCGGATAGAACGCAGGTGTCGAGAAGATAGTTCATGGCTCAATCTCGATGATCCGAGGCAGGCTCTTGTCGCGTTCGATCGTCAAATCCGAACCGGACAGGGGTGAAGCCATCAGGAATTGAGCAAGACTGCCAGTCCGGTGGGTCAAGCGTTCATATTCATCAAATGGCATCACAACCACAGCCTTCTTCCCCCGCCGGGTGACAATCTGCACGCCTTGAGCGAGAGCACGATCAACCACTTTGCTAAACTTGCTTTTTGCCTCCTGCAGTTGCCATGTGTTTTTCACGAGTCACCTCCGTAAAAGACTAGTCTGACTAGTTTTTTTGATTATACGGCATAATGAGATAAAAAATCAAGAGGCTGTTTCCCAGATGGCATACAAAGACGTGATTAACCCTAAAATTATTCCAGGGATAGAAGTGGGGAGATCAAAAAAAGCCAAAGGCGGCTCATCACGAGTCGCAAGCGATAAACGTGAAGCTGAGGTATCTCGTCTTCACGTTCCTGTGCGGTGGCAGAAGGTGGCGAAGGAACGTTGGAGGCAGTATGGGGATCCCAAAAGGAAAAGCAGGAATGCCTAAGCCAGGGAAGCACTCCCCTCCCCCAGCGGTGCGGTAAGTGGTAGACGCGCGGTCTTGGCTCTTATTCTCGGGGATAAGTGTAGTAAACGTAGATTATCAATAATTCTCCTAGCCTACATTCGGCACCTAAAACGCGGATACCTGTGAATTGGCTTTATTGCGCTTCAGCCCTTCGTTGGTTAATGCTTCCGAATCTTCCCGAATAACTTGATCCATGATCAGGTCATACGTGCCGTCAATATCGTCTAGCAGCGCCTTTCGGGCATCTTCAACATCGTGCGCCGCTAGGGCTTCCGCGATCCTCTGGTGCGTCGTCAGCATGGACTTTCCAGCATGACGCAAGACCATGAACCGCGCTAAGCGATCATGCAGTCGCCCCACCATCTCGGTCAATTCATTATTGCCGGAGGCGCGTGCCAGCAAATAGTGGAATTGTCGGTTCTCGTCCGTATAGCGGTCATATGAAACATCGTCATCGCCGGTGTAACCGGCATGTACAGCGAGCAACTCCGCGATTTGCTCTTCGGTGATGCGAAGGGCGGCTTTCTCGACGGCCGCTAGTTCCAACACACGGCGCAATTCAAGCAGATCTCTCAGTTGTTTCAGTGTGGTATGGGTCGCGAAATACCCCGAGCGCGGCTTAATTTTGACCAGACCCTCCTGGCTTAACATCTGCAGAGCATCCCGTACTGGGGAGATGCTAGTCCGATGCTCGTGGGCGATAGTTTCGATATCAAAGCGCTCACCGGGCTTGCAATGTCCCATGATGATGGCACGTCGCAATTCCCGGTAAATTATATTTTTTGAGGTTTGGTCTTGGCGATCTGGAAACATGATCCCTCCATGGTCACAATTTCTTCTCTTATGATATATCAAATTAGGATAATATCAATTAACAAATAGTTTTAAAATCGTACTTCTTGACATCTGATATATTTATGCTATTATGATAATGGCATAAAGACACACGGGGGTGTCCTGCACATTACTCTTACTCCTCAAACTGGTTAGAGTACAGGAGGCGGCGATCAGCGAACTGACATAACTTTGTGCAATACGACCGGTAAATTCGGCCTTCCTATTTTTCCCAATCTACATCGAAAGAGCCGGGAGGAGGACGAGATATGTCAGACATAAACAAAAAGAGTGAATTGGGGGAGTTTCATGTGATCAGTCGGCGGGATTTTCTTCGCATTGTGACCTGGACTGGAGGCAGCGCGGCTCTCGCGTCATTTCTTGCCAGCTGCGCTCCCCTGACTGCCACAATGGCGCCGACTAGCCTGGCAGCCACGGTCGCGGCACCCACCGCAACTGCGGTGGCCATGACAGCCACGCCGAGCGGCCCCAAAATATTGACGGTTCGCATGTCCACCGACATTGCCGGGATTGATCCGGCCTTCATGGTCGGCCTTACCGACAGCTTGGTTTCCGACTGCGTCTTCAGCGGCCTGGTCAGGCAGAAGTTGGGTTCCTACGATTGGCTCAAGGATCTGGCGACCGATATTTCACAATCGACAGATGGCCTGACGATTGACTTCACGCTCAAGCAGGGCGTGATGTTCCACAAGGGCTACGGCGAGGTGACCACGGAGGATGTCAAGTACTCCTTCGAGCGGATTGCCGATCCGACAACCCAGTCGCCATATTCTTCAGACTGGCTCACCCTGGACCATGTCGAGGCGACCGACAAATATAATGGCAAGATCATCCTGAAGTCGCCCTTTGCGCCGCTCTTCACATCCACCCTGCCGGTCAACAGCGGCCGTATCGTCTGCAAAGCCCAGATCGATAAAGAGGGTGAGAAGACCATGACTTTGAGCCCAGTTGGCACCGGACCCTACATCTTCGATTCCTGGACGCCCAACCAGAAGATCGTCCTCAAGCGGAATCCGGATTATTTTGGCGATCCGGGCTATTTTGATGAGCTCGACCTGATCCCCATTACAGATGACCTATCAGCGGAAACCGCCTTGCAAGCAGGAGAATTGGATCTCAGCACCATCAGCCTGGGTGATACGCCACGCTTTATGCAAAACACCGACTTCACAGTCACTAAGCAAGATGCGCTGCTCTATTACTGGATCGGCATGGATGTTCAAAACCCCAAGCTGGCCGATATCAATGTGCGCCAGGCCATCCGCTACGGAGTGGACGTCAACCAGATCCTGACCGCTGTCTTTTTCGGACAAGCTACGAGGGGCAATGCAATGATTCCACCAGGGTTGATTGGCTACTGGCAAAACGCTCCGCAATACGATCGGGATGTAGCGAAAGCCAAGGATTTCCTGGGGAAGGCCGGCCTGAAAACATTGGACCTCACCTATACCTGCCCGAACGATACGCTCAATAAAGCCCAGGCCGAGGTGATTCAGCAGAATCTGGCGGATGTAGGCATTAACATCACGATCAATCAAATGGATGTGGCAGCCTATGATTCGGCTGGCGCTGGCGACAATGGCAAGAACCTCCAGCTCTTTGAGGGCCTCTTTTCCATGTATCCTGATCCAGCCTGGGCGACCATGTGGTTCACCAGCGACCAGGTAGGGGTATGGAACTGGATGCGCTGGGCCAGTAAGGATTTTGACGCATTGGCCACTCAGGGCATCACAACTTTGGACTCCGCCAAGCGCAACGATATTTACATCCAGATGCAACAGCTGATGGATAATGATTGTATCGCCATCTGGATCACTCACGGAGCTTTTGTTCACGCTTTTAAGAAAAGCGTCACGCCGGCCTTCACTCCCAACGGACAAGACCAGCTGTGGTATGACAAAGGCGCCTAAGACCGTAGGTCGCTGGGTGTGCGATTTCTTTAATGATTCAGATGCCGGGGTTCACGGGGAGTGAACCCCGGCATACTCTAAGCAGGGAAGAACCCTCTCGCCAGATTGATCTCTCCCACTGCAACTGGGGAGAGACGTTTCTTACCCGATCGGAGACGTCCGCCCTTCAGAAAGCGCAATCTCAATAAATTGGAGGCAGATGAAGCACGGTCTGCCGATTGGATGACAAGAAGACCTTCGACGGCTTACTTCGCAAAGATTGAGACAGGCTGATGTATATCTATCTGCTAAAACGTTTAGGGATGACGATGATCGTCATCCTGATCGTGATGATCTTCCTAGGCCTGCTGGTCCAGATCATACCGGGCGATCCAGTACGGACATTGCTCGGGCCGCGCGCCACGCCGGAGCTCGTGGCTACTGTTCGCAGCGAGATGGATATGGACAAACCGGTCTACGTCCAGGTGGCTCTTTTTATTTGGAATGCACTCCACGGCAATCTGGGGAATGATTTCTGGACCGGACGACCAATCCGTCAAGCCATTGGTGATGTGCTCGGTCACACCATCATCCTGGCTTTGAGCAGCCTGGGCCTGGCAGTGATCCTGGGCGTCCCTCTGGGTGTATATTCAGCAACCCACCCCAACTCCTGGTTGGACCATATACTGGCAGTCACCTCCATCTCCTTCATTACCATTCCTTCTTATGTAGCTGCATTATTGCTGATGCTGTTGTTTTCCGTGCATTTTCGAATCCTGCCGGCTATCGGCCTGGGGAAGGCGGGAGACGTGGCTGATTATCTTCGCCATTTAATCCTGCCCTCGGTTTCCCTAGCCATCACCTGGGTCGGCTACCTGGCCCGATTAGTGCGGACTAGCCTGCTTGAGGTGCTTAACACCAACTACATCCGGGCTGCGAAGTCTTTTGGTCTGCGGGATAGAATCGTTTTTTACAAGTACGCCTTGAAGAACGCCCTGATCCCAACTGTGACCGTACTGGGGGTAGGCCTGGGCAGCATGATGGCCGGGGCAATGTTCGTGGAGGTCATCTTCGACCGGCCTGGCATGGGAACGCTGATCTACAACGCGATCAATGATCGTAATTACCCGACGGTGCGGGCAGGGGTGCTGGTGATAGCCGTTTTGTTCATCCTGGCCAATTTGATTGCCGATTTTATCAACAGCTGGCTGGATCCACGTATTCAACTGGTAAAGAGTCAGGGCTAACGCCATGGAATACGTCGCCAGATCCACCAGCCGTACCACCCGCTTCCTGGAGCGCATCCCTGTCCTGGGAGCTGTCTTGCAACGACCGTTGGGTGCGCTTGGATTCAGCATCGTCTTGATCTTCGTCCTGACCACAATCTTCGCTCCCTTGATCGCACCGTACAGCGATACTAAACAGGATTTTTCAGCCATTTTCCAACCGCCAAGCAGAGCACATCTCCTGGGTACAGATAACCTGGGGCGTGATTTATTTTCGAGGATCGTCTACGGCACACGGATCGAGATGAGCGCTGCGCTACCCGCCGTGACAATCGGCCTGACCTTTGGCCTCTTACTTGGCCTGTTGGCCGGTTATCTGGGCGGA
This sequence comes from Anaerolineales bacterium, assembly GCA_050013095.1. Taxonomy (GTDB): domain Bacteria; phylum Chloroflexota; class Anaerolineae; order Anaerolineales; family Villigracilaceae; genus UBA877. The sequence goes on along the minus strand of JBEKFY010000008.1, from coordinate 16,324 downwards.
GGAGTGGATAATGTCATCGTGGTTCTGCTCGACTCGATCCAAGCTTTTCCCAGCCTGGTGCTGGCCCTGGCGATCCTGGCGGTACTCGGGCCCTCGCTGACGAATGTCATTCTGGTCATCGGGTTAGCCCTCATTCCCGGCTACGCCCGGGTGACCCGCTCCCAGGTGAAGTCGGTCAAAAATAACGATTATATCCAGGTGGAATACAACCTTGGGGCAAGCACGGGTCGTATCATCAGGATGCACATCCTCCCCAACATTATCGCCCCATTGGTAATCTTGATCTCAATGGATCTACCGGTAGTCATCACGTTTGAGGCGGGCCTCTCCTTCCTCGGGCTGGGCGTCCGCCCTCCGGCGCCCTCCTGGGGCGTGATCCTTTCGGACGGGTTCAAATTCATCTTCAACTCGCCCTGGCCGGTCATGAGTGCCGCCTTCGCCTTGATCCTGGTGACCCTGGGTTTCACTTTGTTCGGCGAAACCCTGCGCGATGTGTTGGATCCGCGCTTATCAGGGACCGAAGGAGGGTAATGGCAGATCTACTGGAAGTAAAAAACCTGGAGGTTAAATACCGCACAAGGAATGGGGTGCTGACTGCCTTGCGGAATATAGGTTTTTCCATGCAGGAAGGGGAGGTCCTGGGGGTCGTTGGCGAATCAGGCTGCGGCAAGTCGACCATAGCCGGAGCGGTCATGCAACTGCTTCCTTTGAACGGTTGGATCAGTCAGGGACAGGTGCTCTTCAAAGGCCACGATCTGGTCCAGGCCGGCCCGGAAGAACTGCGTCGGCTGCGCGGCTGTGAGCTCTCGATGGTCTTCCAGGACGCCATGACCAGCTTGAATCCGGTTTTCAATATCGAAACCCAGATGCTGGACATCCTTCAAGCTCATAACCCCACCAAAAGCCGGAACGAGCTCCGCAAGATCGCACTGGCGATGTTTGAACGGGTAGGCATCCCAGATGGTGTGCAGCGGATCAAGGATTTTCCTCACCAGTTCTCGGGAGGCATGCGCCAGCGCATCATGATCGCTATGGCCTTGATGGCCAACCCATCCCTGTTGATTGCCGATGAGCCGACTTCATCGTTGGATGTCACCCTAGAAGCCCAAATCCTGGAACTGCTGAGAGGCTTGCGGGATGAACTTGGCACGGCTATCCTGTACATTTCCCATGATCTCGGTGTGATCGCGCAGTTGTGTGATCACGTCATCGTCATGTACGCTGGCAACATCGTTGAGCGCGGGGACAGCCGGACACTATTCGAGCACCCCCGCCATCCTTATACCCGGGCGCTCCTAGCAGCCCATCCCTCGCATAAACGCCATTTGAACCGTTTGCTTTCAATCCCCGGACGCGTTCCGAGTTTAAAAGATCTTCCCGTCGGGTGCAAATTTGCTGATCGCTGCAATTTCGCTCAACCGGAATGCTATCAGGCCGAACCAAACTACATCCCGCTTGAGGAGGATCACCTGGTTTTATGTCACCACCTGGTAGGAGAAATTCCCCCGGGTGGCGCAGAGCTCCCTGCTCAGGAAGTGATCCCCTTGGTTTCCGGGGGAAGAGTTATTGATCAGAACGCAGTACCCCTGATAAAAGCCCAGGATTTGCAGACGTATTTCAAGGATCGAGTCGGAATCATTGGCCAGTTGCTCGGACGGAAAGCCGGCAGCCTGCCGGCCGTCAATGGCATCGACCTAGACATCCAGCGCGGCGAGACCATAGGGCTCGTTGGGGAGTCAGGCTCTGGAAAGACCACGCTTGGCAAAACTCTGCTGCGGCTGATCAATTCCACAGGAGGCAGGATTCTGTTCGAGGGCCAGGAAATCACCCACTTGAACGAAAGAAATGTGCGTCCCATGCGGGCCCGTATGCAGATGATTTTCCAGGATCCGTTCTCAAGCCTGAGCCCGCGCATGAAAGTCGCGGACCTCCTCTTGGAGCCCTTCAGGATTCAAAAGATCCCGGTTGATCCCCATAGCAAAGTCCCCGAGCTTCTGGAGATGGTCGGGCTGGCCGGCGAACAGGCGGATAAATACGCACACCAGCTTTCCGGAGGTCAGGCCCGGCGGGTCGGGTTTGCACGGGCATTGGCGCTCAACCCGGAATTTCTAGTCGCTGATGAACCCACATCCGGGCTGGATGTGTCCGTTGCGGCGGGCGTACTCAACCTGTTAAAGGATCTGCGGGAAAAACTAGGCTTGACCTATCTGATCATTACGCACAATCTCAACGTGATCGGATTCATCGCAGACAGGGTGGGAGTGATGTATCTGGGTCGGCTGGTCGAGCTCGGGCCGACGGAAGAGATCTTTGATCACCCCTCCCATCCTTACACAGAAGCTCTGCTGATGGCGATCTCAAATCCCGATCTTCAGCAGGTCGCGGAAAGAGGGAAACGCTTGGTGGTCAAAGGCGAAATTCCCAGCCCCCGTCACCCGCCGTCCGGCTGTCCATTTCACCCGCGCTGCCGCTACGCGGATGCAAGGTGCGCACGGGAAGTGCCAGTTGCGGTTGTTATCAATGCTACACACCGCAGCGTGTGCTTTTATCCGGAGCGGGTAGGGGAAGCAGTTTGATAAGAAGAAGTTACTTTGCGGGCCCGGTCTCGATGGACCGGCAGCATGCCCGGTCATTGCTTATAAGAACCCATGCCAAGGAGGGGATATGTCAACCATATTGTCGGATTTTCGGCATCCAGTTAAGCACTTGCGAAATGTTCGCATTCCGATGCCGGACGGGGTATCACTTTCGGCCGACCTTTATCTGCCGGAGGCTGCAGGGCGTTTTCCAGCCGTCTTAAATTACATTCCCTACCGCAAAGAGGATGCTGCGTCCTATACAGGCGCGATCTGCCAGTATATGGCCGCCCGCGGATTTGCTGGCGTCATCGTAGACATCCGCGGTACAGGCGAATCTCAAGGAATCATTCTAGACGAGTATGCTCCTCAGGAGCAGCTGGACGGCTGCCAAGTGATCGAGTGGCTCAGTCGCCAGCCGTGGTGCAATGGGAAGGTTGGCATGTGGGGGGCTTCGTACAGTGGCTTCAATTCGATCCAGATCGCAATGCAGGCTCCCCCCGCATTGAAAGCCATTCTTCCAATGTATGCCACCGACGACCGCTATAACGACGATGTCCATTATTATGGCGGTAGTCTGATCGGCATTGAGCAGGTGCTCTACCCAGCCATGATGGTAACCATGAATGCGATCCCCCCCTATCCCGAGACCGCCGCAGGCGAGTGGGCCAGCATCTGGCAGCAACGCCTAGAAGGGAATCAACCCTGGCTTATGAACTGGTTTCGCCATCAGAGCGAGGATGAATACTGGAAGCATGGATCCTTGAAGACGGATTACGCCTCGATCCGTTGTCCAGTGTATAACGTCGGGGGTTGGGCGGACGGTTATACCAATCCCCTCTTCCGCATGGTGCAGAAACTGGAGGTCCCACATAAGGCGATGGTGGGCCCCTGGCTGCACAACTCGCCGGACAGTGGCATCCCTGGACCGAATATCGATTTTCTGCATGAAATGTGTCGCTGGTGGGCACAATGGTTGAGGGATGAGGAAACAGGCATTATGCAGGAGCCGGGTGTCGCTGTGTATATACAGGATGGAGCCGCCCCGACCTCTTACGAGACCTACATGCCTGGAAAGTGGCGTTTCCTGAATCAGTGGCCACCGGAAGGCATTCGCGAACATTCCTGGTACCTGACAGGAATGGGCGGACTTGGCGAGAAGGTAGAGAAAGAGGGCGAGGTGGACGTCTATCGCTACCGGGCCACGGTCGGAGCCTCGGCCGGGGTTTGGTGCGCGGTCAATGGGTTTGATAGTCTGACACGAGACCAGTCTGCAGATGATGGCCGTTCTCTCACGTATACAGGCCCGGTCTTAGAGAGTCCAGTGGAGATCCTGGGTGCCCCGAAGGCAGTGCTACATGTTTCATCTACGGCGGAAGTGGTCTTCTTCTGTGTCAAGGTAGAAGATGTTACTCCGGACGGAGCTTCGCGGCTGGTCTGCCGCGGATTGCTGAACGCCACCCACCGCCGTTCGCATTCCGCTCCCGAACCAGTCAAACCAGGCGAGATCATGGAACTTGAGATACCGCTCAAAGAAATCTCTTGGACCTTCCCAGCGGGTCACCGAATCCGAGTGGCGATCTCCTCTTCTGATTGGCCCTGGATCTGGCCATCACCCTTCCCGGCGCTAAACCGCATTTACCGGGGAACCACCCATCCCTCCCGCATCCTCCTTCCGGTTGTCGAATCTCAATCCGCCGTCTCAACCGATTTTCATTTTCAGGAATCGGCTCTTGCGTCACGGGGTGCAGAGGATATTGCCAGCCTATTCGGCGACCGGCATGTCTGGCGGTTTAGCCAGGATGTTATCAATGATTACTCCGTACTGCAGGTTAGCAACCACAGCCAGCACCATCTGTTCCAAGGGGCCTATACAATAGATAGTGATAATCGCGCGGAATCCGGGGCCTCGGACGAGCATCCAGAGGCGGCATACACCAAGGGGATTTGCAAGACCACAGTTGTGCAGAATGACGGGCGAACCGAGATTGTCGGGCGCACTTCGATTCGCAGCACCAGCTCCCATTTCTTTATCGATGTTGAACTGAAGGTTGAAAAAGACGGGGATCCTTTCTTCAGTCGCAAATGGTTGGAAACATTCCCTCGAGAGCTGTTGTAGCTGAGTTAGTGGAAATTCACAAAATCCGCCTTCCTCTTTTGGAGAGAGCGGATTTTTTATTAATTGGTGGTGGAATGGTCAACGAGGATATGGGGGAAAAATATCGTAAACTCCTCTTATCAATAGCTGTTCTAGCGTAGAAAAGGGGGCTGTCAAGCAGGGGAAATTTTGCCATTAACAAAGCGCCGATTTGCAAGTGCGAGGCTACGCGCAGGATCGCGGGCGTCTCATCCTTTTCTGTCGAGATGAGGTGGAATTTCTAATGACCAGCATCGGAAGGATTAACTGCCGGTGGGACCTGAACCATTTAAATTGGCTAGAAATTGTTCTATCGCTTTCTCCCCGGCGATAAACAAAGCGCCCGAAGCCATCCCATTCGAGCTGAACTGAGAAAGAGTTACCTCGGGATGGAATGGCAATTGTTGATCTAATAGTTTTTCCACTTCAGCCAATAAAATTTCCTCACCAGCACCATAATTTGGGCCTAGTACTATCAAATCAGGATCAAACATAACCGACATATTTGCAACGGCGTATGCTAAGCCTTTAGCAAGGTCATTCGTGACCTCAAGTGCAAAAGCATCGTTTTCTCTAGCATTCGCCAAGATATGACTCAAAGTCATTTGGTCTTCATCCGCAGGTGAAATTTCTTCGAGCGAACTCCTTCGGCCCCTGCGCAATTCTTGTAAAATATTCTCCCGAATTACACCAATACTGATTATATTTTCCAGATATTTTCGCTCGATGGATGTATTTCCTGTACTTCCCAAATTTGTGCTCAAATAACCGATTTCTCCAGCTAAAAAGTGTGAGCCATGGATTAGGGCTCCATTAAGTATGATTGCAGATCCTATTCCCCCACATAATCCAATATATACAAATGATTTGTGCCCCTGCGCAACGCCATAGGCAAATTCGCCCAATGCTGCACAGCGAATATCATTTTCAACAAAAACCGGGATTCCTAAAGCAGATTGGATTAATTTACCAAGCGGAACTTGATGCCAGCCTAATAAATGTTTTGCGAGAACAACTTCACCAGTTTCCGAATTTACTATCCCGGGAACAGATATGCTTAAAGCCGATATATCCGACAACGGTATTTGACTTTGAATAGACAATTGTTTTACCAATTCTACACATTGATCAATGGTTTCACTTACAACCGCGAATCTATTTCGTGGCTCTCGAGCGACTTTCAAGGGGGTCCCTCTAAGCGTCGCATAAGTGGCACGAATAAAGGTGTAATTTATTTCAAGAGCAATCACATAGCCAGCATGTTCATTAAATTCCACCATTTGAGGAGGCCGGCCTCTATCGCTCTGATCTTTATCGGTGCCTCTTACCAGCTTGGCCGTTTCCAGTTTAGCAACCAACGACGACACGGTAGGCGGACTTAATTTCACGAGGCGCGCAAGGTTGGCTCTTGATATCGGGCCATTGTTTTTGATCGCCCTAAGAATCAATCTAAGGTTAATTTGCCTTGTATATTCGAGGCTCGCGCCGCTATTTAATTCTTCCATATTGTTATTATACAACCAGATTATTTATGAGTCTTTAATTAATATACTTAATAATATAACCAAAACCCTCAAATTTTCCAATTATTGTAACTATAAATATCCGTGCTATAATGTAAATGCGATTAAGTTAAGAAATTATCTAAAATAAAAGCCAATCAATACCCAAGAGGAGGATGCCATGTCCTACAAGAATATTATTCTCAATCTTGTGTTGGTACTTAGTCTCCTTATCTCCCTTGGAGCCTGCGGCGTTACCGCTTCACCCACTGCGGCTCCAACTGCGGCTCCAACACAACCTGTCGTAATGACGTCTGTGCCAACCGTAGCACCAACAAATACCGCCACCCCACAAAAAGTTACACTTGAGGTCGCGGTTGAATCGGCCGGTTATGGCCTTGACCTTTACACAGCCATTGCGCGAGATTTTGAGGATCTACATCCGGGAGTAACAGTCAATCTTTGGGGGGTGCCCGAGCTGTGGAAACAACTGCAGCCTAGATTTGTCGCTGGTGATACGCCAGATCTGGTTGCGGCAGTACAGGACATTGATCATGCGGCTTTGATAACAGAAAATCAAATAAAGCCACTCAACGATTTATTAAATACGCCGGCCGATGGACAACCTGACAAGAAATTCATCGATACGGTCATCCCAGGGCTGTTAGATGGCGGAAAACGGGCCGGAAATTATTATCTGTTTCCTTGGAACGCCGTCACGTACGGCGTGTTTTATAACGAAAAGTTGTTTAAAGACCATGGATGGAATATTCCTCAAACATGGGACGATCTCTATTCCCTCTGTGATCAAATTAAAGCAACTGGCATTGCCTGTATTGCTTTCCCCGGGGTGTATCCGGAGTACTTCACCATGACAGCTTGGTGGGACTTGGTTGATCGGATTGGAGGTCGGCAGGATCAACTCAACATGGAAAACCTTGTGCCAGGTGCATGGAATACCCCCACGGTTGTTGAGGACAATACCATGCTCCGGAAGCTGGTCGTTCAGGGCGATTTCCAGAGTGGATGGCAAGGGCAAGACCATACAGCTTCTCAGACGCTTTTCGTAACCGGAAAAGCAGCGATGAATTTCAATGGAACTTGGTTGGAATCTGAAATGAGAAATATCACTCCCCAGGATTTCCAGATGGGATTCTTCCCAATCCCGGGAGTAAATGACGGGAAAGGTAATAGTACCGATATGCGAGTCGGATCAGACTGGTGGTTCATACCAACGGCCGCCAAGCAACCCGAGCTTGCGGGAGAATTCTTGAAATTTGTGTTTTCGATTGATAATGCACGCACCTTTGTTCAAACAACTCAGTCACTGTCTCCTATTGTCGGAAGCTCACAAGGAGTAAAAGCGTCCATCCCCCTGAGTGAAAGTATGGCTGCGATGGAAAAAGCCAACTCGGTGGAGCCCTGGTTCTGGGGAAATAATTATCCTAGCCTTTATGATCTTATGGCCACCGATATTATGGGTTCTATGTTGCGTGGTGAGATCACCCCACAACAGATGGCCGATAAGTTAGAAGCTCTTGCAGAAAAGATCCGTAACGATCCTTCAATTACAAAGGTCCCAATAACGTATTAAGACTGTCTTGTAATTTTTAGAGTTAAGACTATATGGCAATCTCTTGTCATTGCGAGTGGTTGAAAAGTATTTTTAGCCGCCGGGTGGCTTGTGTAAACAGGCCACCCACTTATTGTTTAGAATTAGGCAAACTTAAGAATAGATATTTCGGACAGCATTAAGTAAAGCCAAAGGCTATTCAATGTGTGAAATATTGTAATTCAACTGCTGCACCTGTCTCAGTAGTCGCTTTGCCGTAGCTTATGGGCGCGGTTGATTGGAATAATTGCTACCCAGATCCCGATAAGGTTTTTCGCGCCAAACGATATGACTAAGAAATCACGAGAACTGGATGAGGAGCGTGAACCAGGGCAACCTTCAAAATCTTGTCACCGTGGCAGGTCCCACCGGAGGTACACTTCCCCATACTATGATTATTCCCAGGGGCGACACCCACGCAGGCAGCCAGATGGTCTGCTCTCAGGAAGCAGCTCCTAGCGCTTCCAATCTCCGAGATAATTTCAATGCGGTGGGCTACTCCGGGAACGGTGTCCAGCAGATCCACTGCTTGTTTAAAAGGATAGCAGGACTTCTCGATCTCTGCATCGAAGCGTGCAATGGTTTCGCCCTGCTAGTTGATCTGACAAAGCAATTCAGATCTCAACTCTACCCCAAAAGCTCTATTTGGTCAGTTCAATTTTGGCGAAGGTGTTGATATAAACAGTTCCCTGTCCGCCCGGGCGCCCACCACTGAGGCCCGAGATACTTCGGTTGTAAAGGGGTGGGGCCTTGTGATTTTCTGTAACGAACTCATTCCATCGGTCAATCATCCCATGGGTATATACTTTATCTGACGAAACTCGGCACATCCATGCATAAGGCTATTCAAAGAGAATAATGGGATGAAGAACTACTGGAGCATATAAAATCTATGTTCCCTAAACGTTATTACAAATTGGTCTTCCTTTTTTTAACTCCCGGGCTGGTCTTATATCTAATATTTGTTGTTTATCCAACTATCAACGCATTCATTATATCGTTCTTTAATTGGCGCGGGGTTTCACGACAAATGACATTTGCCGGCCTGGGAAATTATCGAGAATTGTTCCAGGACCCTGTTCTGTGGAAAGCTCTAGAGCACAATGCGTTTTTTGCTCTTGTTTTCCCCATAGCGATTCTTGTGCCAGCCTTTATATTTGCTTTAGCTTTTCAAAGTAAGGTTTTAGGAGCCAATCTTTACCGTATTGTTTTTCTTTTTCCAAATTTGATGTCCGTAACGGTGGTCGCTATTCTATGGTCATTTTTATATGAGCCCACCATGGGTCCCATCAATTCTGGTCTGCGCTTGATTGGCCTCGATTCACTTGCTAGGCCCTGGCTAGGCGATCCCAAAGTCGCCTTACCGGCACTTGTTATGCCAATTGCATGGATTAACATAGGATTCTACGTCTTAATCATCCATGCTGGCCTCATAAACATACCCCAAGACTTATACGATGCAGCAGCAATGGATGGCGCTTATGGTTGGAAACGATTTTGGTACATCACGATTCCTCTCCTCTGGGAGGTCATCACTATTGTAACAATCTATGTTGTGGCAGGAGCCCTAAATGAGTTTTCGATAGTATTAATAATGACGAATGGTGGCCCCAGTCGTGCTACGGAATTATTGACAACTTATATGTACAAAATGTTTTTAAGCAGCGAATATGGATATGGAACGGCGATTGGCGTACTTCAGTTTGTGTTATGTGTATTCGTTTTGGTATTTGCTCGTCGGTTGATGAACCGCGAGGCAATTGAATTCTAGACAATGACAACTACAAATTCAAGTTCTCGATTCTTCAAGTCGGTCGAGCCAGCCAGGCGCAGGAGACTATCCTTGCTTCTCTCTCGGCTTCTGAGAGGTTGGCCGTACCAAATTCTGTTGCTTCCATATCTATTCGCCGTTGTCTTTCCGATGATTTGGTTAGGCTATAGCTCCCTGAAAACCAACCTCGAATTGTTTACCAGTGCATGGGCATTGCCTCAAGCACCCCGATGGGACAATTATGTTCGAGCGTGGTCAAAAGCTGGAATAAGCCAATATTTTTTAAACAGTGTTTTAGTAACAGGGTTTTCCTTAGTTTTTACACTCCTCTTGGGTGCAATGATTGCTTATGCTTTAGCTCGCTTTAGTTTTCCTGGAAGTCAGCTCCTTTACAGTCTATTCGTTGCAGGGATGTTCATCCCCTCGTTTATTGGCATAATCCCCCTTTTTTTTCTAATGAAGGACCTTGGGTTGCTCAACACACGGCAAGGCCTGATAGCCGTATATATAGCCACGAACCTCCCATTTACAATATTCGTCCTCCATGGTTTTTTTCGAACTTTGCCATCAGAGCTGGCGGACGCAGCCGAGGTCGACGGGTGTTCGCCAATTGGAGCGTTTTTTAAAGTAATCTTACCCTTGGCTCGATCCGGCTTGGTTGTAGTCGCTATTTTTGACTTCATGACAATCTGGAATGAATACTTATACGCGTTAGTTTTGATCTCAGATGCAAAGTTGCGGACTCTGCCTGTGGGCCTTGCTAATCTTTATGTCCTAAGCCGGTATAACGCTGATTGGACAGAAATGTTGGCAGGTTTGGTTATTTTAATGATTCCCACGCTCATTGTTTATATTTTTTTCCAGAATCAATTCAGAGAGGGTGTAACTTTAGGCGCCCAAAAGGGATGATGAAAATATGAATGGGAAAGAGCGAATGAGAATAGCCCTTTCAGGCGGTACGCCCGACCGCGTGCCCGTTGGTTTTTTCTATAATTGTGATTACAAAGCTAAATGCGCTGGCATTACCTCTCAAGATTATATTTTTGGCACCAATGAAGATCGTTTTAACGCCATGGCATCCACATTTCAATTGCACCGGGAGGATTGGATCCATTCAGATTCTGGAATCAACCATGATTGGGAAAAGAAACATAAAATTGTCTGGGATGAAAATAAAGCTTTTGTTGAAAATCTTTCAACGGGCCAGCGCGATGATATTAGGTTGGATCTTACCCTGACTTCTGCCCAAGAAAGAAGCAATGGACCTGGACTAGATTATGGCTACAGCTATATTAAATTAAACAGGCCTCTCGATAGTATTAAAGAGAGCGTAGACCTGAGAGACGCCCAGATTCGCTCAGCAAATGAATTGATTGAGCAAGGATTTCTGGATCCACCCAGGCGCCTCGTTCAATTGTATGGTCGTGATACTTTCATTACTCTTCCAATGAGTAATCTGTTTTTTAATAGCTTGGTGTTTTTCGGCCTTGAAGAAGGACTGATCGCCACATTGACAAAGCCAAAACTCTTCACGTCGCTTCTTGAGATGAATGCCAGGCAGGAATTTGAGGTTGTACGAGCAGCATCAATGGTCGGCCTGGATGGGATCTGGCTGGCAGAAATGCTTATTTCCGCAGATATCATACCCCCAAAAATATATGTTGATACAATAGCACCTCTCCATCGCCAAATTGTAACTGAGGCTCACCGACTCGGTCTAAAAGCAATTGCTTATTTAACTGGCAATTGTCTGCCGCTCCTGAGCACAGCGAGGGCCGTAAGTTATGATGGGGTGGTCGTTGAAAGCCAAGACAAGAGCGGGAATCGGATAAATGTTGAAGATGTTCGCAAGAGCCTGGGCCCAGATATTTGTGTGTTTGGGAACTTGGACCCCATTGACCTGTTGATTTATGGGAGCGACGAGGCTCTTCGACAGGAGGTAAGACGGCAGGTTATGGTGGCAGGAAAAAACGGGTCTTTCGTGACGTCCTCCAATATCATTTCTCTGCCAGTAAAACCCGAACAAATCAACAGGATTATTGAGTTGAATCTGGAATACGGACAATACCCATTGAAGGGATAAGTGATTAGATGATAGATCTAAGAAGTGATAGTTCTTCGACGCCGACAGATCTCATGCGGCAAGCGATGGCGACCGCAGCTGTAGGAAATGATGCGTTCAGAGAAGATCCAACAGTTAATGAGCTCGAGCAGCGTGCCGCAGCATTACTGAAGAAGGAGGCGGCTTTATTTGTTTCAAGCGGGACGATGGGCAATCTGTTAGGCACCCTGACGGTAGCAGCTCCCGGGGAAGTTGTTGTGGCAGGCAGACAATCACACCTGGTCCGTTTCGAAGCAGGCGCTCCAGCGCGTATCGGGGGAGTAATGCTTTTATCCTTTTCAGACGAAAATGGGAGAATAAGCCTTGAAGAAGTAGAGGATTACATAACTCGTCCGACGAGTTTGCGACAACGTGTACTCGCTATTGAAAATACGCACAACAGTTCCGGTGGCCTTGTGCTAGATAAGAAGGAAATGGAACAGTACTATTCTTTTGCATTGAAATATAATTTGCATCTACATTTAGACGGTTCTCGAATCTTCAATGCGGCTACTGCCCTTGGTGTTTCAGCCGCGGAGCTTGCCAGCTGTGCCGATTCAGTAACGTTTTGCTTGAGCAAGGGTTTATCAGCACCAGTGGGATCTGTACTTCTTGGGAAGCGAGAATTTATCGATCACGCACGCGAATATCGTTTCCTGTTAGGCGGGCAAATGCGGAAAGTCGGCATTTTAGCGGCTGCTGGCTTGGTAGCACTTGACACAATGATCCCTCAAATTAAAATCGATCATCAAAACGCAAAAATACTTGCGCAAGGGCTCACCAAACTCAATGGCATCAAACTGATGTTAGATCTGGTTCAAACAAACATTGTACTTTTCGATGTATCGGACCTTGTCAAAGATGCTCAGGATTTTGAGAATCTTCTAGAAACTCGCGGAGTTTATGCCAGCGTATTTTCCTCAAAGCAGATACGGTTTATAACGTACCGCGACATCACTCAATCAATTGTGGAACGGGTCCTGGAAACATGTGAGAGTGTGGTGAAGGAGATACGCTCACAATGAGCCTAGTCTGCTCTATTGAGCAATGTGGAGGTGTACCAACGGTTTTTGTCAATGGAGAACCAATTCTGCTGATTGGCTACAAGGATGGAGCGCAAAGTACCCGGACATATCAAGATTTTTCACAATCGGGCTACAAAACCGCTTACTGCAATATTAAGATTGATGAAATATTGGTGGGTCCAGATAGTTTTGATTTAAGTGCTTTGCATCGCAGCTTAGATAAAATACTTGAGACTAACTCAAATTGCTATATCATTTTAGAATTGCACGTAAACGCTCCCGACTGGTGGGTAAGTGCTCATCCTGGCGAACAACAGGTCGATAGTTCTGGTCAGCGATATGGGCAATCCATGGCTTCTCCTATTTGGTTCAAGGAGGCTTGCCAATTCGTCCGATTGGTTATACGGGAAAGTGAAAAGTATTATGGGGATCATGTTGTTTTATATTTGGTAGGCGCAGGACACACGTGGGAATGGTTTTACCGGACTCCGCTGCGTTATGTTACCGATTGCAGCCTGCCAATGATCGAGGCCTTTAGAAAATGGCTGCGGGAAAAATACGACTCCGATGAAAACCTGATAAAGGGATGGGGAATAAAAACTTCTATTGATGGGACAACGATTCCCGAATGGGCGGAGATAATTACAGGTGATCTTGGCTCGATACGAGATCCGCAAAAGAGGCGCTATATCTGCGATTTCTTTGAATTCTATAATGAGCTATTAGCGGACTTGATAATTGGATTTGGTAAAGTTGTTAACGAGGAATGCAGGGGGAAGAAATTATTCGGGGCTTTTTATGGGCACATACTCGATTGGCTCGACAACCCATTGACAGGTCAGCACTCGGGTCACTTTTGTTTAAAAAAAGTACTTGAATCTGACCTTGTTAACGTCCTCGCGGGCCCCAATAGTTATATGGATCGGTCGTTGGGGCACGAAGCTTCATTTACATCTATTGTTGACTCTATCAAATTACACGGTAAGTTATGGCTGGCTGAGACGGATACACGGACCAGTTTGGCAGATCCAATTCAAGACTTATGTGGCCGTCCTGAGACTTTGGGCGAGAGTCTAATGCTCATTCAGCGCGATTTTTGCCATGCCCTGGTGAGAGGCGTCGACATGGCCTGGTTCTCCCTCTTCAAAGGGTGGTTTGATGACCCGGCCATTATGAGTTTCATGGCACAGGCTCGCGTGATCGCTGATTATGCATTGAAAACAGATCGCAGTTCGGTCGCCCAAGTCGCTGTTTTTGTCGACGAAAGGAGTATCTTCGCCTCAACAGGGCGAGAGGCTTACCGGGTTGATCCATTTATCTCTCGTGAACCAAGAGCCTCTGATTTAATGGCTCATCTTGGCTGTCCATATGATATCTACCTGACATCGGACCTTGATAAGATTGATATTAATCGTTATAAGGTTTTCTGCTGGATAAATTCTTATTGGGTGGATGAGGAAATGCGTAATTTTATCAACGCCCGAATAAAAGGAAAAAATAGAACTCTGGTGTGGTTCGGAACTCCCGGGATTGTGAAAACCAGCGTGGATCTGAATAATGTTTCGGATTTGATTGGTATGGATGTATCCTGTATTGAAGCACCCTCCGAAATGTTCATCAAAATATTGTGGGACGCTCATCCCATTACATCAAAAACCAACCTGGGGAATCTCCAACCGACTTGGGTAGACGGAGATTTTGAAGAATACTTCGGTACAAACCAGCTTTTAAGCCCACGTATATGTATCGAAGACGGTCAAGCAATAGCCCTAGGTCGTTATAGCCGGGATGGGAAAATCGGGTTTGCCTTACGAAGCCGTAAATCGTGGAACTCGGTTTTTATAGGCGCACCATTTGCCCCGCCAGCTATACTGCGCCAGATTGCCCGCTTTGCCGGAGTGCATATTTATAATCAAAGCGAAGTTTACCTCCCTGGAAACCAAGAAGAATTTCAGCGGGCCGGCTGGAATCCTGATGGCATTACCAATCCGGGCGATGATATTTTATATGTAAATGATTGTTTCTTGGCTCTTCATTGGAAACATAAAGGCCACAGAAGAATCGTTCTCCCCGAGCCAAGGCGGGTTTTTGATGTGCTCGGAGGATCGGTCTATTCTGAGCTTACGGATACTATTGAAATAGAAAGCCTGGGTAGCTCGACTTGTTTGTTTTACATTGGTCGAGCACCTTGGGAGGAGTTACACTAAATGACCTCTTTAAACTGGAGCGGATTCGATAAATATAAGAAACTTGCCTCAGTCTTTGGTCCGCCAGGGATGGAAGGGGCAGTGCGGGAGGAATTAACACAACTCCTTACGCCTTATGTTGGGAGTATTGAAACCGACCGAATTGGGAATCTATATGCAGTAATGGGGCCGAGTGATGGCACAGTCATCATGATCAGTGCTCATATGGATGAGGTCGCGCTTATCGTAAGCGGGATCACCACAGATGGCTACCTCCAGGTGAAACCTCAAGGCTATCTTCATCCCGAACAGTTTTACATGCAACCTTTGGTGATTCTCGGCGCCAAGGGACCCGTACGTGGTCTTTCAACAATTATCCGGGATGGCGAGGATACAACAATCTCTGACATCCGGATAGATATAGGAGCGGTTTCTGCAACGAAAGTAGGTGAGCTTGGCATACAATTGGGAGATCGGGTGTGTTTTTCCTCCCAGATTGAACCATTAGGACCAGATATGATCATCGGAAAATCGGCTGACGATCGCACCGGATTATTTGTTCTGTCAGAAATTGCGCGCCGTTTAGTGAATAAAACTTTACCGGTAAAAGTAATCTTGACAGCCACCGTTCAAGAAGAGGCCATTGATACGTATGCGGCATGGGTTGGCGCCGGTGTTGCAGCCCAACGGATTAATCCGGCCCTGATGCTTGGCATCGATACGGTTGATGTACGTGATTGGGTACCCCCTAATACCGTTGACGGCGAAAGCCAAACCCGTCTCAACGGCGGCATCGGTATATTGCGGGGCGCACAAGACCTCCACCTTGGCCTTGTTGACCATGTATTGAGTGTGGTTCAAAAAAAAGGTCTGTTGCATCAAATTGTCCCACTTCCGTCTACGGCAGCGGACTACACAACAGTGATCCGAGCGAGAGCAGGGGTGCCTTGTGCAGGCCTTGCTATTCCAATTCGACACTCCCACAGCAGTAGCGAAATTTTTGTTTGGAAAACACTAGAAGATTCCATAAGCTTGATGATGGAGTTATTGGATGACCCATTAGAGCTTGTTCGGATTGCTGAAAAGCTATCCTGATGGAAACACTCCCCTACCCCATCGTTGTGGTAACTGGTAGACGAGTCGGCCTTGGTTATTCCCATTAAGGACAACTATGGTAAACCGGTCTTATCAATAGATAATATGGGGGAAATTTGAAAGCGTGGGCCGTTTCTGGTAAGCTCCTTTTAGGCCAAAACCATTTCAGGAAAGGAGCTTATATGAAACCAGAAACATCCCACATTGGAAAGGATACCACTTTTCCACCGAACCTTTACATAGCGATCGAACTCAGTAATGAAGCCTGGAAGCTGGGGTTCAGTATCGGATTTGGGCAACAGCCCCGCCTGCGCAACCT
>JBEKFY010000007.1:0-135949 GCA_050013095.1 Anaerolineales bacterium | reverse complement strand
GCTCAGCTTGTGAAGAAAGTCCGCTCGCTGGTTGGCAACTTTCTCATGCAATCTCGCCACCTTCACCCGCGCTTTCTCGCGGTTCTGGGACCCCTGCTCTTTTCGGGAGAGTTGGCGCTGCACTCGCCCCAGCTTCTCTTCCGCCCGGCGTAGAAATTGAGGCGGATCGATCTTCTCCCCCTGCGAAGTGACAACAAGACTCTTCAGCCCCAGGTCCAGGCCCAGTTCTTTCCCTCTGCGTTTAGACGGAGGGTCTTGCATTTCCACTTCGCACAGGATGGAGGCGAAATACCGGCCTGACGGGCTGCAGGAAATGGTCACGCTCTTGAGCGTTCCCCTTACCGGGCGGTGCACCACGATCTTGAGCGGCGTCAGCTTGGGGATGGCGAGGCGCCCCTGCTCGGCGTCCAGCGTGAAGCGCTGCGGGACGCCAAAGGATTGCCGGGCACGCCGGGATTTGAACTTCGGAAACTTCCCTCGCCCCGCAAAAAAGTTCCTGTACGCCGTGTCCAGATCGCGCAAGGCCACCTGCAAGGCATGAGAATTGACTTCGCACAGCCAGGCGTACTCTGGCTGTCGTTTCAAGGCGGTTAACCGCAAGGCGGTGTCATGGAAAGTCAAGTCCTGCTTCTTTTCCCCCTTGTGGGCGGCGTAGAAATCCATGCGCTCACGCAGAAAGAAGTTGTAGACGAAGCGTGAACAGCCGAATTGGCGGGACAGTGCCTGTCGCTGGTCAGCGTTAGGGTAAAGCCGGAACTTGAAGGCTTGATGGATCACCATCTTGCCTATTGTAGCACAGATGTTCTTGTATTCAAGAGGCTACAGCCTTCGAGTTAGTGGCTTGCATACACATGCCTGAAGGCAATGGTTTTACACTGCAACCGATAGAGGCGAGTGACGGTCGATAGACCGCCACCCGTCATGAATTTGTGGCAAGCAGTTCTTTTAATCGTGGGTGGGCCGCATACCACCCCCGGTATTTCTCCGGGAGCAGGGCTGCGATCCGGCACATGATCTCGTCGGTGTCACGTTGCAGCGCCTTTTCGCGATCCTTGAGCGGGAGCGACGGCAGGCGAAAAACCGGTCCCGCGGTCACGGTCACAGGGGCGCGCTTAAAATGCAGGAGATGGTCCAGGATGACCCGGTCCGGCGTCCCCGTGATGGCGGCGGGGACGATCGGATATCCCAGCTTGGCCGCTAGGTAGCTTACACCGGGTTTGCCCTCGATCAGCGCCCCCGTACGGCTCCGGGTCCCCTCCGGGGCGATGACCAGCACTTGACCGGCCTTCATCCGCTCCAGGACGGCGCGCATAGCTTTCACGTCCGGGTTGAAGCGGTCGATGAAGACGAAATTGAAATATTTTCCGACCCAACGAAAGAAGGGGATTTCGCCCCACTTTTCGCCGATCAGGACGAAAAGATCCCAGCGGTTGAGGGCGTAAAAGACCAGAAATGTATCAATGAAACCCAGGTGGTTGGAAGCGATGACAAAGCTGGTTCCTTGGGGTACATTCTCCAGGCCGCGAACCTCGACGCGGGCGAATAGGTTGATCAGAAGACGGACTAGCCAGCGGAGGAAGTTGCGCATGGAGTAATTTTACAATGAAAAACGTGCCGTTTGCTGGGGATGGATGGATCACTCAATTTTGAGGATATGGGTGATGACGGTCGCTCCGCTCCCACCTATGTTTTGCGCCATCCCGATCGAGGCGCCCTCCACCTGGGTCTTTCCGCATACGCCGCGCAACTGCTGGACGACCTCGACGACCTGGTAGATCCCTGTTGCTCCGACCGGATGGCCGCGGGCTTTGAGCCCGCCGCGCGTACAAATCGGTATCCGGCCTTTCGGGGTGATGGCGCGATCTAGGCCGAGTTTCACCCCCTGACCGCGTTCGGCGAAGCCGGAAGCCTCGAGCGAAAGAGCCGCCATGATGGTGAAGGCATCGTGCAGCTCGAATACATCGATATCCTCTGGCGTCAGGCCTGCCTGCTGGTAGGCCGCCTTGGCAGACTGAAAGGCCGCTGTCAGGAACAGGCTCTCCGGCCGGCTGTGGACCGCAATAGTATCGGTCGCGAAAGCGGAGGCGGCGATGACGACTCTCGGTGTACCCGGAGCGAGTGTGTCGGCCGGAACCAGATAGCACGCAGCCGCACCATCGCCGATTGGAGAGGCGTCCAGGAGGTTGATCGGTGTGGCGATCATGTAGGCTTTCTCGAAATCCTCCATCGTGATCTTCTGATGCAGGCGGGCGTATGGGTTGTCCAGGGCATTCGCATGGGAGTTGATGGCGAAGGGGGCGAAGTCGGCATGTTTCCAACCGTATTCGTGCATATACCGCCGCATAACCATGGCGTTCAGGCCGACGAACGAGACACCCATATCCACTTCGTAATCGGCATCTGCAGCGGTCGCCAGGGCAGCCGTGACTTCGTGGGGATGACGGTCAGTCATTTTTTCGACGCCAGCCACGACGGCTGACTCCAGTTCGCCGGAAGCGACTGCCATCAATGCCGAGCGCAGGGCTGCCCCGCCTGAACCGCACGCGGATTCGATCTTGACAGCCTCCGTGCCGCGCAGCCCCACCCAATCGGCGATCAGAGCACCCAGCTGGTTCTGACTGTTAATCATCCCAGACATCATGTTCCCGATGTACAGGCCTTCGGCCGTCTCACGTCCAGCGTCATGCAGGGCGTTCAGCACTGCCTCCCCTGCTAGTTCCCGCAGGGAGCGATCCCAATGTTCGTCGATGGGGGTTTGTCCGATCCCGATGATGGCCACGGCACGCATAATCAACCTCGAATGGTTGTAAAGAGTGATTGAATTTTACTTGACGACGCTCTCAACTGCTATCAGAGTATGGATCGATCCATCCAATGAACTAAACGGAAAGATATTATTAAATCTCGATGAGGCGAGAGTGGAAGGGCATGCCATCGTTGAGTTCCACCGAATAATGGTCTGCGCACCGCTATGGTCGTCACCACTCAATTTGTTTCCGGTCCTGGAAAAATGCCCCGGACGGACCACCGCTCGGAAGGGTCGCAAGCCAGACGATGGTGTCTGCTCCCTGCTCGACGGATCGATGGGCACCCGGCCCACCCATATCCGTTTTAATCCAACCTG
The DNA here is from genome assembly GCA_050013095.1 of Anaerolineales bacterium. Taxonomy (GTDB): domain Bacteria; phylum Chloroflexota; class Anaerolineae; order Anaerolineales; family Villigracilaceae; genus UBA877. The sequence goes on along the minus strand of JBEKFY010000007.1, from coordinate 132,825 downwards.
GAGCGCAGGCATTGACCAGGATATCCGTCCCGCGGGTAGCGTCTGCCAGCATCCGGGTCAAAGCGTTCATGATGGCTTTGGACAGCCTATATGCGGGCGAAGAGCTGTCGAGTCGGGAAAGCTGCCCCATGGTGGAAGAGACGTTGACCAGACGACCGTAAGCATTTTTGCGCATCAGCGGGATCGCCATCTGGCTCGCCCGTAGGGCGCCGAAGGCGTTGGTCGAGACCGTGCGTTCCAGGGTGTCAATGGAAACCGTCGTGATGTCCTCGTCCTCGCGGCGCAGATAGATGCCGGCATTATTGACCAGGACATCCAGGCAGCCGAATTTGTGCTCAAGGAATTGTCCGATTGCGGCCACGCTGGACGCCTGGGTGACATCCATAGGCTGGAAGAGGACCGGGTGTCCTTCGTCCTTTAACTTCTGGACGGCAGACAGCCCCTTAGCCGTATCCCGGCTGGCGAGGATCACCTGGTAATCCCTCTGAGCCAGCTGGCGGCAGACTTCGAATCCGAGTCCCCGGTTGGCTCCAGTGACGAGAGCAACCCTTTGAGTTTTTTCCATGCTTGTCCTTAAGGAACCGGTCTTTGAAATTCGATCAGCACCTGGCCGGCCTTGATCACCTCTCCTGCCTGGATATGTACAGATGAGATAACCAGGTCGTGCCCAGAGCGCAGGGTGTTCTTCATCTTCATTGCCTCGATGACCAAGAGAGGATCCCCGGCTGTGACCCGCTCTCCGTCCCGGACATAAACCTGCTTCACGATGCCCGGGATGGGGGCAAGCATGCGTTGATCGTCCTGGTAATCGGAGGGAAGCCCGGTGGGTATTTTTAAGGCGCTGCCGGGCAGGTGTTGATCCTTCTTGGTCATGATGAACCCCTCCGTCCTGCCTCCCCAGGGTTTCGTCTATGACCGTTGGGTCCGGGAACGCGTCTGAAAAATCCCAGCATTGATTCCGGTTGCGCGGACATTCTTTCCATGGGAGGGCTAAACTGGCATATTCCCGTGCCGCCGCGACGGTCGCACGAGAGTCTTGTTTTGGAGTGCGTCGAGCGCGGCGATCAGACGCGGGCGTGTGACACCGGGTTCGATCACATCATCAATGAACCCGGCTGACGCCGCCTGATAGGGGCTGGAAAATTTCTGTCGGTACTCGTCAGCATATTTTTTACGAGCGGCCTCGGGATCACCTGCCGAGGCGATTTCATTCCGGTAGAGGATATTGACCGCGCCCTCCGCGCCCATGACCGCGATCTCCGCCGATGGCCAGGCGAAGGCCAGGTCCGCACCAAGCGATTTGCTTGACATTACGATATAGGATCCGCCGTACGCCTTGCGGGTGATAACGCTCACCTTCGGAACGACCGCCTCGGAATACGCATATAGTACCTTGGCTCCGTGACGGATGACACCGCCGTGTTCCTGTGCCACACCGGGCAGGAATCCGGGCGAATCGACGAATGTCACGATCGGCAGTCCGAAGCAGTCGCACAGGCGGACGAAGCGGGCGATCTTATCAGCCGCGTCGATGTCGAGCACCCCGGCCATGACCGACGGCTCCTGCGCAACGATGCCCACGCTCCGACCCGCCAGGCGTGCCAGCCCGATGATGGCGTTTTTGGCCCAGGAGGGCATCAGTTCGAGCAGCGTACCCTGGTCCACGACACTTACCAGGACGGCATGCATGTTGTATGGTTCGGATGGGTCGAGGGGGACGAGCGCATTGAGTGCGGGGTCCATGCGTCGGGGATCGTCGCCCGTGTGGGCGAGTGGAGGAGGCTCGGTGTGGTTGGATGGCAGATAACTGAGCGCCAGCCGCGCCAGGGATAGCGCTTCCCGCTCTGAGGAAGCGGCCAGATGGGCGGTGCCGGACACGGCAGTGTGCACCTCCGCGCCCCCCAGGCCCGCAGAGTCGACGATCTCATTGGTGACGGCCTTGATGACCTCCGGTCCGGTGAGGAACATGAAGGACTGCTTCTCCACCATGATGATCAGGTCGGTCAGGGCAGGTGAGTAAGCTGCCCCGCCCGCGCAGGGTCCGAGCAGGATGCTGATTTGCGGTACCCTCCCGGAATAGAGAGCATTGCGCTGGAAAATCTCCCCATAGCCGTTCAGAGAATGGATGCCTTCCTGGATCCGTGCCCCGCCCGAATCCAGCAAGCCTAGGATCGGCTTGCCGTTCTGAACTGCCAGATCCATGATGCGACAGATTTTACGGGAGTGCATCTCGCCCAATGTCCCACCGTGGACGGTAAAATCTTGCGCATAGACATAGACTGTGCGGCCATCGACCTTACCGAAGCCGACCACGACACCGTCTCCCGGAACCCGCCCCGCGGCGTCACCCAGCAAATCGCCGCGGGGTGTCACAAAGGGTTCGAGCTCGTTGAAAGACCCCGGGTCGAGCAACAGGCCGAGGCGTTCCCGGGCGGTCAGCTTGCCCTTGGCATGCTGTTTTTTTATACGTTCCGGCCCGCCGCTCAGGATGATTTTTTTCTGCCACTCGTGCAGTTCTTTCATACGAGGATCTTTTCTGGGCATGTCTCTTCCTCATTCTTCCGGGTAGGGGAATCTTGACCCCATGGGACCACGATTTGGTCCAGGTTAATGATAGTAATCCAAAAGACCATTGTAGAGGCAAAGCTTTTCAAAAGCTCGCAGGTTCGGGCGTCTTATCCACGTGGCGCGGATCACGTACCCACAAATACAACACTGCCATGGTAATCAGCCCACCGGCTGCCGCGAAGAGGAACATGATCCGGTAACCGGCCGCGTCAGCCAGCCAGCCTCCGAAGATGGGGGCAAGAATTGCAAAAGGGGCCACCAGCGTGTTGGACAGACCGATATAGACCGGGCGTTCGGCCTCGCTGCCGAATTCGACCGTCATCGCCATCCCGATTGTCCAGACCGCGACGTTCGCGAGGCCAGCCAGGACCATGGCCGGGTAGAACCAGATCAGGCCAGGAGCGTACCAGGCCAGTAAGCCGCTCAACACCGCGGCGAACGCCCCCAGCAACAGGACGGTATGGTGCCCCCAGCGGTCCCCGGCCCAGCCCATCAGCGGGTTGGCGATGATCTGGCTGATGGTGGAGGCGGCGGTCAAGATCCCAGCGGTGAGGTCGTTCATGGAGAACTGCTTCACGCAATAGATGATATAGAACGCAAAGCCCGTGATGGCGATTTGGGAGAGCATCCGCGCCGTGATGAACCAGCGGAAATTCACGTCTTTGCGTAAGATGGTGCGTGTCCCTTTCCAGAAAGGGGCTGGTTTAGCCGGCACCTCTTTTTCCAGGTCTACCGGTTCGCGGCTGGAGGAGAGAAAAATCCATGAAACGATCATGCAACCGAAGGTCAGGAGGAAGATCAGGCTGAAGTTGAAACGGTCGCTGACCCTAGTGAGCAGGATCCCAGCCAGAACCGCCCCTACGCTCATCATGAAATTGGAAGCCGCCGCCTGACTGCCGAAAAAGGTGCCGCGAAACTCAGAAGGGATGATCTTGGCGATGAAACTCGTCCAGGGGTTCGCCGTGAAGCCCGCGCCCAGCCCCTGCCAGGCGAGCAGCAGGAACGTCAGGACCAGCCCGATCTGCCTGCCAAGCCCCGGCAGGAACCAGGCGACCGCCGCCAGACCCACGAAGGGCAGGCGCTCATTGACGGTCATGAGCAGGACGGATGGTTTGTAGCGGCGCAAGCGGGATACCCAACCTGCGGTCAGCAACTGGGGAAAAAGCCAGCCGGTATTATGGATCGAGGGCACCAGGCCGAAGAGGATGGCCGAAGAGGTCATCCGGCTGAGGAAGATGGGTACAAACGTGGTTAGAGAACTGAAGCCGAACCCGAAGCCGAAAAAAGCGCCGTCGAACATGTTGACGGTCACATTGTAGCGCAGGTGCTGGCGGACTTCTTGTTCGACCTGTGAGGACGGCATGCAGACGATTCTACCACTGTGCTTTAATGACCCCTTCAGGGGCGGTGTTCGGGGAATTCCATTTCACTTGATGGGCTGAGATCCTCCGTGCGATGGCGATTCTGCAGTCGGCGAGTCCCGAGGTGGAGAAGTTTGAAAACAGCGAGCTGACGCTGGAGGAGATGATTAGCTGCCTTGCCAGACGAGGATGCTCCCCGAATGGATGCGTTCCAGCCTAGCCGTTCGACCGGTGTCAAGTTCGTTATTTCAACTCCTTCAAAATACCAGGCAGTTCACCCAGTTCGTGGATGGTCCGGTGCCTTACGGTTTCCCGAATTTCCGAGGTTTGCCAGTTGAACCAGATGGCGCGGAGGCCGCTGCGATTCGCGCCCAGCACATCGTTTTCATAGGAATCGCCGATCATGACGACCTGGTCGGGTGTCAGGTGGAGATCGGCCAGGATGTGCTGGAAGAACTTGGGGGAGGGCTTTTTATAGCCGATGTTCGTGTAACAGTAGACTTTGTCCAGCTCCTGGTCTAGGCCGACGCGGCGTAGCGCAGCCCAGATGTCCTCTTCAGCGGAGTCATCAGCGTTGGTGGCCAGGGCCAGAGTCCAATCGGCATGGAGGGCGGTCAGGGCTTCCTGGGCCCCTGGCACGGCTTCCACGATTGGCCAGTCTTTCATCGGTCCCTCGAATGCTGAGAAATCACGCATCAGCGTGTTGCCCCAGTCGAACAGGAGGCAACTTTGAGGTTGTTTATCCGTTCCTCTTTTTATATGCTCCCCCTGTGAATCTCAATACTTGGGTGGATCATCCTGCCTCTGGTCCTTCGCTATTCCCCCAGCATCTGTATCACCAGCTCCCTGTGGCGCGGGCGGATATCGAAGTCCACGTAGATGATCTGCTGCCAGGTTCCGAGCGTCAGGCGCCCGTCCACGAAGGGGATGGTGAGCGATGGACCCAGCAGGGAGGCGCGCATATGCGAGAAGCCGTTACCGTCGTCCCAGGTTGCGTTGTGCGCGTAGTCTCGGTTGGAGGGTACCAACTCCTCGAACATGCGTGCCAGGTCGGAGAGCGCGCCCGGTTCGTACTCCACCGTCGTAAGCGCGCTGGTGGAGGATGGGCAGAAGACCGTCGCCGTACCGGCTCCCAGGCCGCTCTGGGCAACTGCCTCGGCGACCTCGTCGGTGATATCGTGGACATCGATGTTCCCGTGCGTGTTCAAGCGGATGCTTGCCGTTTTAATGGCCATCTTCCTCCTCCCAATCATCGTACCGTTTTCTGTTTCCACGCTGGATGGCATCCCGGCCGTATTTTGCCTGAAGGACATCCAGGACCTCCTGCAGCCGGCGCGTCTTCTCCGACCCTGCCCCCCACAGCTCCAGCTGGCGCACAGGCGTGCCTAGGCCGCTCACGCCGACACCGATCAGGCGGACGGCCTTGCCCTTCGAGCGCACTTTTGCCAGCAAGGCAAGCGCCTGGGCATAGATCTCCTCATCCTGGTCGGTGGGCTGAGCTAGGGTGACCTGGCGCGTCAGGGTGGTGAAATCCGGCCAGCGCAGTTTGATCTTGACCGTCATCCCGGCGAGGTCCGCCTGCCTCAAGCGGCGGCCGACCTGAGCAGCCAGCCCCCGCAGCGTATCCGCCAGGATCTTGTCATCATGCACATCCCGTGCAAAGGTAGTCTCCTGGCTGATCGACTTGACCTCATGTTCGGTCTCAACCAGGCTGTCGTCGATGCCCTGGGCGTGCCGGGACATCTCGCGGCCATTCTCGCCGAACCAGCGCGTCAGGTCCGCCAGCGGGCGGCGAGCGAGATCTCCGATGGTTTGAATGCCGAAGGCGGCCAGCCTTGTGGCAGTTTTGGGCCCAACACCCCACAGCAGACCAACTGGCAGAGGTTCCAGAAAGGTCGCTTCCTGCCCGGGCGGGACGACCGTGATCGCATTGGGAGGCTCACCTTTCTGGGCCGATTTCTTGCCCACCTCCGTGGCGATCTTGGCAACCAGTTTATTTTTCGCCACACCTATCGAGCAAGGCAGGCTGAGGTCCCGGTTGACCTGAGCCTGTAGCCTCCGGGCGATCTCGAAGGGCGGATCATGCAGGTCGCTTATATCCACAAACGCCTCATCGATCGAGATCTGTTCAACCAGCGGAGAGAGATTGTGCAGGTGCTCCATCACCTTTTCGGACATTTCCCGGTAGTTCCCGCGGTGATGGGAAATGACCACCAATGATGGGCAGAGGCGTAATGCCCGGCTCATCGGCATGGCTGAGTGAACCCCGAATTGGCGCGCGACATAGGAGCAGGACGCTACCACTCCGCGTTCCTCGGGACGCCCGCCTACGGCAAATGCTTTCCCATGCAGTGAGGGATCGTGCAGCTCTTCCACAGCACAGAAGAAAGCATCCAGATCGAGGTGCAGGATGGTGCGGATCATAAGTGGATTATAGTCCTGGAACCCCGTGGTCCCGCCAGGGCGAGGTCAGCTATCAGGGCAGGTTGATCCGGGCCCGGATCTTCTCTGCGCTGATCGTATCAGGTTCTGTCACGCGGCTCTTGGCTGGATCGATCATGAAAGGCATGATATGGACCGATTGAACACCCTGGTTGGAGACCGTCACTGACACCAGCGCGGACCGGCGGGTATCGGCCAGACCTTCCTGGTCGAACAGGGCATTGCCCAGGCTATACAGGACCAGGGTCCTGCTTCGTCCAATCTGGATCCATGCCGCGGGCTGCAGGACGTGCGGGTGGGCGCCCCAGATCAATGCGGCGCCGGCTGCGGACATCTCTTGTGCCAGGGTCACCTGTCGCTCAGAGGCACCGCCCTGATACTCCTCTCCCCAGTGCATGGCGACGATGACCACCGCGCTGGTCTGGCGCGCGCTCCGGATGGCCTGTGTGGCGGCATCGATATCCAGAGGGGAGGAGACATCGTCAAATGCCAGAAAAGCCAGGTGGACCCCGTGCACATCCTGGTACACGGGCTCGCTGCCAGGCCCCAGGGGGGTGATGCCGACCGCAGCCAGAGCCGAGCGGGTCATGGAGGGCCCGTCGCTCCCACAATCCAGCTGGTGATTATTGGCGAGCGACAACATGTCCAGGCTCCAAACGGCCAGCAGGCTGGCGCGCGCGGAAGGGGCGCACAGGTTGTAGGTCGAGCTTATGGGGGGCGGGAGCGGGGCGAGGGGGCTTTCGAGGTTGGCGAGAGCCAGGTCGGCGGTGGACAAGTCGGGTTTCAGATAGGACAGCGAACTGGCCGTCGGAAGCACACCGCGGCCGAGCACGATATCGCCGAGCAGGGCCAGGCTGGCCACCTGGGGCCGTGAGGTGCAGGCGGACAGACCTTCGTAGAATAATATCAGGACCGTGAGGCGGAGCAAGATCTGCCTGTCCTCCGCCTTCGGTCGTTTCGTAGGTTTCATGGGGCGATAAAGGTTTTCGTCCAATCGGGTTGAGCGGGATTCGTACCGCCCTCGACCATCGCCTGCCAGGTTTCATCGGTCATGCGCTGGTCGGCCGGAACGGTGAACTCATAATACGAATAGACCGCGCCGACGGCCACGCGCCAAGGCGAATCGGGTAAAACCACGTAGATCAAGGTCGGCTGTCCCTCGCCCTCTTCGAGGGCGACCAGGCTGCCAGTGTCGGTGGGACCGGTGGCGACATCGGCCACCAGGGCTGCCTTCTGGTCGCTCAAGTCGCGGTCGGACGGATCGGCCTGGTCTGCCGCCGCTAGCGTGAACTGCTCCAGCGTTCCGCCCCAGTACATGATATGGGTGTAGTCATCGTCGGTCAGCGGCTGGCCTGCCAGTTCCTTTTCGGAAACACCCTCCAGAAAGGTCAGTTCCTCGGTTAAATTATCCAGGTTCGTCTTGGTCACACTGCTGAGCAGGCCCCTGTCCTGCAGGCCGCTTTCGGTCATCTGCGCCAGGGCCAGCAGGCGGGCATAAGCCTCCGGATCCGGTTCGACGTAGCCATGGGGGATGTTTTCCGGGGCACCGCCGCCCATCTCTGCCATCACCTGCTTGGCATACAGGATGGTGTCGTGCTTGAGCTCGGTCCAGGAGGCCAGGGCGGTTTGCAGGTCCTTACGGGCCCAGGCCTGGGTTTGCATGAAGGGCGGGTAGCGATTGTCCTTGGGTGTCAGGAGTGGCTGGAAGGAGTATAACCAGCTCCAGTACAGGTTCTGGGTCCATGAATCGGTCCCCAGCGCGGCGACCTCATTGCGGACCTTGGTCATCTGGGTGTCATAATTGGCAAATTGGGTTTCGCCGGAATCCTTCAGAATGGCATAGGCCTCCTGGGAACCCATGGCTGCAAAGAAATCCAGGCCTTTCGGTAAATTACGGGGGTCGGATTGTGTGCCAACCTTCCGCCAGATGACCTGGCCGAATACGTAGGCATCCAGGGTGAAGCGCTGCCCCATGAAACGGAAGCCTTTGGTGACCTGCGTCGGGTCCTGCCAGATCCAAACCCACATCGAATTGACCTGGGGTGGGGGCAGGGTCTGGGCGAGTTGCTTAAATTGGGCAAAGAGCGACGGGTCGGCGAATTGGCTGGGGTCGGGGTTCGAACCGAAAACCTGGTCTGAAAGTGCCCCATACTCGTGGTAGCCCAGGTCGTCTGCCTTACCGACGATGAAGACGGTCGGGTCGTAAATGTTTTCCCAAAGAGTGTAAGCATATTTCCCATCGGGGGTTTTGGCCGAACGCATGGTCTGAACCAGGAGCAGGGCGCGGCGGGTTTCGAAGTCATCGGTCATGCGAAAGGTCATCCGTCCGTACCACATCATGGCACGGAAATACATCTTCAGATCCTCACTGCGAGTATAGTGGCCGCGCGGGATGTACTGGCTGTAATCCTCAATCAGCTTCATGTCGTTGGGCAGATCGGGGCGATTCCAAATCGGCGAATACGCGGGACCGGCAGCGGCATTAATCAGGGCCAGCTCAGCGCTCACCAGGCTGGAAGCCTCCGCCGGGACGGCATCCGGCAGTCCGAGCAGCTGGGCTGCGACCGCAAAGTACGCGACGTTGCGCAGGGCTGGATCCTCCAGGGCCGTGCCCCGGACCTTTTGGTACTGCTGATAGGAGGCGCCCAGCATACTGCTGGTCAGGGTTTTCAGGGTCGCGATGAACGAACCGGTTTCCAGGTCGCGCAGCATCTTGTCGAAAATCAGGTGGTAGATATGGTATACGGAGTCCGTGGTCACGAAAACCGGCACCTGCTCGTAGCGGTTCGATTCATAGATCTGATAGAACTCACGGTATTGGTCCGCGACCGGCGTGGCGATTGCGAACCCATTCTTGGCGAGCAGGCTTCGCTGGGCTGCGGTCAGGGAGACCAGGTCAAACCCCTGTACCTGGTTCAGGTCAAGCGGCAGGCTGTAACCACCTCCGGCGAAACCGGCGGGCAGTTTAACCTTGATCTCCTGGTACGCGGAGAACGGTGCTGGGTAGATGCCCGCCGGCGGCGGCAGCACCGGACTCGGCGTGGTCTGAGAGGGTTGGGTCGGCTGGCTCGGCGTGCCCTGCGGCACTTGGGTCGGCTGCAGCGGCAGGTTGCACGCCGACAGGATGAGCGTTAGGCTAAGAAACGTCCAGACAATCTGACGGGGCATGGTTTTCATAAGCTCCTCCTTTACGGACCAAAGATCCAGATACGGCCATTTTCGTCCTTGGCAAGTGCCATCTTCGTGAAGCTTCGCTGGATGGAATCGACCACGCTGAATCCGAACCCATTCCACTCCCAGACTTTGAGGTCGTGCGCCGGAGCGTAGCGAGGGTCTGCATACGCCCCTTCGAGCGTGACCAGCTTTTCCTGGCCGGACCCATCCAAATCTGCCACTGCGAAGGAAAGGACCGGGTCTGCCAGGGCCGACCCCGCCCAGATTTCGGTGAATGCATCTCTCCGCCAGCCGATCAGGATCAACTGGCAGGATTGGCCGCGGCTGTTATGGAAGCTTTGGATACGACCGCCGTGGGGCAGCCATTTGTCTACCGGCCAGGGTCGCATCGGCCGCCAGACCAGCAGGGCTGCCTGGGGGAGGCCGCTGTGAATTACATCGGAGATCAGCGCCTGGGATACCTGCCAGTCCGGTGGACTTTGCCAGACGACCGCCAAGCCGATGAGCAGGCGAGCACGGCCGTTCGTCAGGTTTAATGTCTCCAGCTGGCCATCCCCCTTGAAGTCCGCCTGGTCAGGGTATGTTAAAGGGGAGGTCCGTGCCGGGACTGGGCCCGCACGAAGACCAGATGCATCCAAGTGCCAGGCTTGTTCCCGAGCAGGGGAGACCTGCAGGAGTGTTCCCAAAACGAGCAAGGCCAGAAGAGTGTACTTGCGCAGCATGGCATTTTCCTGTCATTGTACATCCCACAGGCATGAAACTCAAGCCATGGCGGAACGATGCCAGCTTTTGGATCGGGAGATGGGGACTCGAACCTCTCGATTTCCCAAGGGCTGTGCAAACCTTGTGAAGAGAGCAGCCGGGTGATGGAGGCGGGAGTCCCTCAAGGATATACGCATCAAACCGGTGTGAGGACCGACGGGGTGAGAGAACTGATTCGGGATAACCAATCTTATAGTACAATTGTACTAACTCAACCGATGTAACCCGGTGGAAATTGGAGCTTATTAAATGGGTCTGGTGAGAAAATATGGGTGTGTACCCTACTTTTCCCCATCTTGAAAATGCTATACCCAATTTCCACGATTTGCGCTATTATAGGACTAACATTTGTGATTATGGGAACTCTTTTTGCGATTCACTCGTCTATAGAGAAGTGCGCGGGGACCATCCTTGCGTATAGAAACGCGCTTGCCTGCCATTAAGGATAAGGAGGACGACATGACTTTTCGACGCTTTCTGACACCGGTCGCATTGATAATAGCCCTGCTGGTCCAGTTCGTACCAGGGACCGTCTTCACGATGGGGGCTTCGGCGACGAGTACTGCTCTCTGTGACGCAGCCCAATGGGTCGGGGATATTACCGTCCCGGATGGAACGAACATGGCTCCCGGTGCGGCATTTACTAAAACCTGGCGTCTGATAAATGTCGGCACCTGCACCTGGACCACCGGCTATACCGCGATCTTTATCACCGGTGACCAGATGGGTGCCCCCGCGGCCGTCAACCTGCCTACCACCGTGGTTCCCGGTGCGACCGTAGATATTACGATCAGCATGGTGGCCCCCAGCGCCGTCGGCAATTTTCGTGGTGACTGGAAACTTAAGGATCCATCGGGTACGATCTTCGGTGACGGCCCTGCCGGCTATCCCCAGTATAACTGGACCTTCTACGTCTCCATCGTGGTGGGCTCCACAGCTTCCACCTCCCTGGATTTGGCTGCCAATTACTGCACTGCCACCTGGACAAGCGGAGCCGGGACGCTACCCTGTCCTGGTACAAGCGGCAGCGCGAACGGCGCAGTCCAACAGGTAGCTGCACCCCAGCTGGAGAATGGTTCCTACGATACAAACGCCGGTTTGCTTGTTTCTCCGCAAACGGTGAGCGGGGGGTACATCGAAGGTACTTACCCGGCTTACACTGTACAATACGGCGATCGCTTCACGAGCATCGTCAACTGTGCATACGGCGCCAGCGCTTGCTATGTCAATTTTCGACTGATGTACCAGATCGACAGCGGGCCGGTGCAGACCTTCTGGACCTGGAAGGAGCGTTATGATGGCCTCTTCTACCGGGTGAACCTGAACCTGAGTTCATTAGCCGGCCAAAGCGTGAAATTTATTCTCTATGTCGCCGATATGCCCGGTTACGGCACCCCGACCGGCGATCAGGCCATGTGGAGCGGCCCGCGTATTCTGAGTGGTACCAGTACTGGCGTGACCGGTCCTGTGAGCACCCCACTGCCTTCCTCGGCCTGTAACCGGGGCTGGTTCATCGCGGATGTGACCATCCCCGATGGCACCGTGATGGCGGCCAATACCACCTTCACCAAGACCTGGCGCTTGCTGAATAACGGTACCTGCACCTGGACGACCAGCTACAGCCTGGTATATGTCAACGGGGATCAGATGGGCGCCACACCGGTCGTCAACCTGCCCAGCTCGGTCGCACCGGGTGCGACGATCGACCTGTCGGTCAATATGACCGCACCAGGGACAGCCGGGCATTACCGGGGCAATTGGGAACTGCGCGATGCCACCGGCGCTTTATTCGGCGTCGGCACCGGCGGTTCCTATCTCTTCTGGGTCGATATTAATGTGACGGGTAGTTACTCCAGTGTCTACGACTTCACAGCCAATGCATGCGCGGCCACGTGGTCGAGCGGTGCAGGCACCCTGCCGTGCTATGGGGTGACGGGTGACCCGCGCGGCTATGTGCAGAACCTCGGCAGCCCAGAAATGGAGGACGGCTCTACCGGATCTCCGGGCTTGCTCACGGTTCCTCAGAACGTTACAGACGGCTATATCACTGGGATTTACCCGGCCTTCAATGTGCAAAACGGCGACCATTTCCAGGCGTTGGTCAGTTGCGAGAACCAGGGAAGCGGCTGCCAGTTGAACTTCAACGTGAACTACAAGCTGGATTACCAGATCGGGGGCGGCTCGGTCCAGAACTTTGCCCTGGTCAATATGGGAAATACCGATACCCCCCATACGATGGATGTGGACCTGTCATTGCTGGCCGGGCAGAGCGTCAATTTCATCCTGACGATCGACTCGACCGGCTCCTCGACCGGAGGCCTCGCCATCTGGTCGGCGCCGCGCATCTCGCGGCTGGTCGCTCCTCCGCCGTCCGGCCCGACCCCCACGGTGGGTCCGGGTGCGGATCTGGCGGTAACCATTAAAGATGTGGATAGCTCCAACAACCCGATCACCACCTACACGCCTGGCACTGGCACCACCTACACTGTCGTGGTGACGAATAATGGGCCCTTGGCCGTGACCGGTGCGACCTTCACCGATGATCAGCCACCTCAATCCACCGGCTTGGCCGAAACCTGCGTACCGGATCCGGGGGCTCTCTGCACGGCTTCAGGTTCAGTGGGGCCGGGAATTAACCTCACCGATTCGGTGAATATTCCCTCTGGGAAGAAGGTCACGTACAGCATACTCTCATTTAGCTCCGGCTTGGCCACCGGGATCATATCGAACACGGTCAGCATCGCGCCGCCCGCGGGTGTGCCGGACCCGATCCCGACCAATAACTCGGCCACGTATAATCTGACGCCACCCGAAGCGGACCTGTCAGTGACTTTGTCGACCACCTCTACTGTATACACACTCCCACCATTGCCTTCAGGGACGGTCGTTTACACCGCCGTGGTCACCAATAATGGCCCGCAGAATGTCACGGATGCCTCCTTCGAGGATATACAACCTCCTGTTTCAGTATCGAACGGTATAACCGTGGCCTGCGCAACTTCTGACCCGGGCGCTACCTGCGCAGCATCTGGTGGTGCGGGAGCTGGGGCGAATTATACTGACGCTACTCTCACCCTCCCCGCTGGGGATCAGGTCACCTACACGATCGTGTTGACGGTGGCTTCTGGGGCTACGAGTGCGCTGACGAATGAGGTACAGGTTACGGATCCTGTAGGCCCACCGTCTATCACGGATCCGATTCCAGCCAACAACACCGCCTCGCTTACCTTGCTGCCTACCAGTGCGGACACGATGGTGTCGATCTCGGATAGCACGACCAAATATGTCCCGGGTGGGACAAACACCTACGTGGTTGTGGTGACGAATAATGGACCTTCCGATGTCGTCGGTGGCGTGTTTACCGATACGATTCCGACCCAGGTAAAAAACTGGAACATCTCCTGTGCGCCGGATCTGGGAGCGACCTGCCTTGCCGCACCTATCGTTGGCGGTACAGTCACCTTCAACGATAACGTCTCTATTCCGGCAGGGAAGAAGGTTACCTATACCATCGTGGCCACGATTAATAATCCCACCTCGGGTAACCTGGTTAACACGGTCCATATCGCCAACCCAGCCGGGTTGCCCGATCCGGTACCTGGCAACAATACCGCCGCCGATACCGATACCCAGTAAAACCGCTTCCCATCCAGAATCCATAACGGCAAATCGGGCTGCACATCTGGTGCAGCCCGATTTTTTATAAGAATAGTTTCAATTGAAATCGTTTAATAGAAATTACCTAGCTGCAAACGCCGCCTCAGCGGAACAAGGTGATTCGCTCAATCTTCTTCTTTGTGCCCTTTCGGGATGATCCTGAGCGGCGTGCCCACGAAGCCGTACGCGGCGCGGAATCGATTCTCCAGGAAGCGCATGTAGGAAAAATGGCAGAGTTTCGTATCATTGACATACAGGACGAAGGTCGGGGGATCGACTCGCACCTGAGCGCCGTAGTAGATCTTGAGCTGTCGCCCGGCGTGTGTCGGGGCGGGGTGCGCATCCTGCGCTTCCCGCAGGATCCGGTTTAATTTGGAGGTGGTCAACCGTGCCACCCGCTCTTCCTGGACGCGCAGGGCCATGGGCAGGACCTGATCGACGCGCTGGCCGGTCTTGGCAGAGATGAAGAGCAGGGGGACGTAATCCATGAAATTGAGCTCCTGGCGCACGCGCCGGGTGTAGGTCTCCATGGTCGAGTTGTCCTTGACGAGGGTATCCCACTTATTGACCAGGACGACCGTGCTCTTCCAGGCGTCGAGGATGAATCCGGCAATGTGCGTATCCTGGGCGGTAATGCCCTCGGCTGCGTCGACCAGCAGCAGGACCACATCCGCCCTCTCGATGGCCTTGAGAGAGCGCAACACGCTGAACTTTTCCACGCCTCGGTCGATCTTGCCGCGTCGCCGGATTCCGGCCGTGTCGATCAGGGTAATGCGGATGCCATCCGATTCGATCTGCGTATCGATCGCATCGCGGGTGGTCCCTGGAATCGGGCTCACGATGGCGCGTTCTGCCCCCACCAGTTTATTGAGCAGGCTGGATTTTCCGGCATTAGGCTTCCCGACAATGGCGATCTTGACGGATTCGTCCTCCGCAACTTCCACGGCAGGAGGGAGAGCTTTCACCAGGGCATCCAGCAGGTCCCCGGTTGAAGTCCCGTGGATAGCTGAGACCGGATAGGGTTCCCCCAGGCCCAGCTCGTAGAATTCCGCGGCTGCGTCCCGGCGTGCCCGGCTTTCGCATTTGTTCACGACGACGAGGATGGGCGGATGGGGTTTGCCGTCCACGATCTGCTGGTGGCGGCGCAGGATTTCGGCCACCTCCCGGTCAGGGGGGGTGATCCCGGCCTCCCCGTCGGTAAGGAGCAGAACCGCATCCGCTTCCCTGACCGCCATCAGGGCCTGGTCGCGGATTTCCTGGATGAAATCGGCGGAACCGACCGAGAGTGGGGTCTTCCCCCCGTGGGTGGGGTCGATCCCGCCGGTATCCACCACATCAAAGGCGACACCGTTCCATTCGGCTTCGGCCATGATCCGATCCCGCGTCGTGCCGGGAGTGTCGTCCACGATGGCCAGGCGCTCGCCAGCCAGGCGGTTGAATAAAGTACTTTTCCCCACGTTGGGGCGTCCGACCAGGGCGACGACAGGTTTCATGGGTGTCCAACTTCTCGAAGAAGGGGCTGTCTGGGAATTCCTTATGGGGTGGGGGTCACGGGCGGGGCGATGATGACTTCCACGGTGCCCGGCAGGATGGATTCCACGGCGACCTGCTGGTTGCTTATTTTCACCGTCGGCGTAAGCTGGTATATCCCTATAGGCAATCGACTCAGATCCACCTGGACATGCACATCCGAGGCGAGCAAGGCGTCCAGCACCGGCAGCGGCCCGGACAGGATCACATCCACAGTTTGAGGAGATAGATGCGCCTCCAGGCCGGGAACCAGGCCTATGATTTCGACCGGTCGGTACGACATGGTCAGGCTGCCTTCGATGGGAGCCACCCCCACCTGGACCTGGACCGTATCTTCCCCGACCAGGGCCACGCCTGCCGGAAGGTTGAGGCTCAAGTTCGTAATGATGTCCTGCTGGGCGCCAGAGAGGTCGAGAGGTGCGGTCTCCACATAACCGGGCATGGATTGGATCAGGGACGTATTGGACGAGAACACCGTCACGATCGGCGGGAAAGGGATCACATTGGTCAGGCGGTAACCGCTGGCGGGTGTTCCAGATGTGACCACCTTCACGGCCAGATCGCGATAGCCCCCCTGCTGGGTGAGCGGAAGTCTGATGGCGATCGAGCCGGGGTGGGTGGTGATGCTGTTGAGCACTGCCCCCTGCTGGTTCAGCACCGCCACCGGGAGAGTGGTCGCGATGCTCTGGCGGGCATTCGACACATCCAGGGTCAGGCGGATGTGGGCGACCTGTGCGACGAGCGATTCCGGGCCGGAGATGACCACCTGGGGAGGGTTCAGGACCGGTGCGCCGGTCTGGTAACCAATGGCGGTCTGGCCGGTCAGGACCAATTCAACCGGGAGCGTGCGGGTGATCAGTGGTTCGAGGGATAGCTCGAGGATATCGGGCGCGACGGAGATGATGCGGACCGGACGGGCCGTGACCTGGAGCTGAACACTCACCGAATGGGTTCCGGGTCCCAGACCGGTCAGATCCGCTACCGCCTGGACAGAAGTCGGATCAGAGGTCATTTTGTCCCATACCGAGCGCGGGGCCCGCAGGGTGACCTGGACTTTCTGCGGCACCTGCCCGGTCGTGATCAAGCCGGGATCCTGGTCGACGAATTGGATTGGCACCAGGTTCGGGAAAACGCGCGTTTCGTCCGGGTCGGCAGATGTTACGGCGGATACCCACACGGCCACCGCGAGGATGAAGGCGAGCAGTAAGGTGCGCAGGTTGGTGCCGACCGAGCGGAGCATGCTCACTCATCCTTTCGGGCGAAGAGATAGGGAAAATGGCGGGAAAAAAAGTTGTCCTGGTCCGATCTTTCGGGATTGTAGAAAGCCATCAGGATGCTTTCCAATCGATCGGCATCCAACCGGCGGATCATCCGACCGGAGTGGGCAATGGAGATGGCCCCGGTCTCTTCCGAGACGACCACCACGATTGCATCCGAGACCTCCGAAATACCCAGGGCGGCGCGGTGGCGCAAGCCCATTTGGCGTTCGGGGGAACTGGTCAGGATGCCGCTTGAGGAAAGCGGCATGACGCAGGCTGCTGCAACAACCTTGTCTCCGGTGAGGATTGCCGCCCCATCATGGAGAGGCGTATTGGGATAAAAGATCTGAATGAGCAGCTCCGGCGTGACGCTGGCCTGGATCAGGACACCGCTGCGCACATATTCATCCAGAGCGTCCATACGCTGAAGAACGATCAACGCCCCATGTTGACGGGCAGAGAGCCGGGCTGCTGCGCTGACCACAGCCTGAATGGTCTGGCGCATTTCCTGGCCGCTGGTCCGGCTGGATGCGCGCAGGAAGGTGCCGGCCCGGCCGATGCGTTCGAGGGCTCGTCGTATTTCAGGGGCAAAGATGACCGGGATGGCAAACACCAGGATCGGGAGGGCAGTCCGCACCAGCCAGGAGAACGCAGGCAGGTTGACCATGCTCGTCACCAGCACAACCAAGACAAGGATCAAGAGGATCCCGCGCAGCAGGATCATGGCCTGGGTGTCCCGGACGAGGTAGAGCACGCCAAAAAAGACCAATGTGACCAGCAGGATGTCAATGGCTGCAAGCCAGTCCAGGCGCTGAAAAATGAGCAGGAGGTCGCTTAACAAATCGGTCACAGGAGCAACCCGAGATGAATATTCCGGATAGACACCCCGCCAGGGTGTTTGTCTGGGAGGAAATATTCAACGTGTTCGCCGGATGATCAGATCGGGCGCAACACGCGGTCCTGGCGGAGTTGCTTGAAAAGCAGGATGGTATTCGAAGGCTGCGATTCAAGCGCAGCATCCTGCCAGGCTTGAACGCCGAGACTTTGCGGGGTCCGGCGGACGTACCCAAGTTCTTTCCAGATGGTTTCCTGAGTGGCCTGTTGGGGCAGCAGGAATAGCAAGGAAGCTTCACATTGCAGATCTTGGGAGGCGCGTTCGACCTCCAGAATCAAGGTCTTGAGAGCGTGCTCCAGGGTGACGTTGGGATCGACATACAGATCGGTTGTCCGGGCGACCAGGTTCTCCACCTGCCAGCCGGCCAGACCGACCAGTTGATCATCGGCAGTCAGCAGCAGGAAGGCTTTTTCCCCGAAGGCGGCCATGATATCATTCGCCGTCTGCGGGCGGGCCCCATTGCTGAGGCGGGTGATCAACCTGGCGATATGGGCTGAATCGCGCGGGCGTCCGCGCTGGACTGCCAGTTCACCCTTGCCGGCCGGATGCATGATGAGCGGAGTGGTATCGGTCTTCGGAGAGATGACCTTCCAGCCGGCGACGACCTGCTTCCAGGTGTCCTCGAACGAACCTATGTTTTGAATGACCAGGTTCGCCGCGGCGGTTTTTGAATCCTGGGATGGTTGGGCATGGATGCGCTGCAGGGCTTCCTGTTCGTTCATCGAGCGTTTTTGCATCAGTCGAGCCAGTTGGACCTTCTGCGGAGCCGTGGTGACCCAGATCGTATCACACGCCCGGACCAGTTTCCCTTCGAGCAGTTTGATGGCCTCGATCACGATCATGTTTTGATGGGCGCGCTGGATCATCAGATCAATGGCTTGTTCTACCAGGGGATGGACGACGCGCTCCAGCTGTTGGAGCGCCTCAGCGTCGTTAAAGACCAGACGCCCGAGTCTGGTACGGTTGATTTCTCCCTTGTCGTTCAGGATCCATTTGCCGAAGGAATCCAGTGTCGGCTGGTAGCCCGGGGCACCCCTGGCAATCGCCCGGTGCGCCAGCGCGTCTGCGTCGATGCCGTAAGCGCCCAAGTGCTCCAGCATCCTGCGCACCACGCTCTTGCCGGTGGCGATGTTACCGGTTAAACCGATGACGTATTTCCCGGGCCATTTGCTCACATGCGTGCCTCTGCTTTTTTCTGTTCCATTTCTGTTCTCATTTTAGCCGTAGGCGCACAGAATGTCAAAGGTGAGATCAGGCATCATAAAGCAACCCCGTTTTCCCAAGGAAAACGGGGTTGTTAACCTCTTCCTGAACTTTAAGGCGTGGCTGTCGCGCTGGAGCCGAGGGTTGCGGTGAAAGCGGGTGTGGCCGTTCCGGTTGGACGGAGGGTCGGTACCGGGGTGACCAGGTTGACCGGCACGATCAGCAGCCACCCGGGGGAGAGGACCGTGCTGAGGCCCTTGGGCAAAAGGGTCTTATTGGCGGCGATGATTGCGTCTGTGGTGCTGTTCAGTTTCGCGGCGATGCTATTCAGGCTGTCCCCCGGCATGACGAAATAGGTGATGTGGGTGCCTGGAGGGGCATTGGTCGCCCAGGCGGTCGCGGTCGGCAGGTGCATCCCAGGATTGGGCATGTTGATCTTCTGGCCGACCTGGATACTCCCTGTGATGGGGTCGATGCTGGGGTTCAGCATCAGAATCAGCACAATCCCGTAGTCGCCCAGGTTGTTATCCTGAGCGAGTTTGTAGAGGCTGTCCCCTTGTTTGACGGTGTAGACGTAAGGAGCCGAGGGGGTGCCAGTTGCCGTGAGGGTTGGAGTAAGGGTGATGGTCGCTGTATCCGTCGGCAAGGGGGTATTGGTGGGGGTGAAGCTGGCCGTGGGGGTCGGGGTTTTGCTGGCAAAGGGATTCCAGCCGCCTTTGGTCCCGCTTAAGGCCACCACGACAATGATGATGCCCACGATGACCAGCAGGAGGGCCGCGATTCCGATAATGACCGGTAAGAGCTGCTGACGTTTCCGATAAGAATTGATGGTGTTTTTTATAGTCATCTAGACATCCCATCCTTCTCCCTAACAGGCACATCGGCAGCCCAGGCTCCGATGCGTTTAGGTGATTCTACCTGAACTTCGGGGATTTAGCGAGAGAGGCGAAAAAGTGGCATTTCGGGCCTTAATGCCGGAGTTTGAGGTGGTTTTTCAGGAACTGCCCGGTGTAAGAGTGCTTTTTCCCGGCAATCTCCTCGGGCGTTCCCTCGGCGATGAGTTCTCCACCCCGGTCGCCTCCCTCCGGACCCAGGTCGATGATCCAGTCGGCAACCTTGACGATATCCAGATTGTGTTCGATGATGAGCACCGTGTTTCCAGCGTCCACCAGGCGCTGCAGGACTTCGATCAATTTGTGGACATCCGCGGCATGCAGCCCGACCGAGGGTTCATCCAGTACGTATAGGGTGCGACCGGTCGCCCGGCGGGACAGCTCCTTGGCAAGTTTGACGCGCTGCGCTTCTCCTCCGGAAAGGGTGTTGGCTGGTTGCCCGATCTTGACATATCCGAGGCCAACCTCTTGCAGCAGTTTGAGTTTGCCGACCATGGAGGGGAAGGCGGCAAACTCCGCCAGGGCGTGGTCGACGGTCATGTTCAGGACATCGGCGATGCTGTGGCCCTTGAAATGGACCTGCAGGGTTTCGCGGTTGAAGCGCGTCCCGTGACACACATCACAGGGCACGTAAATATCTGGGAGGAATTGCATCTCGATGCGCAGTTCGCCCTGCCCCTGACAGGCCTCGCAGCGTCCGCCGTGGACGTTGAATGAGAAACGTCCCGGTTTATAGCCGCGCACCTTGCTCTCCGGCAGCTCGGCAAACAGCTTCCGGATCTCATCGAACAGGCTGGTATAGGTGCCGGGGTTCGAGCGCGGCGTGCGGCCGATGGGGGACTGGTCGATGTCGATGATTTTGTCGAGATTCTCGACGCCCTCGATACGCTCGTGGGGCCCGGCCTGGGTGTGTGCACCGTGGAGTTTGGCGGCCAGAGCATTGTAAAGCACATCGGTCATCAGGGTCGATTTGCCCGATCCAGAGACCCCGGTGATGCAGACCAGTTTGCCGAGCGGGATGGTGACGGTCAGGTCTTTGAGATTATTAGCGCGCGCCCCCACAATGCTGAGTTGCTTCCCGTTGCCTTCCCGCCGTTTTTTGGGGATCGGGATGAATTTCCGCCCGGAAAGATAGGCTCCGGTGAGCGATTTCGGATGGGCAATGATCTGTTCGGGTGTGCCTTCTGCGACGATCTGGCCGCCGTGTTCCCCCGCACCGGGTCCCAGGTCCACGATCCAGTCCGCAGAGCGGATCGTGTCATCGTCGTGTTCGACCACCAGTACCGTGTTGCCCAGGTCACGCAGGCCTTTCAAGGTGTCCAGCAAGCGGTTGTTATCGCGCGGGTGCAGACCGATGGACGGTTCATCCAGCACATATAAGACCCCAACCAGGCGGGAGCCGACCTGCGTGGCTAGGCGGATGCGCTGGGCCTCGCCCCCCGACAGCGAACTGGCCGAACGGTGAAGGGTCAGGTAATCCAGGCCGACGTTGACCAGGAAGCCCAGGCGGGAGATGATTTCCTTCAACAATCTGTCGGAAATGGCCTTCTGACGATTGCTGAGCGGGGACTCTGAACCTGCCAGTCTCTTGGCCCATTCCAGGGATTGAAGAACCGGCCATTCCGTGACCTGTAAAATGTTATGGTTGTCCACTGTAACAGCCAGGGCTTCGGGACGCAGACGTTTGCCCTGGCAGGTGGGGCAGAGGCGATCCGACATATATTCTGAGATTTTCTCCCGAATATATTCCGAATTTGTCTCACGATAGCGCCGCTCGAGGTTGCCCACCACGCCTTCGAAGGCGGTATCAAAGGTCGCCTGCCGCCCGTCGCGGTTTTGGTAGTGGATGTGTATTTTTTCGCCCTGGGTACCGTAGAGAACGATGTTTTGCTTTTCGGTTGGCAGTTCCTTGAACGGTTTGTTCAGATCGATATGGAAATGTTGCGCGGTGGCTTCGAGTAGCTGCCAATAGTACCCGGAGTCCTCGCGCAGGTTGTTCCACTCCATGGCGACGAGTGCGCCCTCAGCTAGAGATTTCTCCGGATCGACAACTCGCTCCGGGTCGATCTCCAGTTTGTTCCCCAGTCCCTGGCAATCCGGGCAGGCCCCGTGCGGGGTGTTGAAGGAGAAAGTGCGCGGCTCGATCTCGGGTATGCTGATGCCGTGCTCCGGGCAAGCCAGGTGTTCGGAAAAATGCAAGTCCCGGCCCTCATTTCCGCTGCCCTTCTCGGCCAGGGTCTGGATGGTGACATAGCCATCCCCGAACTTGAGTGCCGTTTCAACCGACTCGGTCAACCGGGTACGGGCCGACTGCTGCTCCTCCTGCGAGCTCGAGGCAGTGACCACCAGTCGGTCGACCACCGCCTCGATTGTGTGGTTTTTATAGCGGTCAAGATTGATCTCTTCGTCCAGCGAATGAACGCTCCCATCCACGCGGGCCCGGACGAATCCGGCTTTCCGGATTTCCTCGAAAACAGCCTGGTAGGTCCCCTTGCGGCCGCGCACCATGGGAGACAGCACCAGAAAGCGCGTGCTTTCCGGCAGGTTTTCAATCGAATCCACGATTTCCTGGGCGGATTGTTTGACGACCTCCCGCCCGCAGATCGGGCAGTGAGGGATGCCGACGCGCGCGAAGAGCAGGCGCAGGTAATCATAGATTTCGGTCACTGTGCCTACCGTTGAGCGCGGATTGTGGGAAGTGCCCTTCTGGTCGATGGATACGGCCGGGGAGAGGCCCTCGATATGATCCACATCGGGTTTGTCCATCTGGCCGAGGAACTGGCGGGCGTAGGCTGAGAGCGATTCCACATAGCGGCGTTGGCCTTCGGCAAAGATGGTATCGAAGGCCAGGGATGATTTCCCTGAGCCGGAAAGACCGGTGATGACCACCAGTCGATCGCGCGGGATGTCGACGGTGATATTTTTTAGATTATGTTCCCGCGCTCCAACCACACGGATTGCATTGGCAGACATATGTCCCTCGAACTAGAACGCTTGTCCTACGAATAATTATAGCACATTTGTTTTGTGATTAACGACCATGACGGACGCAAAGGTGGATTATACCGCGCAGCCCGCGCATGCCGTCTGCTATAATGAGAAATTGGCACGTCGCTGGGATGCATTCTTTGGTAATCTGAGTCTCGCGATCGACTTGGGTCTTCGTCTGTTCTGAGGAGCCTGGGATTTGATGAAAAGAACCCTGAGCGGGTTGATGGGTCTCGTGGGTCTGGGATTGGCTGGATTGGCGGTCTTTGCCAATTATTTCGGGATCGGTCACAAAGGCGGCTGGGGGCCGGGTCGCAGCATCGTGGCCGGCAGCGGCGTTTTCCTGCTCGTGATCGCGTTCTTGATTGCCACCTGGCAATTCTGGGGGCGCGGGCTGACTCAGATCCAAGCTGCGTTGAGCCGTTCTGTTGCCGGACTGCTCGAGCGGCCTGCCATCCGGCGCAGCCTGCTGGCTATCCGCGCCCATCTCACCATTTGGAAGGCAGGCTGGGATCGTCAACCCTTTGTCCGCTGGATCGATGCCCACCTGAAGCCGCCCATCCTGCAGGGCCTGGAGAAGGTGCGCGCCTCCCGTCCGGTGAGGTATTTCAGCCGATCTCAGGGAAGGCAGGCTGGACTGGCGGCTGTGCTCCTGGGGGCCGGGATCCTGGTGGTCTACGTTTGGTATGTCAGCGTTGGTCATTGGACCGCTTGGCCAGGAACGACCGGGGATTATGATATGCTGGCCCAAGCATTTCAGCATGGACATCCATACCTCCTGGTAACCCCTCCTCCAGCCCTACTAAAATTGGCTGACCCCTACGTATTTACTAGCCGGAGGGGCATTTCGATTCCCTGGGATGTTTCTCTTTACGATGGTAAATACTATATTTATTGGGGACCGATGCCTGCAGTGGTCCTGATTTTTTTCCATCTTTTTCATCCGAAGGCGATCGGCGACGAAGTCCTGGTGTTCGTTTTTGTGAGCGGTGCATTTCTTTTTGAAGCTCTCCTGTTGTTGCGCATGCGAACGCGTTTCTTTCCAGACGTGGGGTGGGGGTATATCCTGCCTGGGATCGTGATGGCGGGTCTGGCCAACCCGCTCCCGTGGCTCTTGAACCGCCCAGCGGTTTATGAGGCCGCGATCGCCGGCGGACAGTTCTTCCTCCTGGCTGGCCTGTATTGGGGAATGTGCGCCGTGGAAGGGCCACGGTTCCATCTCTGGAATGGGGTCGTGGCCAGCGCGTTCTGGCTCTTTGCCGTAGCGAGCCGGCTGACTCTGGCCCCCGCTGCCATTTTCCTGCTCCTGGCCACTGCCTGGCGGGCGCTGCGGTTGGTAACGCACGTTAGAAATAAGCTCTCTGCCCTCGCGGCCGTATTCCTGCCCTTCTCCGCCGGTCTGGCCTGCCTGGGCTGGTACAACAAGATCCGCTTCGGTTCCTGGCTGGAGACCGGAAATCGCTACCAGCTGACCGGCAATACTGCCCAGGTGACCGGCAGTAATATTTTTTCCCTTTCGAATATCGCCTACAATTTGCAAAACTACCTCATCAATCCATACCGGACCATGACCATTTTTCCTTTCGTGAAGCCCGAATGGGGTGGAATTTCTATTTTTTTCCCCGTGCGTGGATCGATCTATTCCAATTCTGAGCAGGTCAGCGGTATGATCCCCACCATCCCTTATGTGCTTCTGGCGATAATACCGGTCCTCTACCTGCTGGGATGCAGCGCCCTGTTCCTGGCCCGGTCTTGTCATAAAACGCTCCCTGTTCGTATCCAGCTGCGCGATGGATTTTTCAATTGGACCACCTTCACCCTGACCGGAACGTTGTTATGTGCCTTCGGACCGGTATTGTTATATATGACCTCCTCCATGCGTTACCTGGCTGACGGGGTACCGCTCCTGGTCTTGCTTGCAACTCTTGGATTTTGGCAGGGGGCGCAGTATTTAATCAAAATGCCGGGTTTCCAACGCTTGTTTGTGCTACTGGTTGTTCTGCTCGTACTCATGTCCGCCGTGATCAGTCTGCTGTTGGCGGTGACCGGATACGAAGCTCGCTTTGAACACCTCAATCCGGTCCTGTTTGACCAGCTGACGCGCCTGTTCATGTGGTGAGAGGGGCATGTCTTGCTGGAAAGGTGGCTTTGTGCTAGACTTTGAACGAGGAATCCGCAATGGCAGAAAAAATACTGATCATTGATGACGACATTGATACCCTCAAGTTGGTCGGCCTGATGCTGCAGAAACAGGGGTACCAGATCGTGGCTGCTCCGAACGGTCTGCAGGGTCTGGCCCAGGCAGAGATGGAAAACCCCGACCTGATCCTGCTGGATGTGATGATGCCGGAAATGGACGGATATGAGGTCGCCCGCCGCCTGCGGGCCAATTCGTTCACGGCCAACATTCCAATTCTCATGTTCACCGCCAAGACCCAGCTGGATGACAAGGTCATCGGCTTCGAAGCCGGCGCGGACGACTACCTGACCAAACCCACCCATCCCACGGAGCTGCATGCCCACGTGAAAGCACTGCTGGCCCGTTCGGGCAAGGGAAAGGCCGCTGGCGGCCCCCTCCCTTCCGAGAAACGGGCGTTCACGATCGGAGTACTGGCGGCGCGCGGCGGTTTGGGGGTCACGACCGTGGCAGTGAATCTGGGAGCCTCCATCCGGGAAGCGAGCAAGGAAGAGGTCATCGTGGCCGAATTACGACCTGGTATGGGCACAATGGGCCCGGACCTGGGGGAATCCGATCCCCGGGTGCTGATCGAACTGCTGCAAGCTAATCTGGCGGATGTGAATCGCCAGAAAGTCAGTGAGGCGCTCTATACCCATGCCAGTGGGCTCAAGCTGCTCTTTGGTTCCATCCAGCCCAAGGACGGCATCCTGCTCAATTCGACGGCGGCATTCGAGGCGCTGGTCAACCGCCTGGGATTCCTGGCACGCTACCTTGTTCTTGATCTGGGCGCTGGTCTTCCGCCTTTAACCCAGAAACTGATCACGAACTGCAACCAGGTGCTGGTGGTGGTCGAACCGGTTGCCAATTCGGTCGCCCATTCCAGAGCCATGATCTCAAATCTGGCCGATCTCGGATTTAATAAACGCACGATCCAGGTGGTTGTCGTCAGCCGGATTCGTTCGGATACGCAGATGAATTGGTCCCAGATCGAGGAGAAGCTTGGCCAGCCTCCGATCGTCGCGATCACCCCGGCTCCCGAGCTGCTCTATATGGCGGAACGTTCGAAAACCACTGCCATCGCCTGCCGTCCGGACAGCTTAACCACTCAGCAATATGCAAAACTGGCCTCTGCCATTCTCGAGATCGAAAAGCTCAAACCCTGAACGCCTTCTCTCCCTAGCCAAGGGGGCGGTCCCGCGGGTGGTGGAGAGGGAATCGTCCCGAATCATACGAAGCGATTGGTTGATGGATCAAACTGAGACTCGTCTGGAAGGCTACCGCCGGCTGATCGAAATCACCCGTGATCTGGCCTCGACCCTTGACCTGGACATCCTGCTCGATCGCATTGTCCGGGCGGCCACCGCGATCACGGTGGCAGAAGTTGCCTCGATCCTCCTCTATGATGATGCGCCCCGGGAATTGCACTTTCAGGTGACGACCAACCCGGATCTGCCAGCCATGCGCGGCCTGGTCGTCCCCCTGGAGGGCAGCATCGCGGGCTGGGTCGTTACCCATCGGCAGTCGGTGCGGATTACCGATGCCCACAAGGATCCGCGCTTTTTTCAGACCGTGGAACAGGTTACCCGCGTCACCACCGAATCGATGCTGGCGGTGCCGCTCATTACGAAGGATAAAGTCGTCGGCGCCCTGGAGGTGATCAATAAGCAGGGCGGAGCCTTCACCGAGACGGATGAGGACCTGCTGTTGGTGCTGGGCGCGCAGGCAGCGGTTGCCATCGAGAATGCGCGTCTGTTCCAGCAATCCGATTTGATCGCTGAGTTTGTCCATGAGCTCCGCACTCCCCTGAGTTCCATCGGCACTTCCACGTACCTGCTCTTGCGGCCAGAAATGTCTCAGGAACAGCGCGATCAGACGATACGCAATATCCACAACGAGACCCTTCGTCTGAATGCCATGGTTTCTTCTTTCCTGGACCTGGCCCGCCTGGAATCCGGACGGGTGCGGTTCCATCTGGAAAGCTTCGAATTGAAGAGCCTGGTTGAGGAGTGCTGTCAGATCATGCAGAGCAAGGCGGACGAAGACCACATTCGTTTGGAGAATGCGGTCCCGATGAATTTCCCCAAGGTCGAAGCCGACCGGGACAAGATCAAGCAGGTCATCCTTAACCTGCTCAGCAATGCGATCAAATATAATTCCCCGCGCGGGACCGTGACGATCTCAGCCGGACTGGCCAGGGAGGAATGGACCCTGTCCGTCAAAGATACCGGTGTCGGGATCCCCGAATCAGCCCTTCCCCACCTCTTTGAGAAATTTTACCGGGTGGACGCCACAGAGGGGAAGGTGAGCGGGACAGGGCTGGGTCTCTCCATATGTAAACAGATCATCTCCGGCCACCGAGGCAGCATCGAAGTAAGGTCTAGGTCGGGCAAAGGGTCGACCTTTACCATCCATTTACCCCGCTAGAGCTGATGCAGAAGGCCGTCCACATTCGGACGGCCCTCTGCATATATTTCAGTTTTCGGTTGAGTTAGGATGGGTTTGCCTCATGCCCGCGCTCCCTTCCTGCCAAACTGCCGTTCGAGCAGATCCACCGAGAGGTGGATCATGGTCGGCCGACCATGCGGACAGGTGCGCGGCGAAGTGCAGGCTTCCAGGTCATTCAGCAGGGCGCGCTGTTCATCGGGGGAGAGAGCCTGCCCGGCTTTGACTGCCATGCGCTTGCACACGCGCGCAGCCAGGCGGGCTTCCAATTCCGTTTGAAGCGGTGTCTCATCCTCTTCGAAATCTTCAACCACAGCGTGCAGGGCTGCGGTAGGGTCACTGCCGCCGAACAGGATCGGGATGGCCCGAACCTGATAGCTATTCGGGCCGAACGGATCAACCTGGAATCCGAGGTCCTGCAGCAAGGGGAGTTGATCGTCGAGCAGCTTGGCGCTCTCGGGCGGGAGATGGACGACCGCGGGGGTCAGCAACGTTTGCGAGGCGACAGATTTCCGCTCGTGTTGAACCATCAATTTTTCAAAGAGGACCCGTTCGTGGGCAGCATGCTGGTCGATCAGGTACAGGCCATCCGGACCTTCGGCAACCAGGTAGGTAGCGCCGACCTGTCCGATGAGACGGAGTAGTGGGAGGTTTGGAATGGCGGCCTGTTGCAGCGGGCCGGTGGAGGTTTCAGACTCAGGGGCTGGGGCGACATCGAGCGCCTGGTCTTCGGAGACCCGGCTGTTGCCTACACTCGGTTGGTCGGGCGCGTGGCCGAGGCTCCATGCCGGATCTACTGTCTGGGAGGGAGCGGCCCACAGGGAGGGCGGAGTGACCTGCGGGACGGGCGTATAGGCCAGCAGGGTCTTGCGCACGGAGTGCTGGACGAAGCTGAAGACCTGGTCGGGGTGCCGGAATCGTACCTCCGCCTTAGCTGGATGGACGTTGACATCCACCTCTTCCGGCGGAACCCGGATGAACAGGACCGCCATGGGATACCGCCCGACCATGAGCAGGGTGCGATAGGCCTGCAATAGTGCGGTGGTCAGGGAGACATCCTGGACCCAGCGTCCGTTGATGAAGAAGGTGATGTCCTTCCGATTGGAGCGCGTCAAGGCCGTCGGGCTGATATAACCGCTCAGCTGGTAATCGGCCTCGTCCGATTGCACCTCCAGCATCTGGTGGGCTGTATCCACCCCGTAGAGCGCTGCCAGGATCGCCCGCCGGTCGCCGTCGCCGGAGGTCTGCAGGGAAGGCGTTTCCCCTTCGACCAGCTTGAAACGCACTGCCGGATAGGCGAGTGCGTAGCGGGTTAGAAACGCATCGATGGCGCGCCGTTCGGTCATATCCTGTTTCAGGAATTTGAGACGTGCCGGGACATTGTAAAACAGATCCTCCACCCGCACCTCGGTGCCGATGGGGGCGCCGACCTTTTTTGCCCTCCCCAGGTCTCCGCCTTCGACCACCAATCGCACTCCGGAGACGGAGTCAGCGGTGCGTGAGGTGATCATCATCCGGGAAACCGAGCCGATCGAGGCCAGTGCTTCTCCTCGGAAGCCCAAGGTGGTGATGTGGAAGAGATCGTCGGCCTTCGACAGCTTCGAGGTGGCATGGCGCTCCACTGCCAGGGGCAGCTCATCCGCCGGGATGCCGGCACCGTCGTCTGCGACCTGGATTAATACCCGTCCGGCAGCTTCGATATTGACGACGATCGAACCTGCCCCGGCGTCCAGGGCGTTTTCTACCAATTCCTTGACAACCGAGGCAGGACGTTCCACCACTTCCCCGGCTGCAATCTGGGAGGCGATCTCTGTAGGCAGGAGATGAATCGGCATGTTTTTATTATATCCGCTTATAATTCAAGAATGCGCTTTTCAACGCTATTCTTTGACTTGGATGAGACTCTTTACCCACCCGGCAACGGCCTGTGGGGGGAGATCCGGGCGCGCATCAATACCTACATGGCTGAACGCCTGGGATTGTCGATGGAGCAGATTGAGCTGCTGCGGGAACAATATTTCCGCGAATACGGGACGACGCTGCGGGGCCTGCAGGCCAATTACTCGGTGGATATGGCGGACTACCTGGCCTTCGTGCACGCGATACCGTTGGACCGCTACCTCCATCCCGATCCGGAACTGCGCGCCGTGATCGCAGGGATCCCAGGCCGCAAGTTCATCTTCACCAACGCGGATTCGAATCATGCCAACCGGGTGTTGGATGCGCTTCAGCTGCAGGGGTTGTTCGACGGCATCCTCGATGTCTATACCATGGCCCCCTATTGCAAGCCTATGCCGGAAGCGTTCGCGCTCGCCCTGGCAGCGGCTGGCAGCCCGGACCCAGCCACCTGCCTGCTTCTGGACGATCAAGCGCGCATCACCCGGGCCGCACACCAGCTGGGATTCTTTACGATATTGGTAGGGAAAGAGGGAGCCACTCCGGATGCAGACGCAACCCTGATGCGGCTTGTGGATCTGCCAGGGCTATTCGACGGCTGACCGGGAGGAGGATACCGTCGTGGGTACCCTCCGATACCCGGAAGCCCGGCGTGATGGGGGACAGGCCTGATTTATATTGGGTCATTTCTAACGTTTTTTATACACTTCGAGGTTAAAATCTAATTCTGCTTTAAGCCGGTTATGCTAAGATTGGTGCTTATCGGCGAGGAGGCTTATAAGTATGGAAAACAAGACCCTGCGTTCAGTTTTACTTGCACTGGTGGTCGTCGTCCTGGTCGTGTGCGCATTTGGCGGCGGCTTTGCTGCCGGACATTTCCTACCAATCGGCACCCTGCCCGTTTTAACCAATACCACTCCGACCACCACAGCCAACCAGGGGGGTACGCCGCAGGATTTGCAGCAACTCTTTGGTCCGTTCTGGCAGGCCTGGACTCTCGTCCATCAGCAATATGTGGACCAGCCGGTGGACGATACCAAGCTGATGCAAGGGGCGATCAGTGGAATGATGAGCTCGCTGGGCGATCCTTTTACTAATTACTTCGACCCACAGACTTATCAGGCAGTAAATGGGGAATTATCCGGGCAATATACAGGAATCGGCGCCTTCGTCGATGTCACGGGAGCATACCTGACCATCACTAAACCGATCGAAGGCTCTCCGGCACAAAAAGCCGGCCTTCAGGCCGGTGACGAGATCATCGCAGTGGATGGCCAGGACATGACCGGCGTCAACCCGGCCGCCGTCCGTGAAAAAGTGATTGGTCCAGCCGGGACGACTGTCACGCTGACCATCCAGCGCCAGGACGTAACCAGCCCGTTTGATGTGGTGATTACGCGGGCGAATATTGTCGTTCCGAGCGTCACCAGCAAAATGCTCGCTAACGGCATCGCCTATATCCAGCTCTCCGATTTCGGCCAGACCTCTGCCCAGGATTTCCACGCCCAGCTCCAGACCCTGATGGCCAACCACCCGAAGGGACTGATCCTGGACCTGCGCGACAACGGCGGGGGCCTTGTGACCACGGCGGTTGCGATCGGTTCCGAGTTTATCGATCACGGCGTGATCTTTTACGAAGTGACTGCAAATGGCACGAAACAACCCCATCCCGCCCAGCCCAACGGCCTGGCGACCCAGATCCCCCTGGTCGTGCTGGTGAACTCCCAGAGTGCCTCTGCCTCTGAGATCGTATCTGGGGCCATCCAGGATGATGGTCGCGGCAAGCTGGTCGGTGAGGTGACCTATGGAAAAGGTTCAGAACAGATCATGGTTCCGCTGATGAACAACCAGGGTGCGGCCCACATCACCGTTGCACGCTGGCTGACCCCCAACGGGCGCTCCACTAACAAGAAAGGTCTCACCCCGGATGTGATTGTTCCGCTGACCCCGGACGATGCCAAAGCCGGCCGCGACCCGCAGCTGGATGCGGCCGTCAAACTGCTTACCAGTCCGTAGAGGATTGACTTGTGAGGAGGTGACCTATGTTCTTCTTAGACCCGACCTATCTCCTGTTCATGGCTCCAGCCTTCCTGATGATGTTGATCACCAGCTGGTATGTCCAGTCGGCTTACAAGAAATGGAGCCAGGTGCCGGCCCACAGTGGCCTGACCGGCTACCAGGCGGCCCAGCGCTTGATCGCGGTCGGGGGGCTGTACGGCGTTCAAATCGAGGGGATACGCGGTAATTTGACCGACAATTACGACCCCCGTACGAAAGTTCTCCACCTTTCTCAGGGTGTGGCGCAGAACCCATCGGTAGCCTCCCTAGCGATTGCCGCCCACGAACTCGGCCACGCCCAGCAGGACTCCGAAGGCTATTTCCCCCTGCGCTTCCGGGCCGCCCTGGTGCCGATGGTCAGCATCGGCTCCTACTTGGGTTGGATCCTGATCATCATCGGCCTGCTGCTCGGCTTCACCAACCTCGCATGGCTCGGTGTGGCGGTCTTCGCCGGCGGCGCGGTATTCGCTTTAGCGACACTGCCCGTGGAGCTCAACGCCTCTGCCCGCGCCCGTCATCTCCTGGCGGACACCGGCATCATCTCCGGCTCGGACGAGCAACGCGGCGTCAGCAGGGTGCTCAACGCGGCCGCGTTGACCTACGTCGCTGCGCTCCTTAGTGCCATTATGCAATTGCTCTACTTTGTCAGCATGGTCGGGGGATTTGGGCGCCGGCGGACGTAAGGAAAAGATAATACGAGCGGCCCGATACATGGACCTCCCGCGCATGAATATTGCGCGGGAGGTCCGTTTTATCTAAGGGCCGGCCGGAGAGGAGTTTGATGAGTTCATTCCTTTTTTCGCATCAGAGCCTGCATTTCCCATCGGTGAGGGGCGGAAGTAGGTTTCCGCTAAATCCGGTATAATTTTGGCATGCGCAAGGTCATCGCCTCGCTGATTCTGCTGCTCGCCATTGCATTTGTCATTTTTCGATTCTCGGAACTTAAAAACATTGTTGATACGGTCAAACACAGCGACATGCGGTTCCTGGTGGCCGCTGTCATTATCGAGGTGATCTGGCTCTTCAATTCTGCGACCAATTACCGGGTTTTATACCGCCTGGTGAATATTAAAGACGAGAATTACCGCCTGCTACTGGTCGCGACTGCCGCCAACTTCGTGAATGTGATAGCGCCCAGTGTCGGAATTGGGGGAATGGCTGTTTTTGTGGATGATGCCCAGCAGCACAATTATTCGAGCGGACGGGTGACGGTCGTTGGGGTCTTGTACCTTTTTTTCGACTACCTGGCGTTCCTGTTTGTCCTAGCGCTTGGCTGGGTGGTCCTCATCCGCAGGAATAACCTGAACGCGGGGGAGATTACCGCTTCGGTGGTCCTGCTCGGTATGGCCATCATTTTTGCGACGATGCTCTATCTCGGTTACCGCTCGGCGGTCAGGCTTGGGAATGTCCTTGCGGCCGGGGCGCGCCTGATCAATCGCCTGCTCCATCCCTTCCTACACCGTAATTACTTGCAGGAAGAGCGGGCTCATTCCTTTGCCTTGGATGTCGGAGAAGCCCTCTCCACCCTGCGCGGCAAAGGAATGGAATTGCTCTGGCCTTTCCTGTATGCCTTGAACAACTTTGCCCTGCTGATTTGTGTGCTTGCCTTCACCTTCCTGGCGTTCGAAACGCCCTTCACCGTCGGTACGCTGGTCGGTGGTTTCAGCATTGGCTACCTGTTCCTGATCGTGTCGCCGACCCCGGCTGGCATAGGCGTGGTCGAGGGCGTCCTTACGGTGGTGCTCAACACCCTGCGCGTCAAATGGGAGGCGGCCGCGTTAATCACCTTGACCTATCGCGCCATCACTTTCTGGTTTCCCCTAGCGGTCGGAGCTGTGGCGTTCCGTGTTCTGAATAAAACGCAAAAATCGGACAAAAATAAATAGACCGGCTAGCTTGTCCGTCGGGGAGCTATCCTTGGATGACACACTAGGAGGACCCCTTTCATACCCGAGTCGTGGTTCAAATTTGGAGGTGGTTTTATGGTCGGGCCGATGCTTTATCTGGAAGCGGATCTCCAAGCACGAGGAATCGGGTAGAAAAATACACCGGCCGAAGCAGGTGACTGTACTTGCCTGATGTAATCTCGATCATATCCGAAGTTGATCGAATCAATGCCTGGGTCGCTTTTTAGTTCTGATTCCGGTGACATGGCCATTTGGATGTAGGTACGGCCTGCTCTGGGCTGGACCACACTCACCGGATCGGATTTGCTGTGAACTGACCGGGTGAACCATTCACAAATCTATGGAAGGGCAACGCGCCTGAGGCCGTGACCGGAATTACGAACCCCCTATCTCCTTCGACGAAGCTATCCGAAAAGACGCGCATCCTGTTCTGGGTGTCCTGTGCCATCGCGATGGGCCTCCGGCTGACGCTCGCCCTGGTTAACCGGCAGGCGTACGATGACCACATGCAGGTGATTACCTGGATCCTCCAGCATCACAGTCTGCCGCTTCGGGAGGATTGTTGGGAGTGTTTTCAACCCAAGCTTTACCATCTCACGGTAGCGGGGCTGATTCAACTCTTGGGGATCACCAACGCTGCGGGACAGATCGTCGCAGCCCAATTGATCAACTTCGTGGCTGGTGGGATTACCTTGCTCGTCATCTGGGCTTTCCTGAAGCGCATCGGGATCGAGGATCAAAAACTGTTGGTTTTTGTCTTTCTCCTCACGGCTCTGAACCCGGTATTCATCGCCATTAATTCCCAGGCCACCAACGATACCTTTGTCATCCTGTTCATGACGTTGGCCGCCTATTTTACATTCTTGGGATTGCAGGAAGAGAGGGTCCAACAAATCCTGCTGGCAGTTCTTTTCGCTTCCCTCGCCATTTCTTCCAAGACTAACGCCTGGGCAGGGGTGTTTGCGATCCTGGCCGCCCTGCTGGTCAAGGCGTGGCTGGACCGGGCCCGCAATAAAAGATCAGCGCTCTTCGCAGTCCTGTTCTTCCTGCTCGTTTTCCTGATCGCATGCCTCAATCCGATCAACCAGTACATCGCCAATATCCGTCGCTACCGGGTACCGGTCGTGGTGAACATTCTCACCCCGCCCTTCCCCGCTTTTTTTGAAAAGACCTGTCTGCCCAAGTCCGGGATTGTTTCTATTCAAGATGGAATCTTTACCTTCCGGTTTGTTCAGCTGTTGGAACACCCCAGCCTGGTCGATAATATGGGAGATTGTCCTCCGTATCGAACATCGTTGTGGACCCAGCTTTACGCCCGGTCGTATTCCTCCCGTTTTGATGACTATCCTCCCACCTGGTCTTCTACGACGCCGAGCGTTTTGGACCTCACCCGGCTGATTTTCGTGTTCGCTCTCCTGCCCACAGTCGTGCTCGCCCTGGGTGCGTTCCTTGAATTGGTGGCCTTCATCAAGGGATTGGTCAGGAAAAATTCTTTCGATCTCCAATTGACATCCTATGGACTTTTTTTCTTCCTGTTTTGGGGATATATCGCGTTTATCATCAGCTATTCGCTGGTTTACCGGGAATTCCCGGTCATGAAAGCCATTTTTATTTTCCCGGGTCTGTTGGCTTTCAATGCTTTCTTTGTACAGGGAGCCAGGAAGATCATGAACTGGTTTAACCGGAGGGGTTGGCTGGTCTGGTTATTCCAAGCCGCCCTGTTCGGTTTACTGGCCCTTTTTGTGGCCGATATTCTCCTGCTGATCGTCCAGCTGATGTGATCAAGGTATGGTTGGGACAATACATGCCTCTGGGGAAACGTCCTCTCAGATTGCCTGGCCGCTCAAGACCAGCGCCTGCTGGAACCAGCTCGAGTATAAAGGGGCTTGCGCATATAGAACATATGGTCTAAAATAGGTTGCTCATGGCACGATCATTGCCTCGCACCCCGTGCATGGAGGTATCTGCGTCCGCTTTTGATCGGGAAGGTCCGGTTTGCAGAACAAAGGTTGAGTGCCGGTTATAATTCTCATGCATGTCCCTTGAATCGCTAATTTCCCATTGGCGCGCCGACCCCGACACCGCTCCCAACTTGCACACTTGGAGGACGACGCCGCCCCGATCCGCCGATCTGGCTGCTTTCCCGTCCGATTTGCCGGAGGTGCTGGTGCAGGCGCTCGTCGGGCGCGGCATCACGACCCTGTACAGCCACCAGGCAGATGCCTGGCAGCGTGTCCGCGCCGGGGAGAATGTGGTCCTGGCAACCGGTACGGCCAGCGGGAAGACCCTTGGTTACAACCTGCCGGTCCTGGCGACCCTACTCGGTGATCCCGGTGCACGCGCCCTTTACCTTTTCCCGACCAAGGCCTTGGCACAGGATCAGCTGACCGGAATCAACCAGATCCTCACGGCTCTTCAACAGAGATCCCTGGACCATAGACTGCAAGCTGCGATCTATGATGGCGATACCCCTCAGTCCCACCGCTCTGCCATCCGCCTGAACTCCCGTCTGATCCTTTCCAACCCCGACATGCTCCATACGGGTGTGCTACCGCACCACACCAATTGGGAGGACTTTCTAAGTGGCCTGCGTTTCATCGTGATCGACGAGATGCACTCCTACCGGGGTGTGTTCGGTTCGCATGTTGCGAACGTCATCCGGCGGCTGAAGCGCCTGGCGGCATTCTATGGTGCACATCCTCAGTTCATCCTGACTTCGGCGACGATTGGCAACCCATCCGAATTGGCGGAGCGGCTCATCGAAGAACCGGTCAGCCTGATCGAGGCCGACGGGTCGGGACGCGGTGAGCGCCACTTCCTGCTCTACAATCCGCCCGTGATCGATCCTTCCCTGGGCCTGCGGAAAAGTTCGATCCAGGAAGGCGTCCGGTTGGCTCAGGATTTGCTCTTGAACGATGTACAGACGGTCGTGTTCGCCCGTTCCCGGCGGAGTGTGGAGATCCTCTTAAAGTACCTGCAGGATTTACCGGCGTTGCAAAGCACGCCGAGGAATGCCATTCGCGGCTATCGCTCCGGCTATCTCCCCGCGCAACGCCGGGAGATCGAGAAGGGCTTGCGGGATGGCTCTGTCCGAGCGGTGATCGCCACCAACGCGCTGGAGCTGGGCATCGACATCGGCGGGCTCGGAGCGGCCCTGCTGGTCGGCTATCCTGGTACGATCGCCTCGACCTGGCAACAGGTCGGGAGAGCAGGACGCGGTAAGAAGGCAGCTGCAGCCATCCTGGTTGCCACGGCCTCGCCCCTGGACCAGTTTCTCGCCCATCATCCCGAGTATTTTTTCTCACGCTCACCAGAGCAGGCTTTGATCAACCCCGATCACTTGCTGATCCTGCTCAACCACCTGCGTTGTGCGGCTTTTGAACTTCCCTTCCGGCCTGGAGAAGGTTTCGGGCGCCTGCCAGCTGAAAAGCTCCGAGAGTTCCTGGATTACCTGGTCAGCAGTCAGGAGCTGCACCGCTCAGACGAGCAGTACTTCTGGATGGCCGATGCCTACCCGGCTGCAGCTGTCTCGCTGCGCTCGGCATCGCCCGAGAACGTTGTTCTGCAGGTGGAGGACAGCGGGCAACCGCGTGTGTTGGGAGAGGTGGACATGGCCTCCGCTCCCTGGATGGTCCATCCTCATGCGGTTTACCTGCAGGAAGGACAGCAATATTTTGTCCAGGAGCTTGACCTCGAGCGTGCTACGGCAGCCTTGATTCCGGTTGCGCTCGATTACTACACGGAGCCGCAACGGCAGACCGAGGTTGGCCTGGTTTCCACGCTGGATCATTTGACAGTCCCCGGGGGCAGTAAAGTGTACGGGGAATTAAAGGTGACCACCCAGGTGGTCGGCTTCCGAAAGCGCCAGTGGATCAGTAGCGAAAGCCTGGGTGACGAACCCCTCGAGCTGCCCCCGACGGAATTCCAGACCACGGGTTACTGGCTGACGCTCTCGGAGGCGACCATAGAGGCTTTGAGGCAGGCCGGTTCCTGGAGCAGCGATTCGAACGATTACGGACCTGGGTGGCCACGCCTGCGGGATGCCGTCCGTGCCCGGGATGGATACCGCTGTCAGGTATGCGGCCTGCCTGAATCCGACCGCCAGCATGATGTGCATCACAAGGTGCCGTTCCGCCAGTTTGCTTCCCCTGCAGAAGCCAACCGCATGGATAACTTGGTCACCTTGTGCTCGGCCTGTCATCGCAGGGCTGAGGCCAATGTGCGCATGCGCAGCGGTCTGGCGGGATTGGCAAGTGTGCTTGGTCAGCTGGCGCCGCTGTTCCTGATGTGTGATAGTGGAGACCTGGGTGTCTACTATGACCCGCAGGCTGCCTTTGCAGATGGCCAACCCGCGGTGGTCCTGTATGACCAGGTCCCGGCCGGGATCGGCTTCAGTCAGAAATTATTTGAAATCCATGCAGAATTGCTGAAGCGCGCTCTGGAACTGGTCGAGGAGTGTGAGTGCGAGGATGGCTGTCCTTCCTGCGTCGGGCCGGCCGGTGAGAACGGGATCGGAGGAAAGCAGGAGACGATCGCGATCCTGCAAATCCTGGTCGGGGAGGTTGTGGATGCACCGGAAAGCTGACAGGGTCGCCAGGGTGTTCCTCCTTCTCCGCTTCGGCAATCCTGGATGAGGCGAGGACGATCCAGTCAGTAAACACATTAATACCTTGCCCGGGTGGCAAACAGTCAATCTTGATATAATGACGGCATCATGTCCAAGGATTCTTCCCGGAGGCCGGACTCCCTAACCGATAAGCTTAAAGCCCTGGGCGTCAAGGTCGGTACTTCGGACCTTGTGCCGCCCGATTCGAAATCCAAAGCGAGTATCTCAATCGAAACCGTCATAGATGGGCGCGCTGTGGACACGCGGGCTGGGGAGACTTTTGTTGCCGAACAGATTTTCCCAGCCGATTACCATCACGGTCGCACCCCTCTTGGCCTGGCATCACGATTGGAGGCGCTGGCTTCCTGGGCGCAAGATCCACGCCTGGTAGACCTACCCCTCGAGGCCTACGCTTTCCTGGATACAGAGACGAGCGGGTTGGCGGGTGGTACGGGGACATATGCCTTCCTGGTCGGCGTTGGAAGGTACGAAGGGCGAGCTTTCCGTCTGGCTCAATTTTTTATGCGCGATCCAACCGAGGAATCGGCCCTGCTGGAAGGTGTCGCAGATTTCCTTGCTCCAGCTCAGGCATTGGTCACATTCAACGGGAAAGCGTTCGATGCCCCGCTGTTGAAGACCCGCTACCGCCTCCACCGCGCCCCCGTTCCTTTTGAAGGCTACCTCCACCTGGATCTGCTGCCTCTGGCCCGGCGATTGTGGCGGGACCGGCTTCCCAGCCGCGCTCTGAAATACCTTGAGGAGAATATCCTGGGGGCGCCGCGCAGTATGGAAGAGGTCTCTGGCTGGGAGATCCCGTATCTCTACTTTGACTACTTGCGCAGCGGGGACGCCACGCCGCTGAAGGGCGTCTTCTACCACAACGCCATGGATGTTGTTGCCATGGCTGCGCTCCTTTATCACGTCAGCTCGCTGCTGGCCGAGCCCCATGAACGGCAGCATGAGTTCGGGCAGGACGTGGTCGCCCTGGCCAAACTTTTTGAGGATCTTGGGAAATGGGATGACGCTGCCCGCCTTTATGAACGCAGCTTTGAGATGGGACTCCCGGAACCGGATTTCTGGCAGACGATCAGGCGTCTTTCCATCCTTCAGCGCCGCCGGGGGGATTTGGAAGCCGCTGTGCGCCTGTGGGAGAAAGCTGCGGCGGAGGGGAATATCTACGCACATATCGAACTGGCAAAATACTTCGAACACCGCCGCCGGGATCCGGTTCAAGCGCTGCAGTGGGCGAGTACTGCGCGCGACCTGGCACAAGATCCTTCTCTGCCGGTCTACGTCCGCAGGCACTGGCAGGAGGAGATCGAACACCGCCTGGAAAGATTGAAGGGCAAGATCAAGTCAGAGTGAGGTGGCTGGATGCGAACCTGCTCTCGAAAAAATGCTGCCTCTCTGGAACGGGTCGACATACCGGATGGCTTTAGCGAGCGGGGGAGATTCCACTGCCGATCGCTCCGCATGGACCGTTTGCGTCCTGATAAGATTTGGAGAGTACAGGATCATTAAACGACCGATAGATTGTGTCCTGGG
Organism: Anaerolineales bacterium; assembly: GCA_050013095.1. GTDB lineage: Bacteria > Chloroflexota > Anaerolineae > Anaerolineales > Villigracilaceae > UBA877. The sequence goes on along the minus strand of JBEKFY010000007.1, from coordinate 93,460 downwards.
TTCGCCTCTGGTTTTCTGATAGAATATTGCCCGCGAACCCTCCCTTGCTTGCAAACCTTTGAAAGAAGCACCTATTACCGGATAAGACTATGCCCAACAAAAAAAACCTTTCGAAGAAGACCCAACGTAAAGATCGTAAGGATATTCCGATTTGGGTGCTCTGGCTGGCAGCCAGCCTGTTTTTAGTGATCGTCGCCGCAGGTGGATTCGTCCTGCTCCGACGGCATCAACAGGCGCTCACGGCCATGCCGAGCCAGGTCACCACGGTCGAAGCCTGGATCTTTTATCAGCACGATGCGGTTTTCCTGGATGTTAGGCCCGCTAACAAGTGGCAGGCGTACCACATCACCCTCAGCAAATCGATCCCGCTGGCTGAACTCCCCGCTCACCTGAATGAACTGTCCCGTCACACGCCCATTGTGGTCGTCGATGACAACTTTGACCTCAGTCCGAAGGCGAGGGATCTCTTGCTCAAGGCCGGCTTTACTCAGGTCACGGCTCTTTCCGGAGGCATTGGAGAATGGATCCAAGCAGGATATCCGTTTGAAGGAGCATACCCCTTCTGAGCCACTGGCTGTTTTTACGGGCAGGTCGAACCATCGGAACTGCTCCGGCGGTCATGCGGTTCAGCCGAGCCTCTGGCAGCGATCTTTGGAGGGCGGATGACCGTTTGCAGCCCTCCGTGGCCGGGGAGGAAGGCTCGCAATCGGGGCGGTCCCTTATCCGGACCAGGGGTGTGGGAACCCATCCCTGGTAATCGCCCCATGTTTATCCAACCAGGTTTCGGGTGAAATCCAAAAGGTTGGTGCTTCCTGTCCGGTGATTGGGTTTGATTAATGTCGGGTCTTGGCCGGTTTGTTTTATTCGGGATTCTCATGGCCGTGCTCTCCTGGTCCCTGAGCGGATGCACAGGGATGTCTAACGTTGCGCCAAGCCTGCCTCTACCGGCTTATACGTTCGGTGCGTCCGATTTTCCCTCCCTGACACCCTTTCAGCCGCTTGCCGATCCTGCGGCGGAAGTAACGACTGTCCTCCTCCCCTCCTCCGTGTCCATGACTCCCACCCACCTTCCACCGACCTCGATTTCTCCATCCCCTCTGCCAGAAACAGCCTCATCGACCCCACTGCCGTTGCTATCCAGAGCGCAGTACATTCTGACCGTTTCCATGGATTATGGCGCGCATACCCTGGCGGTGAGCGAATCGATCCAGTATCCGAACCTGAGCGGAGATACCTTGCACGAGCTCATCCTGGCAGTTGAATCCAACCGCTGGCCGGGGTGCCTGAAGATGGGAACGATCACCATCGATGGCCAGCCCCCGATGATTTCTGTCTTGAACGGTATAAGGCTGCAGCTTACGCCGACCACGGCCATTGCCCCGGGCCAGCAGGTAAGCCTGTCATTGCAGTACGCTCTGCAACTTCCGGCTGCAGACATACATCAGGTCTTCGGGTATCATGACCTGCAGACCAACCTGGTGGACTGGTATCCTTTCATTGTCCCTTATGCTAGCGGAGAGGGTTGGCTGCTTCACCAACCCGCAAATGTCGGGGAGCACCTGGTCTACGATTCGGTGGATTTTGATGTCACCCTTAAGTTCACCGATCCGACCCCGCCGCTCGTGGTTGCTGCCAGCTCGCCGGGCGATCCTGTTGCCCGCGGCTGGCATTATCACCTTGCCAATGCCCGGACTTTCGTCCTGTCTGTCAGCCCGAGTTATCTCTCCAGCTCGCTTAGCGTTGGTCAGGTGACGGTCACGAGTTACTATTTCAAATCGCAAACAACCGCCGGCCAGGTTGTCCTCCAGCAGGTCGCGAAGGCGGTCACAACTTATAGCGACCTCTTTGGGCCGTATCCGACTCCCAGCCTGACCATTGTGGAGGCGGAGTACGACGATGGATTGGAACAAACCGGCTTGTTCTTCTTGAGCCAGGATTTCTATACGGAATATGACGGTACCGTGCTTAACAATTTGATCGACATCGGTGTCCATGAAACCGCGCACCAGTGGTGGTTCAGCCTGGTCGGGAACGACCAGGCGCTGGAACCCTGGCTGGATGAAGCCATGGCCACCTACAGCGAGCACCTTTTCTACCAGGAGAATTACCCGGATGTGACGGCTTGGTGGTCGTTCCGGGTTGACAAGTACCACCCTTCCGGGTGGGTGGACACAAATATCTATCAGGGTGGCAGCTACCGCACTTACACCAACGCCGTCTACTTGCGCGGCGCCCTCTTCTTGGAGGCAATCCGGCAACGGGTCGGGGACGTGGTCTTTTTTGCGTTCTTGAGGGACTACGCTGACCAGATGGCCGGGAAACGCGCCACTGCGGCCGATTTCTTCCGCATCCTCCGGCAGCATACTCCTGTGGATATCTCCGGGATCATCAGTTCTTTTTTTCAAAACCAATACTAGGAGATTTCCTGAATGACTGCTTCTCGCATGCCCGCCCTGTTCATCGGTCACGGCAGCCCGATGAATGCCGTCGAAGATAATGAATTCAGCCGAGCCTGGAGCAAAGCCGGTAGATCACTCCCGCGGCCGAAAGCGATCCTGTGCATCTCAGCCCACTGGGAGACGAAGGGGACACAGGTCACGGCTATGGAAAAGCCGAAGACGATTTACGACTTCTATGGCTTTCCGCCCGAGCTGTATGCCGTGCAGTACCCGGCAGCTGGATCTCCTAACCTGGCCCGACGCATCCAGGAACTGGTCAAGCCGGTCGAGGTCGTCCAAGATCTGAGTTGGGGACTGGACCACGGGGCCTGGTCCGTGCTATGCCGTTTGTTTCCGCAGGCGGACGTTCCGGTCGTCCAACTCAGCCTCGACCGCAGTATCAGCCCGCAGGCTCATTATGACCTGGGTCAGCAGCTCGGGGCTTTGCGCAAGGAAGGTATCCTGATCGTCGGGAGCGGTAATGTCGTTCACAATCTGGGGCGTATCGCCTGGGAAGACACCGCCTTCGATTGGGCAAATGAATTCGACGATGCCGTCAGGAATTGGATTCTCGCTGGGGACCACGAAGCGCTCATCCGATACCAGGCGCAGGGACCTTTGGCCGCACTGGCGATCAACTCGGCAGAACATTACAAGCCCCTGCTCTATGTCCTGGGTGCTGCCCGGCCGGGTGAATCGGTTCATTTCTTTGTTGAAAAGGTCACCCTGGGGTCGATCTCCATGCGTTCGTTCAAGGTGGGTTGACGAGAATCCATGTCACCTTTTGCACTGATCCTGCTGATAGTTTCGGCATTCCTGCACACCGCCTGGAACTTCCTGCTCAAGCAGGCTGGAGATAAATTTCTGGCTGCCTGGTGGGCGATGTTGATCGCATCGGTGGTGATGCTCCCGGTTTTGGTCTTCACTGGCCTGCCGGCACGGTCCATCTGGCCGTTCATGGTCGCGAGTGCATTGATGGAGACGATCTATTTTGTGGCGCTGGCAGCCGGATATAGTATTGCCGATTTTTCATTGATTTACCCGCTTGGACGCGGCTCGGCGCCCGCCCTGATCACGCTCGGCTCGATCCTTTTCCTGCATGAGAGACTGACTCCCGGCGGCTGGATCGGCTTGTTCACCATCATCGCCGGTCTTCTCTTGGTGGGCGGAGGCGCCTGGTTTCAGCAAATTGAGAAAAGGCCTTCGGCTAAAAGCATTTTACTTGCGTTATTCGTCGCATTGACCATATCGATCTATTCGGTGATCGATGGCGCAGCCATGAAAAGGACTTCGCCGTTGTCGTATATCATCCTGGTTTTTTTGATGATGCCGGCGATCAGTGCTCCCCTGGCCCTGAACCGCTACGGCTGGCAGACCATGAAGTCAGCCTTGAAGAGTGGCACCTGGCGGCTGGTTGCGATCGGGATCGTGTCCATGCTGGCCTACCTGATGGTATTGATGGCATATGCGATCTCGCCGGTCAGCTACTCGGGAGCCATCCGCGAAGTCAGCGTGGTGATTGCTGCGTTTGCCGGATGGAAGTTTTTGAATGAGAAGCTGGGTGGACTTCGCCTGGCTGGCGCGCTGATCATTTTTTGTGGTATTCTATGTATCGCTTTGTTCGGGTGATGAATGGCTGAAGTCTTAAAAAAGGTCGGAAGGGTGACCGGTCTCCGTCCAAAAACACCAGATCCAAAAACTTAGGCGGGCTGAAATCCAGCTCCGTTCATTTGTCCCTCTCGGAAATGTTGGACTTCATCGTCCAGGAGCCTAAAGGGAAATCCCCCATGTCAGAGCTCACCGATTTTCGCAAGGCCAAGGATGTTTTCTTTAAGACTGACAGTCAGTCTCCGCTCAGTCGCGAGCAGAGGAAGACCTTTGCCGGCCTGCGTTACTTCTCTGAGAATCCCGGGCTGATTTTTGAGCTGGCTCTCGAAAAGACTGCCCCACCCGAGCATGTGGTCGTGGCCACCTCCACCGGCGAGCAGCAGGAGTTCTGGCATGTCGGTCAGATCCGCTTTGATGTTCGGGGTCAAAAAGCCACCTTGCAGGTGTACCAGTCGATCCGGGGGGGCGATTACTTCATACCATTCGTGGATGCGACTGCTCCTGAAGAGACCTATGGCGCCGGCCGTTATCTCGAGCCGGAGGAACTCCCGGATGGGCGCCTGCAGGTCGACTTCAACCGGGCCTACAATCCGTACTGCGCGTACAACGATCAGTGGTCGTGCCCTCTCCCGCCGCGTGAGAACCGTCTGGCGGTGCGCATCGATGCCGGAGAGATGAAATTCCACGATTGAGCGGGTGGCCGGGGATTTTCCGTTGCAGATTGGGAAACCCGCTCCAACCTGCCGGAGCGCGGGGGCCGAGGCCTTCAGTGCCTGCGCGGCGCAGGCGTCGGTCTAAGAAGGAGTTGAAATCATGGACCAGGTGACACCCGAACCGACCGTCGGCGCACTCATTCTTAATCCAGCAGGGGAGATGCTTCTGGTGCGAAGCCACAAATGGAAAGGGAAATACACCATACCAGGCGGGCACGTGGAGCTCGGTGAAAAAGTCTCGCAAGCGGTGGTTCGTGAAAGCAAAGAGGAGACCGGTTTGGACGTTAAGGACGTGGAATTCCTGTGCTGGCAGGAGTTTATTTACGATGAGGCTTTTTGGAAACCACGCCATTTCCTCTTTCTCGATTTCGCTTGTCGGTGCGAGGGGGGTCAGGTCACATTGAATGACGAAGCGGAGGAATTTTTTTGGGTGCGGCCGGAAAAGGCGTTGGAACTGCCGATTGACCAATACACTGTGGTGACCATTCGGGAATATCTAAAAAGGGAATCCCGGAACTTGCCATCCAAGGAATCCAGTATCGCCTAGGCAGCGCCTCGTTTGGAAAGGCCTCCCCGGTCCGCACAGTGACCCCGTCGGCCCACGCCTTCCCGCGGGTGGGTGGCAGTAAGAATGAATTCCGCCGGGGAGATTTCAGCAGCCTGCCAGGCAGGCAGGCTCAGGTCCTAAAAAAAGAAATTGAGGGGTTCGTGATCGGAAATGGAAAGCGCGCCGGGAACGGCGCGCCGGAGAGTCGGAACCTGGCGGCCCTTCTAAAGATGCTTGGTAAAGATCACCAGGTCATCGCCGTCCTGGTAAAAATCCCTCAACGTGGCTTCTTGGGTGTAGCCGGTGGCCTGATAGAAGGCACGCGTGGGGGCATACTTCTCCAGACCGGAGGTCTCGACGACGAGCAGGCGACCGCCCTGGGCGCGCACCGCCTCTTCGGTAGAGGCCAGCAGTTGCCGCCCGACACCTCCGCGGCGGGTAGCGGGGTCGACAGCGATCCAGTACAGGTCGAAGGTCCGGTCGGTCAGTGCCCGCGGCCCGAAGCAGGAAAAGCCGCGCAGGCGTTCTTCTTCCCGGTCGACGAGGAATGTATAACCGCTGGTCTCAGCGCCGCGCTCCTGGTATTCGTTCCAGAGTTCGTCGACGCACTCCACTTCTTCCTGGCTGAAGACAGTAGTGCTGGCAGCAATGGCATGGATCTGGGGTCCGTCAAAGGCTTTAGGGGGGACGATCATTTCCAACCTTCTCGTTTCAAGGCATGTTCCAGGATGTGCCTGGCCATTTGCGGGTAGGTCATCCCAGCCGCGTGAGCCGACCTCCAGAAGCCTGCATCCTGGGAAAGATCGGGCAGTTCGTTGATATCGATGACATACGGGGTGCCGTTGAAAAAGCGCATGTCGATCCGGCCGAAGTCGCGCAAGCCCATCGCCCGGAATGAGCTTACTGCGGCTTTCTTTACAATCTGTTCTTCCGCGTGCGTCAATGGCGCCGGGACCAGGGAACCGATATTGTGAAAGTAAGGCGAAGCCGGATCCCACTTGGCCTCGTAGGTGAGCAGCCATTGGAGCGGGTTGGAGATCAAGGAATAATCCTGTTCGGCGATTGGGAGGATTTCCACCGTTTTGTTCCCGCACATGGCTACCGCCAGCTCGCGGCCTGGGACGAACTCTTCCACCATGGCGGGTTCGCGGTAATTATCCAGCACGTACTCCACACGCGGGAAGAGGTCCTCGATGTCGCAGATGACCGAGCCAAGATCGATCCCCATGCTGGCGTCCTCGACCGATGGTTTCACGATCACCGGCAGGTTCAAGTGCAGATCCCCTTCCGGTCGTTCGAAGACCTGGTATTGAGGTGTCGGCACTCCAGCTTCGATCAGGCGCTGTTTGCAGAGCGGCTTATTGATGCACAATTCGATCGAGTCAGCGGGTGCACCGGTGTGTTTAAAGCCCATCCGTTCGATCACGCGGATGACCTGGACGGCCTGCAGATTATTTCCGTCAAAGCCGTCGCAGTTGTTAAAGATGAATGTGTTTTTTGGTGAGAACGAACAAAGTGTATCCTCGAGTTCTTCGAGGGAATCCCTGACCGCTATCTTGATCGTCGAATACCCCAAGCTGGCCAGAGCGTCGTACAGGAATTGTGCGGTTGTGGCTGTAAATTGAATTGCCGTTAAATCTTGTGTGTCTCCTCGGGTAAACTGACCATCTTCGTTGTAAAGGATCGCGATTTGTAAGTGACAATCGTCCATCTGAGCCTCAGATTGAGGGATCACCTTTCTTTAAGATTGGAAAGGTGATGATGTTTTAAGCGCGTACGCGCAAGAACTGGCTTTGCTCCGATTCGTGTCATAGATATTTTTATTTTCACACCTATCATACACCGATTTGGAATCTTAAAAAATCATTTTTTCAAGGTCCGCGAATATTTTAAGGAAGAAATGACATACTTCTTGGACGATATTATTTGACGCATCCCTTTTTCCGTTGTACACTCATCTTAACCTATTCTGGTTTCCCGGTTGCTTGCATTTTCATTGTCGCGTAAGGGAATCTCACATGACAGCTAATAGCAGTTTTGTACGCCCGCACTTGTCGACCTTCCGGCAGCTCTTGCTGAGCTTCTTCTGGTTCTCGACCAACATGATGTGGGCTGCAATTCTGATTATCACCATGCCAAGCCAGATCAAGGACGCGGTTGGCAATACTACCAAGGGCAGTGCGCTGGGACTGGCGTTGGGCGCCGGGGCGCTCATCTCGATGGTGGCCGCGCCAATTTTTGGCGCCCTCTCCGACCGGATCCGGCTGCCTGGGGGCCGGCGCAAGCCGTGGATCATCATCGGATCGCTGGGCAATGCCATCGGTTTGGTTGGCCTGGCTTATTTGATTCAGCCGGGGCATCCCGAATCGGTTTTGGGCTGGACGGTGGTCTTCCTTTTTGTCGAACTTTTTAACAACGTCGCGACCGGGCCCTATAGCGCCCTCATTCCCGATCTGGTCCCGTCGGAGCAGCGCGGTTCTGCTTCCGGATGGCTCGGCCTTATGACCATGCTGGGAACGTTCGTCGGGGGATTGATGGGCTTCCTGATTGGCCCGATCGGCACACCCGGGGTGTACTTCATCATGATTGGCGTGATCCTGCTCGGAGCGGTGATCACACTGTTCGGGGTGAAGGAATACGATCTGCCATACAGCACGCCCACGTTCAAGTTGACTGAGTTCATGCGCGGCTTGTACGATCCATTCGAGCATTCCGATTTCACCTGGGTGTTCCTCACGCGGCTGCTGGTCACGATGGGAATCTACACCGTGCAGGAATTCATCCAGTATTACCTCGGAGACGTGATCGGGTCCCCGTATATCCTGGTTGGGCTGGGCAAAGTGGCGGATACAGCCGAGACGGCGACCTCCTTTTTCCTGCCCATGGTGCTGCTCGGCGCGATTATCACCACGCTGCTGGCCGGTGTGCTCTCCGATAAATACGGCCGGAAGCTGATGGTGTATCTCTCAGGAGCGTTGATGGGGGTCGTTTGCCTGGTGTTCGTCCTCTTCCATTCATTCACACTGGCAGTACTCATGGGCGTCGTCTTCGGACTCGGATACGGTGCGTATGAAAGCGTGGACTGGGCGCTCGCTTCGGATGTGCTCCCGTCGATGGACGATTATGCCAAGGACATGGGTGTGTGGCACGTCGCTATGGTCCTGCCGCAGGTGATTGCCACGCCAGTGGCTGGATTCCTGCTGGATAACTTTCAGCAGGTCGGCAAGGTTAAGAACATCCCTAACCTGGGCTATACCGTGATCTTCCTGGTCGCTGTGGTTTACTTTATCCTCGGTACGGTGTTCGTCAAGCAGATCAAGAAGGTGCGTTGATGCTGGCCTTTTCTGGAAAATGACCATCGTCCAGATCGGCTTGAAAAATGAATCGATCCAGCCTCTGCTGGTTGTTGGGAATGAACGGCGTTCCCGCGTTTGGCTTTACACGGTTTCACTGATTAAGGAGGGTTTATGAGGGTCAGAATCGTAAGTGATACAACCAGCGGCTTGCCGCGCGACGTGACCGACCGCCTGGACATTCCGATCCTGCCGCAGATCGTCATCTTCGGGAGCGATTCGTACCGCGATGATACAGAAATGGATACGGCCGCCTTCCTTCGGAAGCTCAAAGCCTCCCGGGCACTGCCGAAGACCGCGGCACCGCCACCCGCGCTTTACAATCCGATCTACCAGGAGCTGACCGCCAACGGCGAATCAGTGGTCGTCCTGACCCCCTCGGCTCAGGTCAGTGGAACGGTGCGTTCGGCCGAGATTGCTGCACAGGATTTCCCCGGGGCCGACATCCGCGTCGTGGATACGCGGGTGGTTGCCGGAAACCTGGCCACGCTGGTCCTGCTGGCTGACCAATGGGCAAAGGCTGGAGCGGATGCTGACCAGGTGGTCGCTAAGATCCTGGAATGGATACCTCGTCAGCGTACCTATTTCCTGGTCGACACGCTCGAGTATTTACAAAAGGGTGGACGGATCGGTGGTGCGAAGGCTTTACTGGGCGAGATGCTGCAGATCAAACCCATCCTGGTGCTTCAGAATGGGCAGGTCGATGCGTATGAACAACTGCGCACCAAGCGGCGGGCGCTACAGCGTTTGACCGAGATCGTCGAAGAACAATGTCCCCACAGTCCGGAGTCACACCTGTGTGTGATGCATGGCGATGCCGAAGCAGCAGCCCGCCAGCTGGCATCCGACCTGCAGTCCAGGATCGGTCTCGATCAGATCCCCATTTATGAGCTTCCCCCGGCGATCATCGTTCACGCCGGCCCCGGTGTACTGGCTGTTGGGTTCTTCACAAGCTGAGGCCGTGAAGGCCGCCGGATGGCTATGGTATAATTTAGCCTCTTTTGTGTTAATCCCCACAATTCATGCTCTTGTAGAAGGAGAATGCGTATGTCCGGTCACAGCCATTGGGCGACTATTCGCCGCAAGAAGGGAGCAGCAGACGCCAAGCGCGGGCAGATCTTCACCCGTTTGGCGCGCGAAATTGTGATGGCGGCCCGTGAAGGGGGTGGCGACCCTGATTCTAATTTCCGCCTGGCGCTGGCGATTGAAAAAGCCCGCGGCGGTAACATGCCTAAGGACAATATTGAGCGGGCCATCCGGCGCGGGACCGGCGAAGATAAAGAAGGCGGCACGCTGGAAGAGGTGACCTATGAAGGCTACGGCCCGCACGGGGTGGCGCTGATGATTGAATGCGTGACCGATAACCGCAACCGGGCCGTGGCGGAGATCCGCCACCTGCTCAGCCGCAGCGGAGGGACCATGGCGGAGGCCGGCGCCGTGAGCTGGCAGTTTAAACGGGCATCCTACTTCTCCTTTCCGGCCAGTGCGTTGAACTATGACAAAGCCTTCGAACTGGCTGTGGATGCCGGGGCGGAGGATGTGACCCAGGATGGTGACAACATCGAAATTATCGGGCCGGTCGAGGCGTTTAAAAAGATCAGCGACGCCTTGAAAGCGGTGGGGGTCGTCCCGGATGATGCCGGTCTGCGCATGATCGCCAAACAGGATGTGGAACTCGAAAAGGATGCAACCCTTTCAGTCCTGCACGCCATTGAATCGTTGGAAGAACTGGACGATGTTCAGAACGTCTTCCATAATTTAAAGATTTCCGAAGAGGCTCTGGCGACGCTCGAGGCGGGATAACATGACGGTGGTGCTTGGGATTGACCCGGGAACGGCGACGACCGGTTACGGTCTGGTGCGCGACCGGGCGGATGGCAGTTTGGAGGCCCTCGTATACGGCACGATCCAGACTCCTTCCGGAATGCCCGCCCACCAGCGTCTTTCGCTCTTATTTCACCAATTAAATGAAATCCTGCTTCTCCATCGCCCGGACGGATGCGCGGTGGAGAAGCTGTTTTTCCAGCGCAACGTCTCAACCGCCATCGCGGTGGGTCAGGCACGCGGGGTGGTGATGCTGGCGATCTCCGAAGCCGGCCTGGAGGTGGCGGAGTACACGCCGAACGCAGTCAAGCAGGCCGTGGCCGGTTATGGGAATGCCGGGAAGAAGCAGGTGCAGGAGATGGTACGCGTGCTGCTAGACCTTCCGGAAATCCCAAAACCGGACGATGCCGCAGATGCCCTGGCGATCGCTATCACGCACTTGCACACGCGCCGGGATTGATGGGGCGGATGAAAAGAGAAACCTTCCTGATCCATGAAAGGCAGCCATGATTGCTACGCTACGCGGGGAAGTAACCCAAGTCGAAGAGAACGCCGTTGTGGTCGAGGTGAGCGGGGTGGGTATGCGCATCTTTGTCCCATCCCCGTTGCGCGATAAGCTACGGGTGGGAGAAATGGTCCTGCTTTACACGCACCTGGTTGTACGGCAGGATGCGCTCAGCCTTTACGGTTTCGAAACCGTGGCCGAGCGCGGCTTGTTCAACATGCTGATTGGGGTGGACGGGGTTGGCCCGAAGGTGGCGCTTTCCGTGCTCTCCACCCTGACCATCGATAGCGTCCAACGGGCGGTCTTCAACGAACAGGAGGAGATCCTGCACCGGGTTCCTGGGGTGGGGAAGAAGACCGCCCAGAAGATCATCCTGTACCTGCATGACCGTCTCAAACCGGTCAGCGGGCTGGAGAATGTGGCTGCCATGTCCGACACCGACTCGCAGGTCCTGGCGGCCCTGACCGCCCTCGGGTATAGCGTGGTCGAGGCTCAGTCCGCGCTGCAGGCGATCCCCAAGGACGCGCCGGAGGAGCTGGAAGAGCGTTTACGCCTGACACTGCAGTATTTCACGGGGGGTTAATGCGGGCGAATCCGGGGAAGAGACAGGCCCCGAAGAGGGACCGGACCGACCGCGCGGAATGCATCCGCGACCATGGCCTCGTGTTCCCCAAGTCGGTGCTCCGGGTGCGAATCACTGGCTTTTCATTTGGAAGCCTCCGCCATGAGGCGTGGGGAGTGGTCAGGGTCATCGATAGTGTCTTGCGATTTCCGAGGCGTACTTTGCTCCGACCGTTTCTCGATTGCGTTCCAACCAATCCGCGAGTTTGGTTCGGCCAAATGCAGGACCGGATGAGATCAGCAGCCCCGCCAACAGCCCATCCACCTCCTGCTGCGTCAGAAGGACGTCGCCGACGAACAAGCCGAGCATCCTGCTGGCTGCCAGGGCCAGACGCGGGGGAACATGAAGGATGGGCCGGGGGTGTCCGATGCTTTGCCCGATGAGGCGGACCAGATTGTCGAACGTGAAGGTATCCGCACCGACCATATCCACAATCCGATTCTCTTGAGTGTAGACATCCTGGCAGGCAATTTCTGCCAGATCATCCACATAAATCGGCTGGACTTGATACTGGCCATCCCCGATCTGGGCGAAGAAAGGAAAGCGCCGCAACAGCCAGGCGATGTTATTGATCAGGATGTCCTCCACCCCGAAGATCAGGGTAGGGCGAAGGATGGAATAAGAAATTTTTGACTCGGATACGGTCTTCTCATTGGCGGCCTTGCCGCGGTAATAAGGCAGAGGAGAATCCACGGCCGGATGCGCGATGCTGATGTGGACCATGCGGCTGACCCCGGCGCGCTGCGCTGCCCGGACCAATATCCGCGTGTTTTCCACCGCAGCTGACTGTGTGTTGAACCCCTGGTCGAAGCGTACCCAATAGGTGTTCACCAGCACCTCACACCCGCCCAGGCTGGCGGTCAAACCTTTTTCGTCGCTGAAATCCAGGGGGAAGGCCTTCACCCTTCCCTCAAATGGGTCCGGGCGATTCGGGTGATTGGTCAGGCTGACGACTTCCTCGCCACGCCCCACCAGACGGCGGGCGATGTATTTTCCGGAGTACGAAAAAGCACCCGTCACAGCGATTTTCATGAGTGCATCTCTCCTTCCTCAAAAAAAGGATATACATCCAGCTGGAGGTGGTAGCCCTGGAATTAAAGAGAACCCTGAAATTCTCCAAGATAACTTCAGGATTTTCAAGATGGTCCGGACGATATTCAGCCTGAGGTGGTCCAGGCAGGAGATCGCGTTATCCAGCGCGTCGATGGCGTCAAAAACGTCATTCAACGCACGGATGCGTTCGACCAAGAAGACCTGCTCCGAATCGGAGGAACCGGCTGACTCCAGTTTTTTTCAGAGTATGCTGAGCGGTAGCAACCGCCCGGTCGAAATCGCTGTTCCGGCGTGCATTCAAAATCGCCCTCACTGCCCGGTAGAAATCCGTTTCGGCGCGGTAGTAATCCTTGCGGTCGCCCAGATGAGACGCGGGATGGATCAGGCCCAGGCGGGCCAGGCCGCGCACGTGCGTGCTGATCACTCCCTTGGAAAGCGCGGTCTGCGCAACCAGCTCGTCCAGCGACAAGGGGGCGGGGGACAGGTGTGAACTACCCCACCGCTTAAGCAGGGGGCTTCCTACTTCAACGAGGGTTGCCTGAAATCAGGTCTTGCAGGCTCTCCATAGGCGTGTACGTTCGGGCGGTTCCCACCCTACGGTAGTGCGACTGTCCAAGTTTTACCGGGGGACAGGTTTTTCCGCCGAACCGGATTCTTGTTAAGGTACTATCCTTATTATAGCACATTTGTTCAGTTTTGTGCGCCTGATATCCTCAGACCTCAAGGTCGGATTTTTACGGCGCAAATTTGACAAAAAACCTTTGATTCTGGATAACGGTTTATAATTTGAAGGCGTTGACCTACCCTGACTTTGATTTCCATCCTGCCCTGCGTCTTCCCCAGGCAGGTTCTTAACAGAAAATGGTTGAATGTCTCTGATCGCGGCCTCCGATCTTTCCAAATCCTTCGGCCCGGTGGACCTCTTCACCGGACTGAACTTTGCTGTCCCGCGCGGGGCGCGCCTGGCGATCGTAGGGCCGAACGGCATCGGCAAGACCACTTTGCTTCGGATTCTGGTGGGTGTCGAGGAGCCTTCGGGAGGCACTGTGACACGCGCCAAATCCCTGCGGGTCGGCTATCTGCCCCAGGAAGCTGAGTTCGAGATGCAGGGTACCCTGTGGGGGGTCTGCCTGGAATGTTTTGCGGAGCTCCAGCGCCTGCAGTTGGAACTGGAGCGGCTTGAGGCGGAAATGTCCGACCCCGAGCGCCGCGCGCCGGCCATGCTCCGCTACGGTCCCTTGCAGGAGGATTTTGAACGCCGGGGCGGCTACATCTATCCTGCCCGTATTAAACAGGTCTTGAATGGCCTGGGCTTTTCCGCAGGCGATTTTGACCTGCCCCTTAAACATCTTTCCGGTGGCCAGCGAACACGAGCGTTCCTGGCTCGCCTGTTGCTCTCGGATCCGGACCTGCTCCTGCTGGACGAACCCACCAACCACCTGGACATTGCGGCGGTCGAGTGGCTGGAGGGCTATCTGAGCCAGTGGGAGGGTGCGGCCGTCATTGTCTCTCACGACCGCTACTTCCTGGATAAAGTCGCCACAGGCATTTTCGAAATGACCACTGCTGGGAACGAGTCCTATCGCGGCAACTACTCGGCCTATGTGACCCAGCGTCAGGAGCGCTGGGATCACCGTCATCAGGTTTTCGAATCGGAAAAAGCCCGGCTGCTCAAAGAGATCGACTACATCAAGAAGAACATCTCCGGCCAGAATGTCAGCCAGGCCAAAGGAAAGCTGCGCCGGCTGACGCGCATCGTGCAAGCCCTCGAACAGGTCGGGGTGGAGGCGGTCCTTTCCCGCTCATGGCTGAAGCTGAGCGAGGAGGTGACCACGACGGTTTCTCCGTTCGGGGTGGAGGAGGCGGAACGGCGAGTGCGCGGCCTGGTCCTGCCGGATCATCGCCCCCCGCGGCTGCGGCTGCATTTGCGGGTTGACCAGCGCTCCGGGGAACTGGTCCTTCGAACCAGGGGTCTGTGCGTCGGCTACCCGGACCGGCGGTTGTTCGAGTCACCGGACATTGAATTGCGCCGCCGGGAGTGCGCGGCATTGATCGGCCCCAATGGGGCTGGCAAAACTTCGTTCATAAAGACCGTCCTCGGGCAGCTTGCACCGCTTTCTGGGGAAGTGATCCTGGGTGCTTCCCTGCAGATCGGCTACTTTGCCCAGGCTCATGAAGGGCTGGTCGCGGAGAACTCCCTGATCCAGGAGATCCAGGCCGTCCGACCGGAGATGCTCCCGGGCCAGGTACGTGAATACCTGGGCAAGTTCCTCTTTTCCGGTGATGATGTTTTCAAGAAGGTCGCGGTCCTCTCCGGTGGGGAGCGCGGGCGCCTGGCGCTGGCGAAATTGGCCTTGCAGGAGACCAATCTGCTCCTGCTGGATGAGCCGACCAACCACCTGGACATCCCCTCCCAGGAGATCCTTCAGGAGGTGTTGGATGATTATGCGGGGACCATCCTGCTCGTGACGCATGATCGCTACCTGATCGATGCCCTGGGTACACAGATCTGGGAGATCGACCCGCAGGAGACCAAACTGACCGTCTTCCGGGGCACATACAGCCAGCGCAGGGAAGAATACGAACGGCTGGCGGCATTGCGCGCCGCCCAGGAGTCCAAGCCGGAATCGCCGCGCCCCGCCCACCGGGTTATCGATCCTGCGGTGAAGGAAGCTCGCCGCAGGGTGGCGCGGCTGCAGGAATTGGAGAACCGGATTTCCGGGCTGGAAGCTGAGTTGGCCGAACTAGGACGCCGACTTGAAAATCCCCCGACCGACACCGCCCTGGTGCGGAAATGGGGCAACCAGTACGCGGCCTTGCAAAAAGAAATGGACAAGCAGTTGCTCGAATGGGAGAGCCTGCAGGAATGACGACCCGGCTCCAAACCGAGGTGGGGCTTACTCCCCCCTTGGTTTTTTATCTTTGGGGAATCCGATCTTCTTTTTTGGTTTTTTACCCGAGGCTTCGAGCGGTTCCACATGGACGGTTACATCCGCGCCGGGGATGATCTGCTGCACCTTCTTCTCGATTTCCTCCGTGGTCGCGTGGGCCCGGTTCAGGTGGATATTGCCGTCCATGGTCACGTGCAGGTCCACAAACCAGCTGGCGCCCGAAGGCCGGATGCGGATGGCGTGTGCGTTGGCTACTCCTTCGATGGAAGCTGCCGCCCTTTTGACTTTTTCAGCCTGCCCTCGGGGCGCGGTATCCAGCAGGCCGGCGATTGTCCGCCAGCCCAGTTGGACGCTGATGTAGATGACGATCCCTGCTACGACCAGGGCGGCGAGGGAGTCGGCTTTGTGCATCCAGGTCAGGCCCGGGGTATAGCGGGCAATGTTCAGACCGATCAGGCCCAGGATGACCACTGCCGAGGACCAAATGTCCGTGCTGAAATGCAGGGCGTCCGCTTCGAGCGCCTGGCTGTGGTACTTGTGTGCGGCGCGGGAAAGCCTGCGCGAGCGGGTGTAATCGATGACCATCGATAGACCCATAATAATGAAAGACCAGATCGAAGTCTCGACCCTTACGCTGATGAAAAAAAGGCGCTGAATGGCTTCGTAAATGACCCAGGCCGAGGTGCCCAGCAGGAGCAGGGTTTCGAAGAGAGCCGAAAGGTTCTCGATTTTTCCGTGGCCGAAAGGGTGGCCCATATCCGGTGGCTTATCCGAGAACCGCACCGCAAAGTAGGTCATTACAGCTGCGACCAGGTCCAGGGCGGAATGGGCGGCCTCAGCCAGGATCCCGAGGGAATTGGTCAATAAGCCGACCGTCAGCTTGAAGGTGGTCAGTCCGACCGCGGCGAGTACAGAACTCAGCGCTGCGGAGCGTTTCTCCTTTCTTCCATCAGTTTCAGCCATGGGTTCCTTTGGCAGGCTCGAGTAGAGGGATTATATCCTGAGAAAAACCAGCTATCTACAAGAGGACAAAAGTCACCATTATTCCATGAAGCGGGGGAAGCCTCTCAAAGCCAGTCTGTTCATTCCGGACTGTGCCGTGAGGGGCGCTGGGGAAGAGGCAAATGGGCTGACACGGGCGACCCATCGGCCGCCCGTGTCGTTCATTTGCGCTTCTGCTTCTTCGGCCGCTGGATTTTGGCCCGGCTGCTGGTCACGTTCGGTTTCTTGGGGTGTGCCGCCTTCCGGGACGGCTTTGGCGAGGCAGGTATCCTGACCTTCTTCACTTTCGGTTTGACCTCGCTGACTGCTACAGCGCGGGTTTTCCCCCGGGGGCGGGTCACCTTCGGTTTCTTGGGGTGTCCCAGCCTTCGGACCGGCTTCGACGGAGCGGGTTTCCTGGCCTTCTTCGCTTTCGGTTTGGCCTCTGGTACCGCCATGGCCGGGGTTTTCCTCCGAGTGCTGCTCGCCTGCGGTTTCTTGCGGCGTGCAGGCTTCTGCGGAGCAGGTCTTCTGGCGATCTTTGCTTTCGGCTTGACCTCTACGGCCACTGCGGCCGGGGCGAACATCTCCCTCAGCCTGTCTTCCACGGACTGCACACCGGCACCTTTCAATGCTCGACAAACGGCTGCAAACTTTCCATCGGGATCCGCCACTTCACGGAAATCGACAAAGGCATGGCACTGGTAAGCCTTCAGTTCCACGAACAGGCCTTGGGTCACGAGTTCCCGGCTGGAACGGACGAACTCCAGCCCGCTGGAGATGTCCCGGAAAAGCACATAATCGTGTTCACCGCCGTGCAGGGCCAGGCCCTCTCCGAGGGTCCGCTGGATGAGCTGCATGGAAGTTTTGTCCATATAGGCGACCGAATGCTTGATCCACCCGCTCGTCTCGGCGAACTTGTTATGATAGACCACCAGGCCGCGTTCATGATCGTGCCCGTTCGAGAGGGCGAACACGTCCTCGTTGACCTTACCAGCGGGGGTGAAAACATCATAGAGCAGGAAGTTTTCAATGTCCGCAAAGAGGTGGCGCAGGCGCAGCAGGGGAAATATCTGCCACTCGTGGCGCGCGATCAGCCCCTCATTCGGATGCTCGTCCCAGTAAGCCCGGCGGTACTCCATGCCGTATTTTTCATGGAAGCCCTCGATCTGTCCATGGCCGATCATCGGCAGACCCGGCAGGCTCGCCATCAGGGTGGCGACACCGAAATACTTGTCGCCGTCCCCGAACTGCTCGATGGCGGTCTTCTCATCAGGGTTGTTCATGAAGTTGACAAAGCGTTTGAGTACCTGCGGGTCGAACTCCAGCACATTCTTCATCACCGTGCGGTACTTGGCGTTATCCTCATCGCGCAGCATGTGCATGAAGGCTGAATTGTAGACCCGGTGCATGCCCAGCGTGCGGACGAAATACCCCTCCATCAGCCAGAAGGCCTCGGCCAGCAGGAGCGTATCAGGGACCTCTGCGGCCACCCGGTCCACAACTTCGCGCCAGAACTCATTCGGAAAGGCGGCGTCGAACTGGGCGCGTGTCAATCCGTGCTCGGAGCGCGAGGGGATCGCTCCGCCTGCGCCTGGCTCAGGGAACCATAAACGCTGGATATGTTTTTTCGCGAGCGTCATGGCGGCATCGAAACGGATGATGGGGAAGTTGCGCGCCACCTGCAGGATCGTCTGGATGACAGCTTCGCGCACCTCTGCTTTCGAATAGTCGAGCTGGGCGGTATCGTTCCAGGGCATGGAGGTGCCATCGTTGCCATGATAGATGTAGCGTACATCTCCCGTCCAGTGATCGGTGCGTTTGAAGACCACTGCGGCATCAGTGCGGTCATAGTAGTGGTCTTCGATGTAAATGCCGGTGCGGCTGTCGCTCGAAAGATCCACACCGTTAAAGGTGTAGTTCGGGTAAGGAGAATAGGGCAGCGATAGGAACCAATCCGGATGGTCGCTCACCCAATGCGAATCGATCCCCATATGGTTGGGAACCATGTCCGCCGAGAGACGGATGCCGTGTTGCCATGCCCGCCCGCGCAGGTTGCTCAACGCTTCCCAACCGCCCAGGTCTCCAGCGATCTGGTAGTCCATTAACGAATACGCGGAAGCCACAGCATCGGGATTGCCCATCATCTGCTTGATCCGCTGGGAGGCCCGGCTGCGATCCCACAGGCCGATCAGCCACAGGCCGGTGATCCCGCGTCGGGCCATTGTATCCAGCTCCTCGTCGGGGATCTGGTCCAGACGCGTGATCGACCGATGGTACCACTTGGAGAGCTGGTCCAACCAAACGTAGGAGTTCTTGGCGATCAACACGAGGCGCGGCATCCAATCCTTGTCCTGGCTGAAACGTTCGTATTCGAACTCTGCCCCCGCGAAGGTGAGGACCGGGGTTTCCCCACCGAACCCACCCGGCCCCGTGCGCCGGAGGGCTTCTTCCCGGACGAAATCGATGGAGCGCAGGATCCTCTGTACCAGCGCCTCGCCGAGGATTTCTCCCCAGCGCTCGAGCAGGTATTCCAGCTGAGCTTGGAGCGAGTGCGGGGAGCGGCGGGCCGGAGTCAGGAGTATCTCGATCAAGGTCTCCCCTCCGGGCTCAAACGCCGGCAGGCTGGCGAAATAGGTTTGCAGTCCCGAGATCATGGTTTCATAGGCCGTGGTGCGCCGCAGTTCTTCGTCGTCGAAGAGCTCACGGTAGGGCTTGAAAGCCGGGTTGGCGTTGGCGAGGTAGAGCAGGAGCACCTCTTCGAGGGTGGTCTCCCGACGGGAGGTGCCGGCGCTGGTCTGGTCGAGGTAGGCGCGTGGGGAGACCTGCCCGCGGTGAACTACCAATGGGGGATACTCCTCGGTGAATTTAAGCAGGGTCGCCTCGACGGTGGCTTCGCTCAGGCGGGCATGCAGGTGGTCCAGCGCCTGGTGCATCACACCCGGATTTTGCCTCTCATATTGGCGGATGAGGAGATGCAAGATTTCGTCGATCAGGCCCATGGCGTTGACATCGCTGGCCGGAACTGGCTGGCCAAGGACGCGGGTCATGCGTTCCGCGAAGCGGCGGGCGGCCGCAAAATCCGCCAGGATGACATTCCCGTCCAAGGCGAACAGCTGTTCATCGAACTGATATCTTTTCCTGGCCTTTCGGGAGATATGAAACTCATATGTGGGCATGGGGACCTCGCTGGCCGCGATCAGTGCGGATAGATTCAATGCGCCTGATTTTATTCGAGTATAATATAGAAAGGCTGGGATGAATTTCTGAACGTTTCAGGCGTTTTTTCCCTAATTCTCTATTGGATTGAAAGAGTTCGACCACCACTCAGAAGTCTCTGAGAGTCGGGTTTTCTACGAGAGCCGATCGACGATCCTGCATCACAGGCTTGAGAGAACAAAAGCTCTCCCTTCTGGAGAGGGCTTGATCTTTTCGCTGTCAGGGCATGCTGCAGGACCTTGAAATGCCCACAAAAAAACGATCAGGCGCCTTTTTCCGGGGCCAGCAGCTCCCCCACAGTAATCAAGATGAACGTTACGACCCAGATGGCCAGCATGGCGAGCAGGCTGTAATTTTCGACGTTGCTCTCGCGGACCTCGACCTCCCGCAAGGAGCGCCCGGCCAGCACGAACCCGTTCCCGGTCCCTACGATGACGGTTGCCATGCGTACGCCGGCCTCGGGCTGCCAGGTGACCCGGTCCTCCCCATTCTGGCGGGTGTAATCCAGGACACCGGTGGGGAAGGACGGGACCGCCCCGTGTAGAGTAGCCGAGGAAGCCAGGACGTTTCCAGCATTATCGAATACCATGATGAACGGGGCGAGGCTGTTGGCGATCTCCACGTTAGTAGAGGGTACAACGGATTCAAGACTTGCACCAGCCTTCAGGTTGCCGGCGGCGTCCTCCACCATCTGGATTTGCGGGTCGTTGGCCCCCTGGCGCAGGGATTGTTGGACGGACAGATAAACCAGGGCACACAATCCAGCAGTAGCAAACGCCAACGGTAGCCATTTTTTAAAGATTCGGATAAAGATGGACATGCTTATATCTCCGTGTTGGGTCGCAAGGATCGATAGGTCTAATCAGTTATTCGTACGACAACGTACCAGTTTCCGAGCGGGGAGGCCGCTGTCCGCTCCAGCGAGGGGTTAGGCGGTGTCGTGTATGGCGTGGATTGTGACCATGGGGCGATTGGGTGCGAAGCGGACCAACTCTTCGCGGCTGGGTTTGGACGAAATCCCCTCGGAGCGAAGAATGGCTCCGAACATCTTGGGATTTCGCTCCAACTGGCTCTGGAGATAATCGGCGATCCTTTCGGGGTCTGCGATCTCTTCGGCGATACCGTCAAACTGGCGGTGGCCGACGCGCACCCGGACCCTTGGATTAGCCCGGAGGTTGCGGAGCCAATCGGCAGAGCAGCCGCGCGCAGAGGCGACAATGAACATGCCACCCTTCTCCTCGTAGACGAGGGGCGTGACCCTCGGCCGGCCTGACTTGCGGCCAACCGTGGTGAGCAACATTACAGATGCCCCAATGAGAGGGCCCAAGCCCATGGCGTAGGCAATGGGAGGGCCGAAATGGATGACACGCCAGAAGAAACGTGGGGCCTTCATATGAGTCGTGCTGGGATAGTCTGTAGATGAAACCTGCCTAATGCTGCTACGAACCGCCAAACGACTCGGGGACTGTCCAAGTCAGCACCGAAACCATCAGAGAGCTAGATAGCCTGCTCCAATTCTACGGAAAGCATTATACGTCCTTTCAGGCCAGACTGACTGGATTCCTGGCGATCACTTCGAAGGCCAGTTCGTTCCTTATGGGAGAAGCCGGGCTTCGTTTCTTCAGCCTTGATTTACAGCCAGCCCGGATACCCTTTTTCGATCCCTGACCGACCTGGGTCGCCTCGGGTAGGAATGGAAATTCGGGCTTGACTTATCCGAATATTGGTCTTATGATTGGGAATGTAAGTTGCCAGTAAGTTCACGTTGGAAGGAATGACGATGGCCCGAGGCACTTCGCCCGGGCTATTTTATATAACCGACCGATGGAACAAATCTGACACACCATTTTTTTCTTTTGCCAAAAGGAGGCAAATCATGTCTGAACGCATCGTCGGTACGGTTAAGTGGTTCAACACCAGCAAGGGCTATGGTTTCATTGCCCGCGAGAGTGGCCCGGACGTGTTCGTCCACTACTCTGCGATCGCGAGCGAAGGATTCCGCAATCTGGAAGAAGGCCAGAAGGTGGAATTCGACGTCGAGCAGGGCAACAAGGGCCCGCAAGCGGCCAATGTGACGATTCTGTAACCTGAACCCAACATGAAAAAAGGCCAGGCCTCTACGCGGAGGCCTGGCCTTTTTTATGAGAGCTGGCAGGCGTGGAGCCTTTCCTACGCAACCTGCTTCCGGTAAACCCGGTGGTTCTTGTATTCGACCCCGTTCAGGTTTTTCAAATCCGCGCGCATCTGTTGGGTGGTTTCAGCCACCTGGGTCATTTCGACGTGCTCGAATTGTTTGAAGTCCAGCATGGTCTTGCCCATTTCGTAATAAAGCAAGGCATTGCCGCCGATTCCTTGAAATTCTGGCAGGATTCCCATGCCGTTTCCCGCCACGGTCCGGGTGCGCTTCATCTCGATTAGCAGATCCACGATTCCGAACGGGAAAAGATGGCCTCCGGCGCGCTGCAGGGCGGCGGAGGCGTCCGGGAAGGCGAAGAGGAATCCGACGATCTCGTCGCCGTGCAAGATGAGCTTGATCAGTCTTGGGTCGGCGATCATGAAGACGTTGTCGACGGCATAATCAATGTCCCCCTGGGTGAATGGATAGTACTCCCAGTTGTTGATGAAAGCTTTATTGTAGGTCTCCCCGATGCGTTGCGCCCATTTGAGCAGCTCCTGCTTGCTCTTGAAGTTCTTGACCGACAGATTGCCGCGCGCCAGCACGCGCTGGGCGATGCGTTCGACCCGTTCGGGGATCTGGAAGGCCTCTGCCGGCAGGTAGCAGGAGACAAAGTCCACCTCCTTTTCAAAGCCCAGCGCCTCAACCAGCTTCGGGTAATAGTCGTAATTGTAGTTCATCATGGTCATCATCTGACGCTGTTCGAAGCCCTTGACCAGGATGCCGTAGCCGTCGAAGGGGGAGAGACCTTTTGGCCCGATGAGCATATCCAGGTCGTGCGTCCTGACCCAATCAAAGGCGGCTCCGAACAGGGCGTCGGCGGTCCCACGATCGTTTTCACAATCGAAAAAATAGAACTGGGCTTTTTTGGTGTGGTGGTACTCATTGAACAGTTTATTCTCGCCGGCGCAGATGCGCCCGACCACTTCCCCGTCGCGTACGGCCAGGAAGAAATCGGCCTGGGAGTGCTTGAAGAAAGGGTGTTTCCTTCGATTAAGCGGCAGGTAGGCATCCCCAAAGAGAGGCGGGACCCACTCCGGACAGCCCCGGTAGAGACGGTAATAGTACTCGACGAAACGCTTGACCTGCTTTTTATTGTCCGTGTCGATTTTTTCGATGGTGAGCATTGAGTCTCCTGGGGGATGGATACAGACTCCTTCGAGTATATAACACATTTAGAATAAAATGGTAACGTCCGAGGGGTTTTCCTGGATTGGGGGGTCAGAAGGGCTGGAATGCATTAATGGGAAATTGTGCGATAATACTTGAGAGAAGTACAAGGAGATGACCATGGCCGAGATCCAAAAAGCGCAATCATTTCCTGCCTCGGCAGAGCGTTGTCTGACGGGTCTGGTGCGCATCTGGCCGTATCTGGCTATCCGGGTAAGAAGTTCCAATCCGGCGGAAGGGACGGCAGAGGGCTCCTGGCGACCAGGTGCGGGTGCCGTATTTATTTTTCGGGCAGAATGTAAAAAAACCGGAGAGGAAACCTGTGAGGTCAGTCTGCGCCACGACTTACAATGGACCTCGATCTGGTCGCGGCCGACGGTTCCCAACGAAAAAGTAGGCAGTAAGTTGAACGAAAAAACCCTTGAGCAGATGGATCGGATCTTCTCGACTCTGGGGCAGTTCCTGGAGGAGGAGGCGAAATTCCCGGAAGGTGCAGCTGCGGTTTCTCTCAATCTGGACCATGTAGCCTGGGCGATCGGGGCAATCGTCTCGGTCGGGATCCGCTTGTTGATCGTATATTTTCGGCTCATTCTAGCTGCCTCCTCGAGTGAGGTGGGGGGATCAGCTTTCCTGCGGGTGGCAGGTTTGGCAGGTGTGCTCGTAGGAGCCATGATCGCGGGATTGGTTAAACGGCGCAACCCGGCCTGGGGAAGTGCATTCTTTGAAGGGTTGATTGTTGCCATTGTAAATATCGGGTTCAGCGTATTGGTTTATTCATCGGCGTTTTCGATGGGTTATATCGACTGGATCGTTTACGGTGTGGTCGGGATAGCGGTTGCCTCCCTGGCGTCAATCCGCCTCCCCGTAAAAAAAGCCGATTGATATCCATCTCATCTGCTTGAGGCAGAACGGAGGCATGGAGCATGTCCAAATTTCGCACGGAAGAGTTCCGGGTCAACGGCGAGGAACTGCTCGCCAAGATCAAACAGCTTGTCCATGAGGGCAACATCCGCAGGATCATGATCAAAGACAAGGATGGCCACACCCTGATGGAAATTCCTCTGACCTTTGGCGTGGTCGGCGTGCTGCTTGCCCCAACCCTGGCTGCCATCGGCGCGATCGCGGCTCTGCTCACCGAGGCTACTGTCGTCGTGGAAAAAATTCAGGAGTGACCCTGTCAGTGCTGAGTAAGGCCGAAGGTCGGGCCGAGGCAATCCCTTGCCCTGATCAGGAAGAGCGTTCAGGCCTCCATGAAAACAACCCTCAACCTCCGCCGCGTTTTTATCGCTGCCGGCCTGGCCGTGTTGGTGATCGTTTATGCGGTCCTCTGGCTTGAAATGATCGCCAGCCCGGTAGAGCGCACCGGTGCAGATTTCATCGCCTTTTATGCAGCCGGTCGGGTCGCCGAGAACGCCGGCGCTGCCCGGGTTTATGATCCCGCTCTACAACAAGCCGTTGAACAGGATCAGGTTGGGTTCGATCTGGTTCCCGGTCAGGTGCTGCTGTACAATCACGCACCCTATTTGATCCCACTTCTGGAATTGGTGATCGATGGAAATTACGTCGCCTCTTTCCAGCGCTGGGCGCTCCTGCTCCTGGCGCTCTACGCCATCAGCACATGGGTGTTGGCAGACCTGGCCGCTCGGAAGGGGTTTAAACGGGCCGGAATTCTCCTGACGGCGGCTGGGGTTATGACTTTTTTTCCTCTGTTTGTAAGCCTGTTGAATGGACAGGACACGGCATTTCTCGTTCTGGGAAGTTGCCTTTGGTTGGCGGGACTGCTGCTCGACCGGGATCCAATGGCAGGGTTGGGTCTTGCACTGACGACCGTCCGCCCGCAGATCACGGTCCTGCTGGCCGTGCCCTTTCTGTTCCGGCGGCAGCGGGTGTTCGTTTGGTTCTGCCTGGGCACGCTCTGTCTGGCGATCACCAGCCTGCTCCTCCTGGGAGAGGCGGGGGCGCGCGCCTATGTGGCGAGCCTTCTAACCTCCATGGGGGGAGAGGCCTATGGAATGAAAGAAGAGGCCATGGTCAACCTGATCGGTCTGATGCGCAGGCTGGCGCCGTCGCTTGCCACGGAGACGGTTCATATCGTCGGGTGGGTCGTTTACTTGCTTACTCTGATCGGTTTGTGCCTGGTGTGGGCGAGGAGCCATGCCATCGCCGCGCCTCAGGTTGGTCTGGCTGCGGCCCTGAGTGTCCTGACCGTCCCGCATCTGCACTACCATGACCTGACCCTGCTGCTCGTGCCACTGGTCGCCGTGATGCTGGTGGTCCGTGAGAAATACTTGGCAGAAAAGGATGTGACCCTGCTCCCGCTCGGCCTTTCCTTGATCCTGCTGTTCAGCAATTTTCTGCCGATCTTAAAGTTCAATTTACCGTATCTGGTTGTGATCTTGTTGATTTTGATGCTTTGGTTCCCCGAGAAGTTCCTGCGCAGATCTGCCCGGTCGGCCGAGTGACGATCCGGCTGCTCCCCGATCCCCGTTGAAGATCGGCGCCAGGATGAATCGAGGGTCCTTATGATGGACGAGGTGCGATCTTGAACGCCAAACCTGTGGACCAACCGAAGTGGATTTCCCTCCAGCGCGCTCTGGTGATTGTCGCCGTTGGTTCCCTGTTGTTGATCTATCCGCTCTTGTGGCTGAGAGTCATCCGCGACCCTGCCCAGCGTACCGCGGCTGATTTCCTGCCCTTTTACGCTGCCGGTCGAATAGCGATCACGGAGGGCATGTCCAAGGTATATGACCTGGACGCGGAGAGGCAAGCCGAAGATGACGTTCTCAATACCACGCTCATCCAATATTTCGCTTCCAAGGGGCGAACCGTCACGCCGCAGGACTTGGGCCCGGAATTGAAGCCGAATGAGGTAAATCCATTTCCTCATCCCCCGTTCATCCTTCCGATTCTGGCAGGTCTTGCGCACCTCGATTACGTGCCTGCGTTTATTCTCTGGTCCCTGCTGATGACCGTCCTTTTTATCGCCAGCGCAGCGATTCTCCTTCATCAGATACGCCTTGTTGGAAGAGCAAACCGGTTGACGCTTTTCTTTGGAACCGTTTTATTCTTTCCGGCGTTCTTCAGCCTGATCAACGGTCAGGACACCGGAATTCTCTTCCTGGGTACAGTCTTATGGTGGTCTGGACTGCTGCAGGAGGATGATCGACTTGCCGGACTTGGCCTGGCACTGACCACGATCCGGCCACAACTGGCTTTGGCATACTCCCTCCCCTTCCTGTTTAAAAGAAGGAAAGTCTGGTGGTGGTTTTGCCTGGGGGCAGGGCTCCTTGCCGTCTTCAGCCTGGCGCTTCTGGGTCGTACCGGAACGGTGAACTACCTGCACATTCTCACCCTCAGCGCAGGGGGTAGTGGCTATACTTTCATAAACGATGTCTTTCATATTGACTTGACTGGTCTGTTGGTGCGCACGTTTCCGTGGCTGGCGACCTCCGTGACTCGGGCGATTGCTTGGATCGGCTACGGGGTCGCCATGGTCTTTTTAATGGCTTGGTGGGCAAAAAGCACCCGGATCGAAGACAAACAGATTGGCCTGGCCGTGCTCGTATCGATTGTCTTCGTGCCGCACTTCAATTATCATGATCTGGTCATTCTGCTGATTCCGCTCTATGGGATCCTGCGTACCCTGATCGCCAGGAAATTAATCACGGTTGAATCTGCAGTGTCGCTTCCCCTGGGTTTGTCGGTCCTGTTATTCATCACCTATTTCTTCCTCGCCGCTTTAAAATACAGTGTCCTTTATCCGCTGATGGTGCTGATCCTGCTCGTGCTGTGGTTCCCGGAAAAAATCGTTTTCTGGAAAAAGAAAGCGGATCAGGAGGTGCCTGCATGAAATCCTATCGCAAAGAATTGTGGTTCAATATTCCCTCCCGACGCGGGTTTGTGAACATCACCTCGCAGGTGGATACCTGCCTGAGAGAGAGCGGGATTCAAGAAGGCCTTGTTCTTGTAAACCCAATGCATATTACCGCATCGGTATTCATCAATGACGATGAGCCCGGTTTGCACCACGATTACGAGACATGGTTGGAGGAATTGGCCCCCCACGAGCCGGTTAGCAGGTACCGCCATAACGATACAGGTGAAGACAATGCCGATGCCCATATTAAAAGGCAAATAATGGGTCGCGAAGTTATCGTCGCCGTGACGGAAGGCCGGCTGGACTTCGGCCCTTGGGAGCAAATCTTCTATGGTGAGTTCGACGGCCGAAGGCGGAAAAGGGTGCTTGTAAAGATTATCGGTGAATAAGATAGATTCCGGCAAAGAACACAGAGCACTCAAGTTGTGGTGGTGTCACCTCCTGGTTTGTCGCTCTGTTGGAGGAACAATCCTTTGCATTTGATGGTGACAAAGGCGGTCAAAAGTCAGGTGACAAGCCATCGTTGTTCATGAGTAAGTCCAGTGAACTCCTGTCGCATCACCTTGGGAAAAATCCGCCCCCCTCAAAATGTTCGTTGATATAATCATCCTCAGATGAAGATAAAAATTCGACGCATCCTGGCGATCGCATTCTTTCTATGGCTGGGAAGCCTCCTCACTGTGTTTTATGGAGTTCAGAAGCCGGCTTTTTTGCAGGTTGCCTCCGGATTGGGCGCCACGGCAGGGACCGTCCTCGTGACGCTGGTTGTGCTGGCCGACGCAGCCGGCCTGGGTAGCTGGATCATCGAACGCTTGCGACTCCTTGAACTGCAAGCCGGCGAGCGCCTGGTTCTGGGCAGCGGCTTGGGCTTGGCCCTTTTTGGGTTGGCCGGTTTCGGACTGGCGCTTATCGACTTGGCCAAGCCGGTCGTCCTGTTGGTTTTGCTGGGGGGTCTGCTGGTCTGGCTGATCTGGCGCGGACAACTACGCACGAGGCGCGAGGATCTGAAGGAGCTGATCCGGGACTGGAAAGAAACCATACTAGCCACGCCGGTCTGGGTGCGGGCAGCGATAGCTTTAGCGATCCTGCTGACCTTCCTGCTCGCCCTAGCGCCACCCGTGGAAGCCTTCGACGCACTTTTATACCATCTCACCGTTCCGGCCCTGTGGCTTCGCGATGGCGGCCTGCGCCTGGTGGATATACCGCATTACTGGTTCCCGTCACTCATCGAGGGCATCTTCGTCTGGCCGATGGCCCTTGGGAGTGATACAGCCCCCCAGCTGGTCCATTTTAGCTTTGGGCTGTTGACCGCCCTGCTGCTCTGGGATTGGGCCCGCCGTTTGTGGGGACATCGAGTCGCCAGATGGACCCTGGCACTGCTTCTAACCATGCCTTCCCTACTCTGGCTGGCTGCCTGGGCTTACACCGATCTGGCCCTCTCTTTCTTCGCCTTGGCGGTCCTCTACACCGTATGGAAGTGGAAAGAAACATCGGACCCGGGCTGGCTGTTTCTTGGCGGGGCAATGGCCGGATTCGCCATGGGCGTGAAATATACCAGCTTTCCGGTTCCGCTGACCGGGGTTCTGCTCATCCTGGTGTGGGGCCGGCGGACAAGGGCCGGCCTGCTGGGCGTCCTCCAATTCAGCGGTCTGGCTCTCTTGGTGGCCCTTCCGTGGTATCTGCGCAACTATCTCTGGACCGGTAACCCGGTCTACCCTTTCTTCTTCGGCGGACCCTTCTGGGATGCTTTTCGTGAACGGATGTACGCTGGCACCGGGACAGGCATTGGTTGGAACCTCGGGGAGCTCCTCCTTCTGCCACTCACCGTCACCCTCGGATACCGGGATCAGAATTACTACGACGGCCGGATTGGGCCTTTTTTCGTGATCCTGATCCCGGTGGCCCTGTGGACGCTCTGGCGGGCGCGCCGGGAGTCCTCCTCCCGGCAGCATGCGCTCCTGGCAGTGACAAGCTTTGCCGCCCTGAACAGTATCGTGTGGGTCATAGGCGTGGTGCAGACGGATCATCTCTGGCAGTCCCGCTTGCTGTTTCCGGGGCTCTTGCCGATCGTCCTGGTTATGGCCATCGGAGTGGAGACCCTTGAGCAGCTAGACACCCCGGTCCTGAAAATTAGTTTCGTGGTCTCGGTGCTAATGGGATTGATGGTTTCGGCCACCCTGCTGGATTTTGGCCTGCAGGTCGCTTATCGCAATCCCATCCTGGTGGCAGTCGGAGCGGAAACGCGCCAGTCCTATATGGCCCGGATACAGCCCGGCTATGCGGGTGCATTGGAACTGGTTGGGCAAACCCCGGCCGATGCTTACATCTATTTTTTGTATGAGCCCCGCAGCTATGGGATGCCACGCCGGGTCCAACCCGACCCGATCAACGATAACCTGCTCCATAGCCTTTACGTCTACGGAAACTCTGATGCGGCTGTGGCGGCATGGCGTGCCCAGGGGTACACCCATATTCTGATTTACCGGCCCTGGTTGGATATCGATCTCAAGGCTCAGCCCCAGCTGCCGGCACAGCTGGAGCAGGTGATGAACAGCCTCCGCCTGATGGGTCGGACGGCGAGCGGCGATTACGAACTGTACCAAATATTGCCGCCTTAGAAGGGAAACCGGTCAAAGCACCCGCGCCGTGCGAGAATCCCTTTCTCATGATTGCCATCTCGAAGCACAACACCTTTACATTTGGTGGTGATCGATGCGTAACCAAGTCAGGTGGCGGAAGACGCCGCAAGCGAGTCCTGGTCAAGATCATTGGTGAATAAAGGAGAGAGGATGAAAAGACTGCGCTGGTACGATTACCTGACCATCAATATCTTTTGGCTGGGCCTCAACATCCGCAATACCGCCCTCGGTTCGATCTTCATGCCCTATCTGGTGCAACTGTTCATGCCTGCTTCCCAGATCAATACGGCTCTGGGCGGCATGCGTGCGGCCGGTCTGGTCATTGCCATGCTGGTCCAGCCGGCGGCTGGCCTCATGAGCGACCGCTCCACCTCCAGGTTCGGCCGGCGCCGGCCGTATATCCTGGTCGGCGTTCTGGGTGACCTGTTGTTCCTGGCAGCCATCTATTACTCCTGGAACTACCTGTCGTTGCTGGTCGGGGTTCTCCTCATTCAGTTCACCTCCAATATCTCACACGGTCCGCTGCAGGGCCTGATCCCCGATCTCGTGCCCGAGGATCAACGCGGGCGGGCCTCGGCGATCAAGTCGGTGATGGAACTGTTACCGATCGTCCTGGTCGGGTTGACCATTGCCAAGCTGGTCGGCGCGGGGCACCTGGACTGGGCGATCATTGCCACCGGCGCCACCCTCCTGGTGGTGATGCTCATCACGCTGTTTTTTGTCAAAGAGACGCCATTAAAGGAAAAACCTACCACTCCTTTCTGGCCGCCGATGTTGCGCGTTCTGGGGATGCTGGCCGGGATCGCCATCGGAGCCCTGGCAGGATTGGTGGGCGGCGGGCTGGTCGGCGGACTGGCGGGGTTAGCCAGCCTGCTGTTTACGGGCGGTCCCCTGGCCTGGTCGATCGGCGGGAAGCTGACCACAGCGGGGGCAGTGGCGATCGGCGTCGGCGGGGGGATGGCTATGATCGTGGCTGTGGTGGTCGGCGTCTGGGCGGGGACTCTGACCACCCTGGGCCGGGATGCACGCCGCCAGTCTTCCTTCACTTGGTGGATCGTCAACCGGCTGATGTTCCTGGCGGCCGTTACCTCGATCCAGGGATCTGCCTTTTATTTCGTGATGTACGCCTTCCGTCTAACCGATAAAGCCGCCTCAAACTTGACGGGTACGCTGACCGCAATTATCGGTATCTTCATCCTGGTTACCGCGCTCGCCAGCGGCTGGATCGCGGACCGGATGGGCCGGAAACGGCTGGTTGGCACGAGCGGTCTCGTGGCTGCTCTGGGCGGTTTCCTGCTGCTCAGCACCATCTGGGTGCCGAACCTCGCCATGATTTACCTTGCGGGCACGATCATCGGGTTGGGGACCGGACTGTTCATGACCGCCAATTGGGCGCTGGGTACGGATCTGGTGCCTGTGGCGGAGTCAGGGCGCTATCTTGGTATCTCAAACTTGGCCGGTGCGGGGGCAGGGATCGTCGGAGCAGGCATCGGCGGTTTGATCGCCGATCAATTGAATCTCTATCGTCCCGGTTTAGGTTATTTCTCGATCTTTGCCAGCTACGCCGTTCTCTTCGCGCTGAGTGCAGTTACCCTGCTGGGCGTTCACACGACTGGTGATTGAGCCGCGTGGGTGGTCCCGCAGGTGAGGCTGTCAGGCCCGCGGTAAGGACCCTGGACAACCCCGGCAGGATGGACCTTGCCGTGCAACCCGCTCCGGGCCTCTATGCAGCGGGATAAGAGCAGAGCCGGGGAAAGGGCGCTTGGATTTTGTGCTTTCGATCGGCGTGCCACCCTTAACCCCTGAAGTACGCGCAGGATTTTTCCAACAATTGGGTCCTATCTTGAACTGATCCAATCCTGGCCCTACGATATAATCGGGGGTTGTAGAAATCCCCGGTCAAAAGGAGAACAAGATGACCATTGTCCTGGATGGTTCCAAGCTGACCGTTGAAAAGTTGGTGGCCATCGCCCGGCAAGGCGAAAAAGTCGAACTGCATCCACAGGCGCTCGAGCGGATCAAGACCTGCCGGGCGATGTTGGAAGAAAAGCTGGCGGCCAAAGAGATCATGTACGGAACGAATACTGGCATCGGGGAATTTTCCGAAAAAGTCCTCACGGACGAGCAGGTCAAGCAGTTCCAGCGCTATCTGGTCTATAACCATGCTGCCGGGATCGGTGATCCGGTCCCTCAGGATCAGGTACGCGCTGCCATGGCCGGGCGCGTCAATGTCCACGCGCACGGGAATTCCGGATGCCGCCCGGAGATCACGGAGACCTTTGTTGCGATGCTCAATCAAGGCGTAACCCCGGTTGTCTGCCAGAAGGGCTCGGTCGGTGCAAGTGGCGATCTGGCCCCGATGGCCCAGATCGCGCTCTTGCTGATGGGAGAGGGGGAAGCCTGGTTTCAGGGCGAGCGCATGCCCGGGAAAGCGGCGATGGAAAAGGCCGGGATCCCGATCCCGGACCTGCAGGCGCGCGATGGGCTGGCGGCCATCAACGGTTCCAACCTGATGACCGCCATGTCCGCCCTGCACATCCACGATATGGAATGCTGGCTCAAGCAGGCCGAAATCGCCGCAGCGATGTCCCTGGAGGCATTGCTCGCGAACCTCAAACCGTATAACCCCAAGATTCACGAACTGCGCGGCTTCAAAGGGGCCATGACCAGCGCCAAAAATATCCTGCGCTGCATCGAGGGCTCCGACCTGACCACTGGCAGGATAAAAACCAAGGTCCAGGATGCCTATTCCATGCGTTCCACGCCTCAGGTCATCGGCGCGGCGCGCGACGCGGTCGCGTATGCCCGGTCGCAGGTCGAGATCGAGCTCAACGGGGTGGGCGACAACCCGATCTTTGTCCCGGAGCTCAGGCAGACCCTGACCGGCGCAAACTTCCAGGGTTCGCCGGTGGCCTTGCCCATGGATATGGCTGGGGCAGCCATCACGATGGTCTGCGTGCTTTCTGAGCGTCGACTGAACCGATTGACGAACCCAGCCCTTTCCCAGGGCCTGCCGGATTTCCTGACGCCCAATCCCGGCTTCTATTCCGGCATGATGCTCTCCCAATACACAGCCGACCATCTGATCGTCGAACAGCGCATCCTTTCGGCCCCGGCCAGCATTCAGTCGCTCCCCGCTGCAGCCGACCAGGAGGATTTTGTTTCGATGGGAATGAACACCGCCCTGAAGAATGGTCAGATCCTCGAGAATGCTTGCGGCGTGCTCGGGATTGAATTCATGGCTGCCGCCCAGGCTCTCGACTTTCGCCAGTTCACCCCCGGCAAGGGGGTTCAGATCGCGCGCCAGGTCATCCGGAAGCATGTCCTGCACCTAGACGTTGATCGGCCTCTGTATCCGGATCACAATGCCATGCTGGCACTGGTCAGGTCAGGCGAGATCCTGGAATCCGTCGAGGCCGAAGTGGGCCCCCTGGGCTAAGCGGAGTGAATCGCAATGCCGCTTCGCCCTAACGATTCCTCTTGGATGGACCGGGCTCGAATAGGCCTGCGCGGGAGGACCCGGTGCTGAAAAAACTCTCCTTCCTCACCCGGGTCTCTCTCTTGCTGGGTTTTTTCTTCACGCTGGATAAGGTCCTGGGCTTTGTCCGCACCATCCTGATCGCGCGTCAGTTTCAACTCTCGTACGAATTGGACGCATTCAATGCTGCCAACAACCTGCCGAACCTGCTCTTCGTGCTCATTTCGGGAGGTGGGTTGTCCATGGCCCTCATCCCGGTGCTGTCCGAATACCTGACGGCCAAGGGTCGCCGGGTGGCGTGGGATCTTTTCTCGCGGGTCGGCAACCTGGCCTTCCTGGTGACGATAACCATAGCGGTGGTCATAGCCATCTTTGCCGGACCGATTGTGCGCTCCCAGATCGGTATCGCGCCCGGCTTCAGCCCGGACCGCCAGCGTTTGATCGCGCAATTGATGCAGCTCAACCTGATCGCAACCTGCATTTTTTCCCTGAGTGGGCTGGTCACTGCGGGCCTGCAGACGAACCAGCACTTCTTCCTGCCTGCGCTGGCTCCTATCCTGTACAACGTCGGTCAGATATTCGGTGTGCTGGTGCTCTCCCCGACCACACCCTATACCATCGGGCCGCTGACCCTGCCTGCTTTCGGATTCGGGGTGCAGGGCCTGGTCTACGGCGTGATCATCGGCGCAGTGCTACACCTCGCGATTCAAATCCCCGGATTGATCCGGTACCAGTTTCATTGGATCCCCGCCATCGACATCCGCAATACCGGTGTGATCGAAGTGCTGCGCGTGCTAGGGCCTCGCCTACTGACGATGTTCCTGATCCAATTGATGTTCATCGCCCGCGACAACCTTGCTTCGCGGTTGGGCCAGGTCGGGGCGATCACTTCCCTGACTTATGGCTGGATGATCATGCAGGTCCCGGAGACGCTGATCGGCACGGCGATCGCCACGGCCATCCTGCCAACCCTGGCAGAGCTGGCCTCCAGGGGGAATTGGGCAGACTTCCGGACCACGGTTGAAAAGGCTTTCCGGGTGGTGATCGTTTTGTCTCTGCCCGTGACAGCCGTTATGGCAGCCGGAATACGTCCCCTGGTGGCGGTCGCCTTTCATTTCGACGCCGCTGGAACGGCCTTGCTGACCTGGACCACGCGTGTCTACCTGCTCACCCTGGCGGGATATAACATGCAGGAGATCATGGCGCGTGCGTTCTATTCCCGCCGAGAAGCGATATACCCTCTTTATTCCGCGCTGATCCGGATCGGGCTGTATCTCCTCATCGGGATATCCGTGGTGGTCTTCTTCCGCCGACTTGGCGCCCCAGCCATCGCGGCTGCGGAGCTGTCCCTGACCGTGGAGGCGTTGATCATGCTCGTCTGGCTCAACCGCAGGCTGGAGCACAAGGTGACGGCCTGGTCCGCATTCTTTCGTGGACTCGGAGCGGCCGTCTTGAGCGGCCTGGCCGCATACGCTCTCGCTCTGTATCTCCCCGGGCCAGCGTTTGTCACCGCCTTGGTGGGCATGGCTGCCGGAGGACTCCTGTCCCTCCCGATCATCTGGCCGGACGTGCGACTTTTGTTGCGCTTGTAACGTAGGGTATAATTGCCGCCATGTCTGATATGCGTGAAACTCAGCCCACCCAGGCCCAGCAGCCCGCCGCGAAAAAGGGTGCCAAAGGGAGGGGTTGGGTGTTTGGAGTGCTGGGCTTCATTGTGCTGGCCATTCTGGGCCTGGCCGGGGGGTATATGAATGGACGGATTGTCCGGGTCGATGCGCAGGGGACCCTGTTATCGCAGCAGCTTGCTGCCCAGTTCGATCTGGGGATGCAGGCGATGAATGCTGGTCAGTATGATGTTGCCCAACAGCACTTTCAATATGTGATCAACCAGAATCCGAACTTCCCTGGCGCACAGGCAGCCTATACTCAGTTGCTGCTCAAGTTGAAGAGCTCGCCGACCCCTGCCTTCACCGCTTCGCCACTCGCTTCGCCGACCCCCGATCAGAGCGGTGCCGCGCAGATTTTCAGCCACGTCCAGGCTCTTCTGGCCGCCAAACCGCAGAGCTTCCAGGACTGGGATACCGTGGTCAGCACCCTCGATTCGCTGCGCAAGGCGGACCCCACCTACCAGGCCGCACAAGTTGATGGGATGTATTACATCGCTCTCCGTCAGCGCGGCATCGCCCAGATCTTTGCCCAGCCCTGCCAGGACATCAACCTGGAGGGTGGGATTTACGACCTGACCCTGGCGGAGCGCTTTGGGCAGCTGGATGGGTATGCCGATTCTCTGCGGACATACGCCCGCCTGTATATCTCCGGCTCCACTTTTTGGGAGATTGACTGGACACAGGCCCAGTCTTATTTTCAGCAGGTGTATCTCGCCCTGCCGGATCTGATGGACTCCTCCTGCATAACAGCGGCTCACCGCTGGGCCCAGGCCACGATCCAACTCGGTGACCAGTTGCTTGTCAAGGGCAATTATTGCGGTGCCGATCAGCAATTTAAAGCCGCGGAGGCCGTCGGTGGCCCGGAGAACGCCACCGCCCAGCCCACGGAGTCTTTTGCCGATCGCAAATGCCACCCGCCGGCTCCGACTCACACGCCTGTGCCGGCGACCCCGACAGGTGGTGCGACCCCGCCGCCGACTGATACTTCCACCCCTTAAATCGAAAGCAAGGTCCAGGTGCGGACTGAGCCAGGTTGAACGAAGCTCCTGGCCACCTGTGCCGCTTTCAGACAGTCCTCTGATTAATGAAAAACGGAGGACTGTTTACGAATCCGGGGCGGGGTGAGGCGGTCCCGCTGCCTCCCGGCCTCCGGCCAGCCGTTCGAGGGCGCCAGCAGGGCTTCAGCGCGGGGAAAGGTAGAGCTGGCCCGGTTCATCCGGGTAGTAATAAATGATCCGCCGCTCCGGGTAGTGGCTGGCTGTGAGGCGGTCAGCTGAGGGGCTGATGCTCCAGGCGAAGATGAATGGGGAGGTCAACCAGGGATCTTCAAGATCCAGCAGCCCAGCGTATTCGGTCCAGATCTTTTGGACGTGTACGAAGACCAGGGCGGGGGTCAGAGAACGCGCTTGGGCGATCAAGAAGGGAGCCATCTGGGAAGCGTGGATGCCGTAGGTACCGTATACCTCCCGCAGCCGTTGGGGAAGGTAGCCGACCAGGTTATACCCGATCAAGGCTGTACACAGGAGGAATGTCAGGACCAGACGCGGACTTTTCGGCAGTTGGGATCTTGTCCAGCCGGCCAGCCAGAAGATGCCGGCGGCGCTGAGCAGGCTTAGACTGTACAGTCCTTCATAATAGTATCTTGGTCCATAGTGGCCGACCCATGCCCAGTAGAACAGGTAACTGACCACCAAGCTGAAAAATATGGCGGCGACCGGCCAGACGGTGCGTTTCCGGCGGATCGCCCAGATGCCGAACGGCAGGAACAGCCAGGAGAAAAAGCCCCAGCCGAACAGGTCCCGGGCGGTTTCCGATAACATGATAGCCGCGTTTCGAAGGCCCTGCAGCAGGGTGTAGCCACCGGCATAGATCCCAATGCCGGGTCCAAAACCGAGGCGGTCAAACTTCCACCAAAGAGTATACGGATCCAGGAACGGATTCCCAGTGACTGCGAACTGCCAGGCCAAAAGCAGGGACCCGACGACCAGGCTGATGGCTCCAATTTCCACGACTCGCAACCGCTCCTGCGGCCTGCCGTGGCACACTCTGACCAATCCGTTTATGAAAAATGGCAAGCCGACCCCGATGGCTGTCAGGGGCCTGGAGAGCACCAGCAACCCCAGACTGATACCAGCAACCAGGATGGTCATGCCCGCAGGGATGCGTCCGGCCCGGGTGGGTTCCTCCAGGCTGCCTAGGTCGAAAGTGTCCAGCCAGGCCAGCACGAATGCCAGGCTTAAGCAGAGCGACCAGGGGTGAGCGTCCAGCGAGCCGGAGTTGATCAGGAAAAGAGGGGAGGTCAGGGTGAGCAGGGCGGCTAGGAGGCCGGTCCGGGTGTTGAAGATCTTTTGACCCAACCGGAAGGTC
This sequence comes from Anaerolineales bacterium, assembly GCA_050013095.1. Lineage (GTDB taxonomy): Bacteria > Chloroflexota > Anaerolineae > Anaerolineales > Villigracilaceae > UBA877. The sequence goes on along the minus strand of JBEKFY010000007.1, from coordinate 56,332 downwards.
AGCCAGATGCCCAAACCAGCCAGGAGCGGATTGATCCAAGCCCGAATTCCTACCAGAACACCTAAGGCCAGGACGACCGGCCAGCCAGGCGGATATTTTGCAAAGCGCTGCCCGTGGAGGTCGACCACGAAGGGGACCATGAGGCTCTGCGGATCAGGGGGGCTCGGAACGGTCAGGTGCCCACCCGCAATGGCGCGCGCCTCCCAAACATAGGCCATCTCGTCTTCGACATGGGGGACGCCTTCGAAAACCCGGGTGGTGACGAGATAAGCAGCGAGGATTCCGGCCAGGCTCAGAACAAGAGCGAACCTCGAGGCCTTGCTCATGGACGATCTCTGCACGGTCACCGGTCTGCGACTGCGCCGGTTAGGTCGTAGGCCATCGCCCCGGTGATTTTCACCGGGAGGATGTCGCCGATGTCCGCTTGGCCGTCTGCGAGGACCAGCCCGTCGATTTCCGGTGCGTCCCGGTACGAGCGGCCGATTGAAAAACCTTTGTCGTGCCCTTCAATCAACACCTCCAGCGTCCTTCCCACCTGGGACTGGTTGATCTGGAGGGAGATATTTTGCTGGAGGCTCATCAGGCGCTGGTAGCGCTCTTCTTTGACCTCCGCCGGCACCGGATCCCCGAGCGGCTCGGAGGGTGTACCCGGTTCGAAGGAGAACTGAAAGGTTCCGACCCGGTCGAAACGCATCTCCTCGACAAAATCTAGCAATGCCTGGAACTCCGTCTCGGTTTCGCCAGGATAGCCAACGATGAATGTGGTGCGGATGGCCAATCCGGGAAGGGCCGTGCGCATTTTGGCGATCGTCCGACGAACCCAATCCATATTGGCTGGACGGCGCATGCGCTGCAGGGTATCGGGGTGGGCGTGCTGGAGGGGGATATCCAGGTAAGGAAGGACCTGATGTCGTGTAGCCATGATCTCGATCAACCGGTCGGTCACATACCCGGGGAAAGCGTACATGATCCGGATCCAGTCCATCTCTGGAACTTCGGTGGTGATCTTCTCCAGCAGTGTAGGCAGACCATCCTTCAAGCCGAGATCATGGCCGTAGTCGGTGGTGTCCTGGGCGATCAGGATGAGTTCGCGCACACCCCGCCCGAGCAGGTTGCGGGCTTCCGCCACGATCGTATCCATCGGACGGCTGACCGCAGTGCCTTTGATCAGGGGAATGGCGCAAAACGAGCAGGGTCTGCGGCAGCCATCGGCGATCTTGAGGTAGGCGCTGCCACCGGCGATCGAGACCCGCAGGACATGTTTTTCATCCGAGCCGACGGTAGGGGTGTCCGGCAGATGATAGAGCGGCTCCGGATGGAGACCTCTGCGCAATTTACTCACGACCTCAACGATATCCATCCAGCGGCGCGTTCCGAGCACTCCGTCCACGCCCGGCACTTGACGTGCAACCTCCATACCATAGCGTTGGGTCAGACATCCAGCTGCGATTAGCAACTGATCGGGGCGTTTGGCTTCTGCCAGTGCGCGTAGAACGCCGTAAGACTCCTCCTTGGCTGGACCGATAAAGCCGCAGGTATTAACGATCAACACCGCTGCCTGTTGCGGTGTTTTCATCTGGTGGTAACCGGCCTGCTCCAGAATCTGGGCCATGGAGTCCGAATCTACCAAATTTTTGGCACAACCCAGGGAGGTGAGGTGGAATGTCTTTTGGCGCATCGTTAACTTTCTTGGTGGTCGGTTAGCACCAGGAAGCCTGCTCCCATTCCCGTCATGGCTGTGTCCCGGTGGCTGTCTGGGAGACCAGGGGTATGGGCGTTGTGCGGGGGGTTGGGGAGGGCACGGGGGTCTGGGTGAAGGTGGGTGTGAAGGTCCCGGTGGGGGTTAGGACGGCATTGGCGGTGTAAATGCGGTCAATGACCTCACCGAAGCCGCCCAAGGACCCCAGATCCTTCTGATTGTAGACGATATCCACCGCGGCTGCATTACCGGTCAGGACCTCGATCTGGTTCGCGCCATCGTATGGGTAGGCTGTACCGGACGTGATGCGGCCTTCAAAGATAGTCCGTTGATCGACGACGACGCGCACCCAGGTGCTTTCCAAAGCGACCAAAACGATATGCACCTGTCCGGGTCCGTTGGTCGGGATGACGACCGCTGCAGGGGCGCCACCACCCACTGCAGGTCCGCTGGGAACGGGGCTGGAGGTGGCCGTGGAGGTTCCCAGGACTGCCGGGGAGGCGATCAAGAAATCTGAGATGGAGGGCGCGGTTGGAAGGGGTGTCCGGACGGCTCGCAGGTTGATGACCCGGTTCGTGCCCCAGATGGCGAATATCAGCAGGAAGAGGATCAGCCCCCCGCCAGCCAGGACATCGGTGGAGAAGTAACGCCAGACCGAGCTCGGGAGCTTGACCTTGAAGGGCAGTCGGGATTTGGATTTCGTCTCGGTCGGTTGGCGACCCTTAGCAGGAGCCTGCTGGCGTTCGAGCAGCTGGGCCTGCAGCCCGTCCGCGTATTGGAGCAGAAGCGCTTCCACGTCAATGTCCAGGAAACGGGCGTAATTATTCAGCATGCCGCGCGTCTGCACGGAGGAGGGCAGTTTGTCAAATTCACCCGCTTCCAATGCCTGAAGAGAGTGCTTGCGGACGTGGATGTGGTGTTCGACCTCCTCCAGGGTCAGGCTGAGGCTCTCGCGCCGATCGCGCAGCTCCCTGCCGATGGCAGTAAAGATCACTTGCGATCGGGCCGTCCGTTCCGAGGGCCCTTGGGTAAGCGGGGGCTGGACCTCATCAGGCGGCGCAACCGGCAGGGTCAGAGGCTGCTCATGCGCCACCTGCGGAGCAGGCGGTTCAGTGGGCGCAATGTTCTTCTTGGCCGGCTGGGAAGGGGCAGGCGGCTCGCCCATCGACTGGGGGTTGGGGGTTCCCGGCGCGATGGCCTCTTTCGCGGTAGGTGGTTGAAGCATCTCGGGAATGGAGCCAGCCTGTTTCTCGATCAGCTCATCCAGCGAGCAGCCCAGATAATCCGCATACGCACGCAGGAAGCCGCGGGCCTGGACCGGGGATGGCAAGACCTCAAAATTATCATCCTCGATCGCTTCGAGGTAGTAAGCACGGATGCGCGTTGCCTCGACCGCTTCCTCAATGGTCAGGTTACGGGCAAGGCGTGCTTTTTTTAGTTGCTGGCCGATTGACTCAGGCATGGCTGGAAAAAAACATCACCGGTTCCCTTGCACGTCGGACCGGTGATGTTTTGTGATGTTGATCTGCGACTAGGCTTCGGCTGCCGGCTCGGTCGGTGCGGGGGCCGGCTCGCTCTTAGCGGCCTTCGCTTCCGGTGCGGTCTCCGGCTCAATTGGCAGACTGGGTTCGGCTTCGCCTTCCCGGTATACGTTGACCTTGATCTCGGGAATGAGGTCCATCGTCAGGCGGACGCGGACGGTATGCTCGCCTAGTGTCCTCAGGGGCTGCATATCCAATTGCTGACGTTTTAAAGCGTATCCCGTTTTTTTCTGGATGACCTCCACGATATCCTGTGAGGTAATCGATCCATAGAGCTTACCGGTCTCACCGGCGCGGGCGCCGAAACTGATCTGTACTTTTGCGAGCTGATCTGCAACCGCACTCATCTCCTGATTCAGAAGGGCGCGGCCCTCGGCGGCCTTCGCACGGATTCGGTCCGCCTGCTTCAGTGCGCCTGGGGTCGCCAGGACAGCCATATTTTGAGGGATCAGGTAATTGCGGCCGTAGCCATCGGCAACTTTCTTCACATCCCCTGCACGGCCAAGTTTATAAACATCCTTGACGAGAAGCACTCTCATGATTCAAGCCCTTTCTTACGTATGGTTTTCTGCACTCTGTGCAGTGTGAGTCTGGAACGAAGGGTACAACGTTCCGGGGCAGTATTCTACCAGATGGCAGCCAGCAAGGGAAGGGCCGGATCTCGCCCCGAATCTCCAGCGTGCGAGACGCGTGCGCACCTTTTAAGATTGGTGTATAATCAGGAATAAATTTTTGAATCCCAGACTTGAAATTTCTCATGAATAACGCATTGCTATTGGTCATCGAAGGCAAGCACGCAGACCACCCGGCTTTCGTCCCCGCCTTACGCAGCAAAGGCTTTGACGTCGAGTCGGTCTATAATGGCAATGAAGCCTTAAAGCGGTTGGGAGGTAAACGCCACCCGGCGGTGGTGGTCGTGAATGCGGCGACTCTGCGAACCAGTGGGAAACGGATATGCCAATCCTTGCGGGAGAAGATGGTCAACCTGCCGATCCTGCTCATTCTTGACCCGGATCACGATCTTGACCGAGTGGATGCAGACGTCGTTCTGACCTTACCCTTCACCGCGCAGAAATTGGTCAACCGCATCCAGCATTTACTTCCGAGTGACGGTAAGAACAGCGTCCATGCTGGGCCGATCCGACTGGATACGGAACGGCGCACGGTCCGGTGTCTGGGAAAACAGGCCCGTCTGACCCCTCGTCTGGTGCGCCTGTTGAAAACCCTGATCGATCACCGCGGCGAGGTCATTGAGCGGAAGACGCTCTTTTCACAGGTCTGGGAGACCAACTACACCGACGATACGCGCACCCTGGACGTGCACATCTCGTGGCTGCGAAGAGCCATCGAAGCTGATCCAGATCATCCGAAATTATTAAAAACCGCTCGGGGGGTGGGATACCGTTTGGATGTGTGAAAAGGGGCAGGTGCAGCAGGACCTCCCCTAAACCACCTTCGTTATTTGTTCCCCATCGATTGTTACTGCCCGAATGCAGACCTTCTGTGTCTCAGCGGGCAGTTTTAATTCCAAGGGTATTTCATCGGAGCGCTTGGGGCGCCGGGCTTGCCGCGCGCTGCGGAAGGTTTTCCCGTCCCAGGCAGGATCAACCTCCCAGTAGTCAATCGTGTGGCTGTCTTTCAGGGAAAGGGCTTTCCCAGTATTGCGAAACGTGGGGCAGGAACTCGCTACGGGAATGGGAGATGCTGCATCCACTTGGATCGTAAACGCTCCGGTTTGCTCGAGTAGCCGGTTACGTGTCGTGTGGATGGCGCGCCAGGAGAGATCGCAGCCCAGAATATGCCGGTCCAATTGGGCAGCGATTAGCGGCAGAGTACCGGAACCGCAGAAAAAATCAGCCACCAGGTCGCCAGGATTCGAGGAAGCCAGGACGATGCGTTTCAGTAACGCTTCGGGTTTTTGGGTGGGGTAACCCGTGCGTTCGTTGTGCAGTCGGGCCACGACCGGGAAGTACCACCAATCCTCAGGGACCTTGCCGCGTTTCAGGTCCGGAACTTTGCCGAACCCGGCCTTTAACGATGACTCGAAGGTTTTTACGGTGTTCGGGTGGTATGGCTCCCGCACAGCATCTGCATTGAATGTGTAGGCCTCGCCCTTGGTATAGACCAGGATGGTGTCGTGTTTTCGGTTAAAGGCTCGACGGATCGGCGAGGGGCCATGGTAGACCCAGACGATCTCGTTGAGGAAGTGCTCACGACCGAAGAGTTCGTCGAGCAGCAGGCGGGCGTACGCGCTCGCATGCCAGTCCAGGTGGAGGTAGAAGGTGCCGTGCGGGGAAAGCAGCTGGCGCATGAGATCCAGGCGTGGGTAAAGGAAGTCCAGGTAGGCATCCAGGTCCTCCCAGGCATCGGCATATCCTTCGGCCAGCTGCCAGTCTTGAGGCCGGCGCGAATCCTCCCCCCGGCCGACGCGGGTCGGATAGCGTTTGTTGGTGAAGAATGGCGGATCGGCGTAAATAAGGGCGAGACGCCCTGCAAACTCCGGCAGCAGGGCGGCCATGACCCGCAGGTTGTCCCCCAGGAAGAGATGGTGGTCAGGCGAGGCATCCGGATAACCCTGACCCTGGGGGTAAATGACCGCCTCCAGGTTCAGGTCGGCAGGTTCGGGTTCGGGAAGGGATTTTGAGGCCCAGGTGAGCTGCGGCATATCAGTAGTGGATGTCCACCTGCGTTCCGAAGCCGATCTTGCTGTGAGTCTGCTTGCTGATGTCGTCGAAGCTTGCCGGCGGCAGGTTCCAGCGGAAGAGCCACTTGGCTTCCTCGGACCGCATATTGACGCAGCCATGGCTCATCGTGGCGCCGAAGTTGTCGTGCCAGTAAGTTCCATGGAAGGCGTGACCCTTGTCGGTGAAGAAGCTGTCCCAGGGGACACCCGGCAGGACATAATCGTCAAGTCCGGCAGCCAGGTTGGCTTCTCCCATGTGCTTGGAGGGCATCTTGACCTGAATGTTGAAGTGCCCCGTGGGAGTGGTGGTCGGCTCGTTGATGGACAGACCAGCCCAACCGGACGAGATTTGGGTCTGGAACACGACCCGGTCGTACTCGCTACAGGTGAGCGTCTGGGTCGTCAGATTGACGTCGATGAGTTTGTTATCAAAGGGCACGTCAGGGGAAATGGGGGTGATTTCATCGGGCGGAATGGGGCGCATCTGCACGGCCGGGATGTAGTAGATGCTACGGTCGGCTTCGTCGAGGATGCGGTACCAGGGCTGGCCGTCCGGGCCGGCTTCGATGCCGGTGAACCAATGCACCGTAGTGTAATAGAGGCGGTATGTGGTCTGCCAGCCGTTCCATTTGTCATAGATATAGGCCTGAGCGTAAGGCACGGTCACTTCGCCGATCAGGCCCGCCTCGGGGACGGTGGTCAGGGGATCGTTGTACTGGAACTTCACCTTTTGCAGACGCGCTTGGTTCATATACCCGCCCCACACGCGGTACCAGCGCGGGTTAATGTATGGGCTCACCAGGGTGTGGGTATCCACCAGGTCGTAGACGTGCACGAGGTCATCCTGGTACCAGGTGGCGACGATCGGGCTTTTACCGGAGAGCTCCTGGTAAACGCTCACCTGCTTGGTCGCCACCCGTACCATGTCGATGTCCTCGAATTCTGTGATCTCCGGATAAAAAGGAGTAAAAGCCAGGCCAGCCAGTGCCAAACCGCCGAGTTTGAGAAATTCACGACGGGAAAGGGACTTTTTCATAGACACGAATTGTACCTGAAAAAAGGACATCCGGGACCTTACAGGCCCCGGATGTCATGGTTTGTCTTAAATCGGACCTCAGGCTTGCTGCGGTGTGGGGATCATGCCCTTGAGCACTTCTTCGAGGGCCATGGTATGCGTGCAGATCTTGCGGGCGTGGAAGTAATCGCAGTCACAAGTCCATTGATTGTCTTCGAAATGAACTGTATGGGAATTGTTTTCGCCATCGATACTAACCGTAAAGTTTTTAAAATGGAAGCGGTTTCGTTCCTGGGCATACCGTTTGGCCTTCTCGATCTTGCCAATCATTCCAGAGTCCATTGCACATCTCCTTGTGAAGATAGCGAAAGGCACGCGATAGGATTGCGTGCCTTTCATGGAACTGATTTGGATTTTGTGATTGAGACTCGCATAAGCGGGTACCCTAGGATGAGTATAGTGCGAATCGACCGTAAAGTCAACTTCTTTGCAAAACTGTAGAGCAAGAGTCGGGAAAGCGTAGGTTTTAATTGACGACCGGGCTGCTTGCTGGAGCTGGCTCGTCTCGGTCGAAGGTGCGCAGCTGCGGCCACTTGAGGGAGATCAGCAGCATGCCCAGGATGCAGCCGATCCCGCCGCTGATGATTGCAAAGGGGACGCCGAAGAGCTGGGCCACGATGCCTGCCTCCACTTCACCAAGCTGGGGCCCGCCCTGGAAGAAAATCTGGTTGACGCTTGTCATCCGGCCGCGCAGGTGATCGGGGGTCTGCATCTGGCGGATGGTGTTGCGAATGATGGTGCTAACCGCATCCGCGGCTCCCATCAGGATCAGGGCCAGGAAGGCCAGCAGAAAGACATGGGATATTCCGAATACAACCGTCGCCACACCAAAAACAACCACCGCCCACAAGAACAGCGGCCCCTGGCGTCGGATGGTGTGGAGTTGTGAAATGATCAAGGCAGCCAGAACCGAACCGATCGATTGTGCGGATGACAGAACTCCATATCCGACTTCACCTACTTTGAGAATATCCCGGGCGACGATCGGCATCATGGTGTTGGCCGAGGCGAAGAAGGTGGCCACAAAGTCAAGCAGCATGGTCGAAAGGATCATCGGTCGGGAGAGGATGAATTGAATCCCGTCGCGGATCGAGGAGAGATTGACCCCCGTCGAGGACCGGGTGCCCTGGGCGACGGGGCCGATCGCGATCAAGGCCAGGATCACGGCCAGGAAGGAGATGGCGTTGAAGAGATAGGTGAAGCCTAAACCCAGGGTAGCGATGACCACGCCGCCGAGCAGGGGCCCCACCACCGACCCGGTATTGGAGGCGATGGAGGTCATGCTGAACGCATTGGCGAGATCTTCGGTTGGCACCAGATTCGGCACCATCGCCTGGCGGGCTGGCAGGTCAAAAGAACTTGCGGCCGCCTGCAAGGCCGTCAAGGCATAGATGTGCCAGAGGACGATCTGCCCCCTGAAGGTCAGGATCGCTAGGACCAGTGCGATCAACGTCGATATGCTTTGCGTGATGAATAAGACGGTCCGACGGTTGAATACATCCGCGATCGGCCCTCCGATCAGAGAAAAGACCAGGACCGGCAGAATGCGGGCCAGTCCGATACCCCCCAGGGCCAGCGGGTTCGGAACACCGGTCAGCACCCGGATGTGCCAAAATATGGCCGCAATCTGCATTTGCGAACCGGCCAGGGAGATGAGCAGGCCGGCCCACAAAAGAAAGAAACGACGTTGTTTGAGCGCAGGGGGAAGGTGAATCGGCATGAAAGGTTACAAATAAAAGGAAGGTACCTGGATCAGGTTCCCCAATCTCGAAGGTAGAGAAAGTCGACCCCAACGGTGCGGCTGCTGAGCTTTGCAATGGGGGGGAGGATGCGCTTGTACTGGTTCCTGCGGACCCGTTCGACGACGCCCCGGACGTATTTTTCGTCGAACCCCGCTTCGACACACTCCTGGGGACGGGCGCGCTGATCGACCAGCAAGTAGAGTAGCCGATCTACGGATTCGTAGGTAAAACCAAGTTCACCTTCATCGGTCTGACCGGCCCACAGGTCCGCGGTGGGAGGCTTTGCAATGATCGCCTGCGGCAGGGCGAGCGCCTCGGCCAGTTGTCTCAACTGGGTCTTGTACAGGTCGCCGATCGGGTTTAATCCGCACGCCGCATCGCCATACAAGGTCGTGTAACCGAGCAGGATCTCGGTCTTGTTGCTCGTGCCGATGACCAAGCCCTTGAAAGCTTCCGACTGGTCGTAAGCTACGATCATGCGGGCGCGTGCCATGATGTTCCCAGCGCGGACCTGACCCATGTCCGGGAAACGTTCGATGAACGGGTCAACCATCTCGGTGATCGGGATGGTCACCGACGGGCAGCCGAACTGATCGATCAGCAGCTGGGCATGTTCAAGGGAGTCGGGGGAGGAATTCTTGTAGGGCAACCGGATGGCTAGCACATTCTGTGCACCGAGCGCCCTGACCGCCAGGGCACAAGAAACCGCCGAGTCGATCCCCCCGGACAGGTTGACCACCGCCCGCGAAAATCCAAAGCGGGTGATTTCGCTGTGGATGAACTTGGTCAGGATGTTGCAGACCAGATCGGTGTCGATGGATAGGTCAATCTCCATGGAGGATCCTTTGCAGTTCGCGTTCCACCAGTTCGGGTCGCTCGTCGCGCAGCAGAGGCAGGCGGGCACGCGTGTGCTGCAGCTGGTCCAGGTCGACCTCGGCCGTGGTCAGGGATTCTTCGAAATAGGGAGCCTGCACGACCAGTTTCCCGTTGGGATCGTACACGGTCGAACCGCCCCAGAAATTCAACCCGTCTTCGAACCCGCTCCGGTTGGAATGGGCGATAAAAACTGTGAACAAGCTGGCGTAGGCCCGGTTGATATGCTCCACCCAGGCGGACGAGACCAGTTGCGAGCTGTGGTTCAGCCCGCGGCCCGGCGAAGCGGATGAAAACAACAGCAAGTCAGCGCCGTCTTGCCAAAGCAGATAAGGAGGAGAGACATGCCAGAAATCTTCACAGATGAGGATGCCTAACCGACCGAAGCGTGTGTCGAAAGCCTGAACGTGATCGCCCGGAGCAAAAAAACGGCGCTCGTCGAAGAGACCGTAGGTGGGTAAGTAGACCTTGTGATGGACATGCAGGACTTGGCCTTGGGAAAGATAAGCCAAGGCGATATAGAAACGGTGCCGGGCATCCTCGTCTACGAAGCCGACGACCAGGTCGATCTTGCGGCTGGCTTCGAGCAGGGGGCGAAAGACCGGATCATCAGCCTGCGGACGGCACGCCATCACCGATACGAGGTCCTGTAGGACGTAACCGGTCAGGGACAGCTCTGGAAAAATGACCAGATCAGCACCCTGCTGCTGAGCCTCCTTGATCAGGGCCAGATGTTTCGCCAGGTTCGCCTGGATGTTTCCAAGCGTGGTGTTGATTTGGGCAAGGGCGAGATGGATTTTCATGTTCTTTTTCTATCTATCTTACCACAGGGAGATATATCTAGGATATTTGCGAATGGAGAGATGCTGGACACTTTTTTTACCCGTCCATCTCACCCGATTCTACTATACCCCTGTTTAAAATCAGCGTCTTGCGGACCCTTCAACCTGCTCGCGAACAGGCGTGCCTGTCTGTTCGGTTGGGAAGGGAATACTAAATACCGGAGCATCCCATCGGTCTAATAGCGACCAATAGTCGCTCTTGACGCCTTACGGAGACGGGCGTATATTAGTAGCGACCAAAAGTCGCTATTGAGAGACCTCTAGAGCACTTTCTCGAAAGGTATCCACGAATATGCCAAAAGGAATACCGCTGACGGAAGAGGAAATATATCGCCGCCGCCATGAAATATTCCGGTCCTCGGTGACCCTGATTTTCAAGCAGGGATTTGCTGCCACCTCCATGCAAGAAATTGCACAGGCTGCCGGAGTAGGAAAGTCCACGTTATACGATTACTTTCCGACCAAGGACCATGTCTTGCTTTTCATCTTCGAGGAAGAGCTGGGAATATTGCAGGAACATGCTGAGGACATCGCGGTCCAGGCCATCCCGGCGCAAGAAAAACTTACGAAAATCCTTGAAACCCATCTGGAGTTTCTGATTAAAAATAAAGATTTCAACCGGGAAATTTCTTTGCACGCCTCACATCTGGAGCAGGTTGGTCAACGTCGCATCCTGAAGAAACGGTATGCCTACCAGGATTTGTTGCGCGGCATTCTGGAGCAAGGCGTGCAGGAGGGTGTCTTCCGACCGGTCAATACCCGGCTGACTGTACGGCTCCTGATCTCGATGGTAGAAGTGCTGGTTTATACCACCAGGCCTACCGGAACCCCCCAGGATATGCTGGCAGACGCACTGGAGATATTCATGCACGGGATAAAACCTTAGGAACTTGGTGATCCGCTAAGCTCACCAGAATGAATTTCAAAAGGATGGAGGCAATCATGTCACCGCTCATACTTCCTCTCTCCGATCCTGGAGCCACACTTGAAGCCGTGGGGGGGAAGGGCATGTCACTCGCCAAACTTTCCCGGGCCGGGCTGCCGGTGCCAGGCGGTTTCCACGTGACGACCGAGGCCTATCGCCGCTTTATCGCCAAAAATGATCTTCAGAAAGACATTCTGGTAGCCCTGGGAACAATTGACGCGGCCAAGCCAGACACTTTCGAAGCGGCCTCGCAGGCCATCCGCGCCGCCTTTACCCGGGCAACCATCCCCGCCGAGCTGGTGGGGTCTATCTTTCAGGCCTACGCTGCCCTCCCAGGACGGGACCCGGCCGTGGCGGTTCGTTCCTCGGCGACAGCCGAGGACCTGCCCGAGGCCTCTTTTGCCGGCCAGCAGGAAACCTACCTCAACATCTGCGGTAAGGCGGCTGTGCTGAATGCCGTCCAGAAATGCTGGGCCTCGCTGTGGACCGGGCGCGCGATCGCATACCGCATTCGCCAGAAGATCACCCCCGAAAACGTAGCCCTGGCCGTGGTGGTGCAGCTGTTGGTTCCTGCCGAGGCGGCCGGAGTGCTATTTACCGCTAACCCGCTGAACGGCAGGCGCGAAGAGGCTATCATCAACGCCGCCTGGGGACTGGGGGAAGCGGTGGTCTCAGGGGTGGTCACTCCCGATATAATCGTGGCTGACAAACCCACGGGACGCACGCTCCGGTGCGAAACGGCCTCGAAGCAGGTCATGACTGTCCGGACGGAAACGGGCACGTGGGAGCAACCCGTCCCCGATTCTAAGAAGAACACTCCCGTCCTGAGTGACAGCCAGGTGGCCGAGCTGATACGCTACGGAGTGCAGATCGAGGCGCTCTACGAAGCGCCGATGGATATCGAATGGGTGCTGGAGGGGGGGAAGTTCGCCATCGTTCAGGCGCGTCCGATCACGGCTCTTCCCGAGCCGCAGGCCTCACCACCAACCCAATGGAAACTGCCCGAGCCCCATGGAAAATATATCCGGGCCAGCATCATTGAACAGCTTCCCGAGCCGCTCACCCCTTTGTTTGCCTCGCTGGCAGGGCCGATCATCGACGAGGCCACGCGCCGATTGTTTTCCTGGATGGTGGGTGTAAAGGAATGGAAGTTTAAGACCCGGTTGTTCGAGACGATCAATGATTATGGGTATATGAATTTGAATTTCGGCCGATGGGCGACGGTGCGAATGTCCGTAGGGATGATTTTTAAATTAAATTGGATATTTAAACAATCGGAACCACGCTGGCAGCAGGCACACCATCATTACAGCGAGGTGATCCAGCGCTGGCAAATAAAGCCGTTGGAAGACAACACCGCGGTGGAGCTGCTCCAGGGCATACGGGATCTGACCGGCGAGACGATGCAAATGTACACGGTCCTGCAGACCGGGCCTGTGGCCACCGCGATAGGCAGTGAGACCATGTTCACTCAGGTCTACGACCGACTGATCAAGAAAAAGGGAGATCCGGATGCGCCGGTATTTGTGATGGGATTTAAATCCCTGCCGATCCAGGCCGAGCTAGCGCTTCACGACCTGGCGGAGTGGGCGCAAACCTGCGATGGGCTGGCTTCGCACCTGATCGCAACACCGGCTGCCGAGTTGGCGGCTGAAATGAAAAGCGCCCATGTGCCGGTCGGCTTGAATCCTGGGGCATGGGGCGAGTGGCAGCGCCGCTTCCAGGACCATCTGGCAAAGTATGGCCATTTCACGTATGATCTGGATTTTTCAAAATCTGTCTCCGCCGATGATCCCTCCCCCTTGCTGGAGACCCTCCGGATGTATCTGTTGGGTAAGGTCGGCAGCCCTTACACCCGCATGCAGGCCATCGCCGAACGACGGGAACAGGCCACCCAAATGATGCTCAGGAGACTGCACGGTCCGAAGCTGTGGATCTTCCGCAAGCAGCTGCAAAGCGCCCAGAGATATGCCCCTCTGCGTGAGGATGGGCTGTCCGATTTGGGGTTGGGTTATCCGCGGCTCAGGCAGATGGTACATGAATTTGGACGCAGGCTGGTCCTGGCGGGCGCGGTGGAGCAGCCGGAGGATGTATTCTGGTTGTATGAGAAAGAGGTCGATCAGGCGGCGGGCGTTCTCGACCAGGGTCAGTCCTTGTCGTCCATGAAGGAGGCAGTCCGCCATCGTCGGGCGGTCTGGAAAGCCGAGCAACGTCTATCCCCACCGGTGATCCTGCCTGTCGGCTCAAAATACATCGGACTGGATGTTGAAAAACTCACCAGCGGCGGACCCGGCGATGACCAGAATGTGATCAAAGGATTCGGTTCCAGCCAGGGCAAGGTGACCGCGCCCGCGCGGGTCCTGCTCGGCCCGGAGGACTTCAACCAGATGCGTGCGGGTGATGTGCTGGTGGCTCCGATCACCACACCCGCCTGGACACCGCTCTTCGCCATGGCATCTGCCATCGTCACGGATATCGGGGGTCCATTGAGCCACAGTTCTATCGTGGCCCGCGAATACGGGATTCCGGCCGTGCTGGGTACGGCGGTAGCAACCCGCCGCATCCGGAGTGGCCAGATCATCACGGTGGATGGGAGCGCTGGAACCGTCACTTATGGGACATCCCCCGACCCCGAAGGACATGTTCAAAGCCCAGACCTTTGAGTGAAGATCCTGGCAGTAAAGGACCATGGCCGATAGGGGTAAAAGATGCGCCAAAACCAGTCCAGCCTGACCGCCATGGGCACTGCCGCTATGCGTGCCCTCGAAATGGAAAAGCCGGCCGATGAGCGCATCTGCAGCGACCCCATGGCGCGGAAATTTATTCCCACTTGGTTGTATGCTTTCATGAAGCGCCTGACCGCTACCCGTTACGCCCGGAGCCGCGCGGCGGGTGATCTCGGCTTCATTGTCGGCCGCTGCCGTTTTATGGATGACCTACTGGCTGAGGCCCTGGACCAGGGAATGCAGCAGCTGGTGATCCTGGGTGCCGGCTTCGATTCGCGCGCCTATCGCTTCGACCGGTTGAAAGAGGGGATCAAAGTCTTCGAAGTGGACCACCCTGCCACCCAGCAAGCTAAGGTGAAGAAGCTGGGACGCATCCTGGGGCCGGGCGGCCTGCCGGGCTATGTGACCTTTGTCCCCATCGATTTCACCCACGAGACCCTCGCAGCCCGTCTGCCAGAATGTGGCTACTCTGGCTGGCTGAAGACCCTGTTCATCTGGGAAGGGGTGACCATGTACCTGGACGCAGCCTCGGTAGATACCACCCTGGCCTTTGTGGCCCGCCATTCAGCCCCCGGCAGCGCCATCGTGTTTGATTATCTGTGTGAACAGCCTGCACCGCTGCCGAAGAGGGACGTTGTGATCCTGGTTGTCTTCCTCCTGAGAAGCCTTGCCCAGGAGGTACGCAGCTTCAAGATCGAGCAGGGACAGATCGAGCCCTTCCTGGTCTCGCGCGGCTTCAGCCAGGTACGTCCTGTCCCTGGAACGGACCTGTATGCGCGCTATTTCACGGGTAAGAACACCGGACGGAAGGTTACTTCGGGGTACGCCATTGCTGTAGGAATTGTTTGATGGATAGATTATTTATTGCCTGCCTCATCTCGGGTTCAGCGTGCAACTCGTGACGAGGTGGGGGATGTCTTCGCGAACCCCTTGACCATGCCTGACAAACTCAACGAGCGAAAGTAGGACATACTTTCGCTCGTTGAGGCCGGTAGCAGACTGGACTGAATAGAAGGCTCGCAGGATTTTACACTCTGCGGAGAGGGTGGGATTCGAACCCACGGTGGCCACAAGGGCCACAACGGTTTTCGAGACCGTCCCATTCAACCGCTCTGGCACCTCTCCGGTTTGCCAGCCCTTGGTGCACTGGCGGGGCGTATTATATCTTAAATATCCAGGGTTGCGTACAGCTCGGGATAGATCGTCCGCTCGAGGCCGTACGCCTGAAGCTGCGCCCGGAGGGCGGTCGCGGCCTTCGCCTCGCCGTGAACCAGAATGACCTGTTTGACCCTTCCTTTGAGAGCCAGCGCATACCTGGTGAGCATCTCCTGTCCGGCGTGTGCTGAGAGGCCGCCAATCGTGACCACTTCGGCCCGGCGGGTGTAGCTCTCGCCGAAGATCCGAACGGTCTTCTCGCGCTCGGCTAGTCGGCGCCCGAGGGTGTCAGGCGCCTGCCAGCCGACGATCAGGATTGCATTTTTAGCATCCTCGATATTGTTCTTCAAATGGTGCAAGATGCGTCCTGTTTCGGCCATGCCGGAGGCGGAGATGATGATCATCGGTCCTTCCTGGCCGTTCAAGGCTTTTGACTCTTCCACCGACTGGACGTACTTCAATCCAGTGAAGGTAAGTGCCGGGTGTTGACCGCGCTGGATGAAGTCTAGCGTCTCGGCATCATAACACTCAGGATGCTTTGCGAAGATTTCGGAGGCGTGGACTGCCAGGGGGCTGTCCACGTAGACCGGGATATGCTTCAGCTGTCCTGAACTCACCAGCAGGTTCAGGCTGTAGACCAATTCCTGGGTGCGCCCGACCGCAAAGGCTGGAATGATGACCTTGCCGCCCCGGCCGATCGTCCGCAGGACCGCTTCATGAAATTCCCGGTGGGCATCCATGGGATCACCGTGGGGCTTGTCTCCATAGGTACATTCCATCATGAGATAATCTGCGTCGTGTGGGAGGACCGGATCGCGCAGGATCGGCATGTCATCCCGCCCGATATCCCCGGAGAACCACAGACTGGTCCAGCTGCCCTTTTCTTGTATTTCAAGACGGATCGCGGCAGAACCAAGAATATGTCCAGCCTCGATGAATTCGGCGTTTACCCCAGGGACGACTTCGAACTTCTGGTTATAGCCGGTTGGTTGGAAGTGCTGGGCGACCTGTTCGGCATCCGCCAGGGTATAGAGGGGTTCTGCGGGAGCCTCCACCCCCTGAAGATGTTTTTTGTTGATGAAGGCGGCGTCTGCTTCCTGGATGTGCCCCGAATCCCGCAACATGATGTCCGTCAGGTCCGCTGTTGCAGAGGTGGCGTAAATCGGTCCTTGATAACCCTGCTTGACCAGGTGGGGGAGGTTGCCGCTGTGATCGATATGGGCATGCGAGAGCAGAACCGCATCAATGCGGTGTGGATCGAAGCGAAAGGTGCGGTTGCGTTCGTAGGTCTCGTCGCGGTGGCCCTGGAAAAGGCCGCATTCCATCAACAGTCGTGAACCGTTGATCTCGAGCAGATATTGTGAGCCAGTAACGGTTTGAGCAGCACCATTAAAATGAATGCGCATGCCGACTTTCTCTGCTGGCGAGCAGCTTCCGCCCTGGTCAGCGCGTCTTGGGTGGCGTTACCGCCAGAACCTTGAGCAACTCGGTACCATACGTCCCCAGCCGCCAGGGGGAATCCGGAAGAAACGCAGCCAGGTCCTTTAGGTTGTGCGGATTACCTTCAGCAATGGCATGCATGAAGGACTTCGGTAACACGATATCCGATTCCACACCCATCTTCGCGGCGGTCAGCTTGCGCCATTCGCTTAAGACTTCCAATCGATTCAAATAGGCTTGATTGGGGCGGGGCGTACGTAACCGGCGCAGCGGATTGGCATGCTGACTTTTCGCCACGACTTCAAGAAAGTCATGGCCGTACATCTCAAGTTGTTTTGTCGTCAGGCCGAGGGCTCTCAGATCATCCTGCGTCTTGGGGACCGCCTGGGCGATAGCTGCCAGACGCTTGTCGTCGATGACTTTGAATGGAGGCCGGTTCATGTGCTGGGCCTGGCTATCCCGCCAGGCGCAGAGTTCCTGCAGAATCACCAGCTGACGGTCATTGTAGTTCTGTGCGCCGCAGATGTGCTGCCAGGCAGGAATTTCTGTTTTGTTGTATCCGTTTCCATGAGAAAGCCGGATGAACTCCTCGCTCGCCAGCGCCCAGCGCCCCCTGGCTTCCAATTCGGGTTGAAGGATGTCCCGCAGCTGCAGGAGGAAATGGGTGTCCAGCCGGGCGTAATTGAGCAAATCGGAGGTCAGCGGTCGACGGGCCCAATCTGCCTTTTGGTAGCGTTTGTCGACCTTGACGCCCAGCTTCAAGGCGAGCATGCCATCCAGACCGACCTGTTTGTACCCCAGGATCCGGGCTGCCTGCATGGTGTCAAAGAGATTGGTCACGGTGATGTTGAAATCCCGCTTCAAACAAATGAGGTCATATTCAACCGCGTGGAATACTTTTTCGATCCGGGGGTTTGCAAAGATGGGGGTGAGGGGTGACAGATCGTCCAAAGCCAAGGGGTCAACGAGAAAATCGGCTTGGGCGGTAGAGAATTGGATCAGGCAGACCTGTTCGCGGTAGGCATGCAGGCTGTTGGACTCCGTATCCACGGCCAGGCGCTGCTGACGGGCGAGGACTTCGGCGGCCTGCTGCAGGGAGATGGGCGTGGCAACCCAGATTGGGGGTTGAAGTTTTTCAGGAGCCATGGATTGGATTATAACCCTGTCAGGGGGATCCTGTCGCCAATGCACCTAGCGTATTTTCTCCATCACCAGTGCATTTTCCTGATCGTTGTAATACTTCGACCAGGTATCGATCTCCAGATATCCTTCTTGCTGATAAAGATGGATGGCGGACGCGTTGGAGGTGCGTACGCACAATCTCAACCGCTCCTCGATCAGCTGGGCCTCGCAGGCTCGCAGCAGGGCCCGGCCGATGCCGCGGCGCTGATATTCCGGAAGGACGCCTAGGGTGGCGATCCAGGCCGTCTTCTCGGACGGGCGCGGGTTCCCGACGATGAAGCCGATCATCTGGTTGTCAGGCGACACGGCTTTCAATCGGACCACATCCGGCCAGGTCAGCACGGCGATCAGGTCGAGCAAAGGCCAGGCATCCTTCGGGAAGCAGGCTTGCTCCACTCGGCGCAGGCTGCCGAGGTCACGCAGGGAGGCTGACAGGATGGGGTAGTCCATCTTTTTTTGATAAGCCTCCCGCGAATTCCCCTCGCGGGAGGCCTCCAATTACCTAGAAGGGATTGATCCGAACCTTGATCTAATCCTTCCCTTTGACGAAATTCTCGATCATACTGGTGAATTCCATCGGGAAGATGAATTTGGTGGAGGCGCCGAGACCGAGAGACTTGAGCGTTTCGAAGTATTGCAGTGTCATGGTCTTCTGGTCAATCGTCTTGGCGGCTGCAAAGATCTTCTCGAGTGCGACCGAGAACCCTTCGGCCTTCAGGACCTGGGCCTGCTTCTGACCTTCGGCCTCCAGGATGGCAGCCTGCTTGGACCCCTCGGCCTGTAAAATGGCGGCCTGTTTATTGCCCTCGGCTACGTTGATGGCGGCCTCGCGGGTGCCCATGGATTCGGTGACCACAGCACGGCGGATGCGCTCCGCGGACATCTGCTTGTTCATGGCGTCCTGAACATCCTTGGGCGGGATGATCTCGCGGATTTCTACGTTGGTCACTTTGACACCCCAGCGCTCGGTCACTTCATCGAGCTTGGTGCGCAGGGTTTCGTTAATATGCTCCCGTTGAGACAGCACTTCATCGAGCGGGATACCGCCGATCACGGAACGCAGGGTAGTGGTTGCCATCCCGGCGGCTGACATTTCAAAATTGCCCACCCCCACCACGCTGAGGGTCGGATCCATCACCTTGTAGTACCACAGGAAGTCAATTGAGATGGGGGCATTATCCTTGGTGATGGACACCTGATGCGGGACTTCACGCACCTGTTCGCGCAGGTCGACCTTGACGGCGCGGTCGATCACCGGTATGAGCAGGACCAGGCCTGGCCCTTTGGTGCCGATGCAGCGTCCCAGCCGGAATACGACCAGGCGCTGGTATTCGTTGACAATCCGAATGGCACTGATCAAGAAGACCACCACCACCACTACAATGAAGGCGACGGCGCACAGTAAGGTTGTAGAAACTCCAGACATAGGTTCCTCCTAATTGGAACGGGGACTGATTACTTTTTCGACTGGTCATCGCGCTCGACGACCAGGGTAAATCCCTCACGGCTGACCACTCGCACCCGGCTGCCTGCCGTGATGGGTTTTTCGCTCCGGGCGCTCCATAGCTCTCCCGCAACCTGGACTGCTCCTTCCTGCTGGATCTGGGTCTTGGCCTGGCCAGTCCTGCCGATTAACGTCCTCAGGTCCTGAAGCGGACGGGCCTGTTGCGCCAAGAGCACTTTGCCGGTTACAAACCATACAAAACCGACCGCCAGTATCGAAACCACTACTGCTACGATCGGGTTGACCGCCGGGATCAAGCTGGTCGAAGGGAACAGATAGACCGATCCAATAATGAAGCACAGTAGGCTCACTGCCAGGAAAATCCGCCATTTGGGTGTCCGGAGTGCGTAGACGAATGGGGCCAGGCTCACCACGAGCACGATCAAGGCCCATAGGTTGAAACCGAGGTGGTAGAGCGCATAGCCTGCACCTGCCAGAAGGAGCAGCGCGGCTCCTTCCAGGAGGAAGGTGCCTGGAGTGAGGAGCGCCATCATCAGGGTGATCGTACCGAAGACCAGTAAAAGATATGCAACGTTGGGGTTGAGCAGAAAATCCATGGCTGTTCCTTTCCGGAGACGCCGAAGTCATTATACATCCGATTGGCGCTCCTTTTTCCACTAAAGACATACGAGGCTCAGGGGGTCATGGTTTTACGGGGCAGAGGTTTTAGGTTAGAATTCAACCCGTGCACCCAATTGCGATCCAGAGAGCCTCGATCAGGGAGACACCGTGATAATAAAAAAGATTTGTGTCCTCGGCCTCGGCTACATCGGCCTGCCAACCGCCAGCACCTTCGCCACCCATGGAATCCAGGTCGTCGGGGTGGATGTCAACCCGCACGTGCTTGCCACGCTGCGCGAAGGCAGGATCCATATCCATGAGCCGGGTCTGCGCGAAGCGGTTGAAGCCGCATTGCGGAATGGCAATTTGCGTGTCAGCGAGACGCCTGAAGAAGCGGATGCATTCATTATTGCGGTTCCCACTCCTTTTTATGAAGATCACTTTGGAGAGTACAATGGCCAGAAGTACAAGCTGGCCGACATGCGCGCCGTGACCTCTGCCACGGAGGCCATCGTCCCGCACTTGCGCAAGGGGAACCTGGTGGTGCTCGAGTCCACCTCGCCGCCGCGCACAACCATCGACCTGCTCGCCCCTATCCTGGAAAAGTCCGCTTTGAAAGCCGGAAAGGACTTCCTGCTGGCCTATTCGCCGGAGAGGGTCCTGCCAGGACAGATCCTGCGCGAGCTCGTCGAAAACGCCCGGGTCATCGGTGGGGTAACGCCAGAATCTGCTGCAGCCGGGAGGGACCTGTATGCGGCTTTCGTCAAGGGGGAGATCGTCCAGACCGACGCCACCACAGCTGAGATGGTCAAACTGATGGAGAATACCTACCGGGACATCAACATCGCCATCGCCAATGAGTTTTCCAGGCTGGCCGGGCATTTCCGGGTCGATGTGTGGGAGGCGATTCGGATCGCCAATTTACACCCGCGGGTCAAAATCCTCAACCCCGGCCCAGGAGTCGGCGGGCACTGCATCAGTGTGGATCCATGGTTCTTGGTCGAGGCCGCGCCTGAGCTCACCTGCCTGATCTATGCCGCGCGGCGGGTCAACGATGACCAGCCGCACTATGTGCTCAACCTGGCCAGCAAGGCCCTCGGTTCCCTGCAAGATCGGCGCATCGCTGTCCTCGGTCTCTCGTACAAGCCCGAAGTGGACGACCTGCGGGAGAGCCCGGCAGTGGAAATCGCACGATTGCTCCAGAACGAGGGGGCGATAGTGAAAGCCTATGAACCGTTCAAAACGGAAATTGATCTAAAAGGGGTTACCGCGGTTCCCACCCTTGAAGCGGCCGTAGCCGACGCCGAAGTGGTGTTCCTGCTGGTCAATCATCGCTCTTTGCGCGAGCTGAAGCCGCACCAGCTCATCCGCATGACGACTGCCCGAATCCTCATGGATTGTGTCAACGGCTGGGTCGGGGAGGACTGGGCAGCAGCTGGATTCAAGGTGTTCCGTTTGGGTGTGAACCCCAAAGGGGACGACCCCGCCAACGATCTGATGGGGACGAGATGACACCCTTGCGCATTCTGTCTGTCTTCGGCACTCGTCCGGAAGCTGTGAAAATGGCACCCGTAATAATGGCCCTTGGGCGAACACCGGGGATCGAATCGCGGGTGTGCACCACTGCCCAACACCGGGAGATGCTCGACCAGGTGCTCGACCTCTTCGCCATCCGGCCGGATGTCGACCTTGACCTGATGCGTGAGGATCAGTCCCTGGCAGAGCTGGGTGCCGCCATTTTTAAGAACCTGGATCCGGTATTGGAGCAGGTCAAACCGGATTGGGTCCTGCTGCAGGGGGATACGACCACGGTCGCGGTCACCGCCTTGCTGGCCTATTACCGCCGCCTCCGCATTGGGCATGTCGAAGCCGGTTTGCGCACCCATGACAAGTGGCAGCCCTTCCCAGAGGAGATCAACCGCCGTGTAGCGGGGGTCAGCGCCGACCTGCATTTCGCGCCCACGGAGTGGGCGCGCCAGAATCTCCTGCGCGAAGGCGTACCGGATGCGTCGATCGTCGTCACCGGCAATCCGGTCATCGATGCACTTCAGATTGTCGCCAACCAACCTGAGCCGGAGGAGGTGCTCCAACTGCAGAAGCGTCTTCAGATCGGCCCGCGGAGCCAACGGCTGGTCCTGGTCACCGCCCACCGCCGTGAGAATTTTGGTGAGCCGCTGGTGAGGATCTGCACCGCGCTGAAGGAACTCGCCGGGCGCGGTGACGTAGAGATTGTCTATCCGGTGCACCTGAATCCGAATGTGCAGGGACCGGTCTACCGCATGCTCAAGGACCAATCCCACATTACTCTTCTGCCACCTTTGAACTACCTGCCCCTCATTCATTTAATGAAACATGCTTATCTGGTTCTGACGGATTCAGGTGGGATCCAGGAGGAAGCCCCTGCCTTTGGTGTGCCGGTGCTGGTGTTGCGCCAGGTCACCGAGCGTCCCGAAGGCGTTGAGGCGGGAGTCTTGAAGCTGGTCGGTACCGACCCCAGGCTGATCGTGCAGGAGGCTAGCCATCTGCTCAATGATTCTAGCGCGTACGCGCTCATGGCGCGTGCCGTCAATCCCTTTGGGGATGGGAAGGCCGCCTCTCGCATTGTCCAGGCGTTGCTGGATTTCCATCACTAAGCCCAGGCGCAGCTGTTTTCGGCTGGCCGAATGGAGTTCATCGCGAGCTCGAGATTTTCATTCTCGGCAAGGTTATAATTGTCGGTACGAGGAGGGGTGAGTTAAATACTTGCCCCAGGAACGGCATGGATGCTGTCAAACCTTCAGGACGTCAGATCCGGCTGACCAGCCTATCGAAATGTGCGGGTTGAGCGTCGAAACTGGACGCGGAGACGCTGGCGCAGGTTCTGCGCCCTCTTCAGCCAATTTTTGACCCGCGCGCCTATCCGGATCTCTTGATCGGCCTCGGCGATCCGGACGATGCAGCCGTCTGGAAGTTGGACGACGGGCGTGCCCTGGTCATGACCACGGATTTCTTCACGCCGGTCGTCGACGACCCCTACGATTACGGCAGCATTGCCGCGGCCAACAGCCTCTCGGATGTGTATGCCATGGGGGGCCGGCCATTCCTGGCGTTGAACGTGGCCGCCCTGCCGGTGGAGCTGGGGGTGGAGGTTAATGCCGAAATCCTGCGCGGGGGTGCAGAGAAGGCGCGCGAGGCCGGTGTGGTCATTGCCGGCGGGCACACGGTCAAGGATGAGGAACCGAAGTACGGTCTGGTTGTGGTAGGTTTTGTCGACCCGCAAAAGATGCTGACCAAAGGGGGGGTGCGCCCGGGGGATGCTCTCATCCTGACCAAGCCGCTCGGCTTCGGGGTGACGACCACAGCCTTGAAACAGGAGAAGGCGGCCATGGATGATGTGGCCGAGGTGGTCCGGTGGATGAAGCAGCTGAATCAGGCGGCCGGGTCCCTGGCCGTCCAGCATGGCCTTCGGGGTGGCACGGATGTAACCGGTTTTGGATTGCTCGGTCATGGGATGGAACTGGCGCAGGCCTCCAGGGTCGGCCTGCGGTTCTCAAGCGAGAAGATTCCCTTTGTCTACTGTGCCCGGAAGTATGCGGAGCTGGGAACATTTCCCGGCGGAGCCTCCGACAACCAAGTGTACTTTGGGCCGCATATCCGCTTTGCAGAAGATATCTCCGAGGAGCTGCGCATGCTGCTCTTCGATCCGCAGACCAGTGGTGGGTTGCTGCTGGCCGTGCCCCCGGCGAGATTGGATTCATTCGTGAAACGGGCCGAAGAAATCAAGCAGGCGATCTGGGTCATCGGGGAAGCGGTTGAGGGGGAAGGAATCGAGATTGTTTAAACACGGAGAATACGGGTGGATTTGGTAAAATAGAAGGGAAGGCTTCTGATTTTTAAACGGTCGGTTTTATGAATATCGGCTTTCAGATACTGGTTATTTTCCTGCTCATTTTGCTGAACGGCCTTTTTGCAATGTCGGAGACGGCCATCTTTGCTTCGCGCCGGGCCCGTCTTAAGCACTTATCCAATGAGGGGAATGCGAAAGCCCGCAAGGCTTTGGCGCTGGCTGAGAACCCGAACCGCTTCCTTCCCACGGTCCAGCTCGGGATCACCCTGATCGGAGTCCTGGCCGGGGCGTTTGGTGCCCTGATTGCAGGCGCCATGGCTGCCCAAATGGCCAAAGTTCCGGATCTCGCCCCGTATGCCCATCCGGTCAGCCTAGTAGTGGTCGTTATTATAATCACCTATTTTTCCATGTTGATCGGGGAACTGGTCCCCAAGCGCTTAGCGCTCCAGAATCCAGAGAGAATCGCCTCCGGCATCGCCGGGCTGATGTCTTTCATTTCGAGGGCATTAACGCCAATAGTCTGGCTGCTGGGCAAATCCACGGATCTCGTGTTACGCTTTTTAAGGATAAAACCGAACAAGGAACCTCCGGTCACTGAGGGGGAGCTCCAGGTTCTCCTTGAGCAAGGGACCCAGGCAGGTGTTTTTGAAGAGGCTGAACAGGATATGGTGGAGGGGGTATTTTCCCTCGGCGACCGGCGGGTCAATGCCCTGATGACGCCCCGCAATGAAATTGTCTGGCTGGATGTGAACGATGCCGCCGCGGACATTCGCCGGAAGATCGCCGAGAGCCCTTATTCCCGCTATCCAGTGTGTGTGGACAGCCTGGACCACATCCTGGGGGTGGTGAAGGTTAAGGATGTTCTGCTTGCGAATGTCGAGGACGGTAAGCAATTAAAGCAATTCGTTCGGCCGGCCCTGTTCATCCCCGAGACTGCATTCGGTTCACGAGCCCTGGAGATGTTTAAAGGCGGCAAGGCCGAGATCGTCCTCATCGTGGATGAATTTGGAGTGGTACAAGGCCTGCTGACCGTCTCGGATATCATGGAAGAGATTGTCGGTGATCTTGAAGTGGGTGGACCTCAAGCCACGCAGCGCCAGGATGGTTCATGGCTTCTGGATGGCATGTTGCCGGTGGATGAGTTTAAAGACATCTTCAAGATCGAACAACTGCCCGACGAAGAGGAATATGAAACCCTGGGGGGATTCGTGATGATGTATCTCGGCCGCATTCCGCAGACCGATGAACAGTTTGAATGGAAGGGTCTGCGGTTCGAGATTGAAGATATGGATGACAAGCGTGTGGACAAGATCCTGGTGACGACCCTGCCGATCCAGCCGACCGCTCCCCAAAATCGAATTCAAACCTAGTCATGCCTGTTCCAGGACCTTTTTTCTCTGGCCGCCGTTCACCAGTCATGGGGCGGGGTGGCATGGTGGCTTCGTCCCAGCCGCTCGCCACCGCCGCCGGGCTGGAAATGCTAAGGCGCGGCGGGAATGCCGCAGATGCCGCCATAGCGACTGCCGCGGCGCTGAACGTCACTGAGCCGACCTCGACCGGCATCGGAGGCGATATGTTTGCCTTGTTTTTCGATGCCCGGAGCGGCCGGATCACGGCCCTGAACGGTTCCGGGCGCGCTCCGGCTGCTTTGACCCTTGAACGGCTGCACCACGAGGGAATCAACGATCTGCCGCCCGACCATCCCTACACCGTGACTGTTCCTGGCGCATGTGCAGGTTGGTGCGATCTGCTCACCCGTCATGGCACCCTTTCCCTGGCGGAAGTGCTGGCTCCAGCCATCCGGCTGGCGGAAGAGGGTTTCCCGGTGGAGCCCGTGACGGCTTACTTCTGGCAGCAGGGAGCGCAAGGGCGATTAAAGTCCTCCCTGAATGGCCGTGAGCTCACCATTGATGGCCGCGGACCGGAACCTGGGGAGATCTTCCGGAACCCCAATCTGGCGAAGACTTTCCGAAAATTGGCTGAGGGAGGACAGCAGGTCTTTTATCAAGGGGAGATTGCCGAGGCGATTGCTTCGACGCTCCAGCAGGCCGGAGGCTGCCTGACGGTGGATGACCTCGCCCGGCATATCTCGACCTGGGACAGCCCCATCAGCACCTCCTTTGGGCGCCTGCGCCTCTGGGAATGCCCCCCGAACGGTCAGGGGATCACCGCCTTGATCGCCCTTAACCTGCTTGAAGGGTTTGATCTGCTCTCCATGGATCCCATGTCTGCCAACCGTGTCCACCTGGAAATCGAGGCCCTTCGCCTGGCTTTTGCAGATACGCGCGGATACGTGGCCGATCCACGCCTCCATCCCGTTCCGGTGGAGGAATTGCTTTCAAAAGAGTACGCCGCACGGCGTTCCCGGCTGATCGATCCGACCCGGGCGACCCTCGACCAGGAACGCGGGACACCGGTCGCAGGTACGGATACGGTTTATTTTTGCACGGTGGACCGCTTCGGGAACGCCTGTTCTTTCATCAATAGTAATTACATGGGCTTTGGAACCGGGATCGTGCCCTCCGGGTGGGGTTTCACGCTTCATAACCGTGGTCATAATTTCAGCCTCGATCCGGGACACCCGAATGCCCTGGAACCGGAAAAGCGTCCGTATCATACGATTATTCCAGCCATGATCACCCGTGAATCGGACGACAGTCTGTATGCAGCTTTCGGGGTGATGGGGGGGTTCATGCAGCCTCAGGGGCATGTGCAGGTTTTTCTGGCGCTGGCGCAGGGATTCGACCCGCAGGCGGCTCTCGACCTGCCGCGCTTCTGCATCCTGGATGGCAGCCCACAAGGTGAAGTGGGATTGGAAGAGGGGATTCCACCCGCGGTTATCGCTGACCTGAGTTCGCGAGGGCATCCGGTCAAGGAGGTGGTGGGCTGGGATCGGGCGTTGTTTGGGCGCGGGCAGGTCATCCTGCGTGATTGCAGGACTGGCGTCCTGGTGGGCGGTTCAGATGGAAGAGCCGATGGGTGCGCGATGTCCTTATTGTGACCGAGGGGTTTCTAGAAGAGAAAGGGTTGGCGGGAAGTGTTAGCCTTTTCTCGCCCTCAGGCAGGGAAAGGCCTTCCGTACCGTTATGAGATAGGGATTTGAAGGGGATAGGTGTCCGAGCTTATTCTGGTGATCGGCGCGACCAGGTATATTGGCGGACGGTTGGTCCCCAGACTGCTTTCCAGGGGCTACCGTGTGCGCTGCCCGGTTCGAGGAATCACCCTTCAGTCAATGCGGGGGGCTCCGAATGGAAATGTAGGAGAGGAGAAGAATCGATGAATATCAAC
The DNA here is from genome assembly GCA_050013095.1 of Anaerolineales bacterium. Classification (GTDB taxonomy): domain Bacteria; phylum Chloroflexota; class Anaerolineae; order Anaerolineales; family Villigracilaceae; genus UBA877. Next base: position 29,270 of record JBEKFY010000007.1, on the reverse strand, counting down.
TTTGGAATGTGGAGAACGGCCCTGTCGACCCTGGTCAAAATGGACAAAAAGGAGGAGTGGGATCGGCTGGACATCGTCTCCAAGTGGTTGATTGCGACGCGTTCGGCGGTGACGATCGTCACGATTTATTCCTGTGCGATCGCCGGTCTGCTGGCAGTGCGTTTCGGTCAGTTTGCTTTCCTGCCCTGGTTGATCGTTACCCTGGGGCTTTTCCTGGCTCATGGCACCAACAATTTACTGAACGACTACACGGACTTCAGCCGCGGGGTGGACAAAGACTACTATTTCCGGACCCAGTACGGGGTGCACCCGCTGGTCCAGGAATTTTGGTCCAAACGCCAGCAGCTGCAGTGGTTCGCCGTGAGCGGCATCCTGGCTGTCCTGACGGGCGTCTTCGCCCTGGTGTATACCGGCTTCTCACTGGCCGTCATTGGATTGTTTGCGTTCGGGGCGCTGGTGCTGGTGTTCTACACCTGGCCGCTCAAGTACTTGGCCCTGGGGGAGCTGCTGATCTTCCTCATCTGGGGGCCGGTCATGGTGGCTGCGGTCTACATTGTCCTGGCTCGTGGCTGGAATGGAAATGTCTGGACCGTCGCGCTGGCTGGCGTCCCGTTCGGTTTAAGCGTGGTCAGCATCAACATCGGAAAGCACATTGACAAATCCTCCGAAGACAGGAAGAAACATGTTGGCACCCTGCCGGTCAGGATTGGGGAAAAAGCCACCCGCTATCTGAGCATGGCGGTCTTTGTGTTGATGTACGCCGTCATCCTCTACCTGATCTTTGTGCCGCGTTTCTTCACGCCGGTGCTGCTGATCGTTTTCTTGGCGGGGAAGCGCGCCCTGCTCAATCTGGGCGCTTTGACCAAACCCCGCCCGATTGAGCCGCCCAAGGAGTGGCCCGGCTGGCCGACCTGGTTCTCGGGATTCGCCTTCTATCACAACCGCCTGTTCAGCAATCTGCTCCTGCTGGGTATGATCGCGGACGTCCTGCTGCGCATTTTTGCGCCCGGATTCTGGCCGGTAAGGTAGTCCAACCTGTCCTATCTCCGCTTGCCGCTGCCCGAACTTTCCGAGGATCGATCAAATCGGAGGGATGTCTGCGTGGGCTTTTGGTTGCCGGTTTGCTTTTTATTGGTTATCCGTTATACTTGAACGAGCAAAGGGAAGATCACATCGGGATAAGACGATAAGATTATCTTGAGGAGGAGTTAGGTGGATCCGATAGTTTTGTCGCGCGTGCAGTTCGCCACGACCACGATTTACCATTTTTTCTTCGTCCCCCTGACCCTGGGGCTGGCCTGGTTTATCGTCATCCTGGAAACGATCTATGTCTGGAGCGGGAACGAGACTTATAAACGCCTGGCCATGTTTTGGGGCAGGCTGTTCCTCATCAACTTTGCCGTGGGGGTTGTGACCGGCATTGTGCTGGAGTTCCAGTTTGGGATGAACTGGTCCGGCTACGCCCGATTTGTCGGGGATATCTTTGGTGCACCCCTGGCGATCGAGGCCCTGCTGGCCTTTTTCCTGGAATCGACCTTTCTGGGTCTATGGATTTTCAGCTGGGAGCGGATATCCAAGGGGCTGCACGCACTGACGATCTGGCTGGTTGCCATTGGCAGCACGCTGTCCGCGCTGTGGATCCTGATCGCCAACGGCTTCATGCAGCACCCGGTCGGCTACGTGCTCCAGAACGGTCGGGCGGTAATGGTCGACTTCGGCGCGCTGGTTTTCAATCCAAAAGCCTGGCTGATGTTTGAACACACGCTCGCCGCAGGGTTGACCACCGGGGCCTTCTTCGTCCTGGGGATCAGCGCTTATCATCTGTCTCGTCGCAAAGACGTGGATTTATTCAAACCATCATTCAATATTGCTGCAATCCTGGGCACCCTGGCGGTTGTGCTCGTCATCCTCGTCGGCCATGACCAGGCAGACTGGGAGCTTCAGAACCAGCCGATGAAAGCGGCTTCCGAAGAGGCCCTGTATCAAACCGAGAATCCGGCCTCGTTCTCCGTGCTGACTATCTTTGATTGGAGCGGCAAGCGTGAGATCTGGTCGCTGCGCATCCCAGACCTCACCAGCCTGTTGTATTTCTATAAATTGAGCGGAGAAGTCCCTGGCATCAACAACCTGCAACAAGCTTATCAGGCGCAGTACGGTCCAGGGGATTACATCCCCCTGGTTGTCGTCACTTATTGGGGCTTTCGCTTGATGGTTGGGGCAGGCTTTGCCATGCTGGCGCTGGGGGTTTATGCCTTATACCAGGTGGTGCGCCACCGGGTCGGACCGCAGGTCCGCTTCCTGGGATTGTACTGTTTCGCCATTGGACTTCCGTACCTTGCCAACACCAGCGGATGGCTATTGACCGAGATGGGGCGGCAGCCGTTCATCGTCTATGGCCTGCTCAAAACCGATGCGGCCGTGTCCCCCAATCTGACCGCAGGCATGGTGTTGTTCAGCCTGATCGGCTTTGCCCTGGTTTATGCTGCTTTGATGGGGACGGATATATATTTGCTGTCGAAGTTTGCCAGGGCCGGAGCGTCCGCCGGGGAGTCGGAATCCGTCTCCGTTGAATCTGCTGGGACGAACCCATAGCAGCGGAGGGAAATGATGAACCTTAACATTCTCTGGTTTATCCTGATCGCGATTTTGTACATCGGGTTTTTCTTTCTGGAGGGCTTCGATTTCGGGGTCGGCATGCTCCTGCCGTTCCTGGGCAAGGACGACCTCGAGCGCAGGACGGTCATTAACACGATCGGGCCGCATTGGGATGGGAACGAGGTCTGGTTGATCACCGCCGGGGGGGCGACCTTCGCGGCATTCCCGAACTGGTATGCGACCCTGTTCAGCGGCTTTTACCTGGCGCTTTTCCTGCTCCTGCTGGCGTTGATCGTACGCGGGGTATCGTTTGAGTTTCGCGGCAAATCCGCCGACCCGAGATGGCGCAGCCTGTGGGACTGGGCGATCTTCTCCGGGAGCCTGCTGGCCGCGTTGCTGCTGGGGATCGCTTTTGCCAATCTGGCAAAAGGTGTGCCCATCGATGCAACCATGACCTATACGGGCAGCTTTTGGACCTTGCTCAATCCCTATGGTTTGATCGGCGGGCTCGCCACCATTGCCGCCTTCGCACTGAACGGGGCAATCTTTCTCAGCTTGAAAATCGGCGGGGGCCTCCAGGAAAAAGCTGAGCAGGCGGCCCGCAGGCTGTGGCTGCCAACGGTGATCTTCGTGGCTGCCCTGCTCGTCGCGACCTATTTCTACACCGATATCATCGCCCATCTCGGCATCGGTCTGGGAGTCATGCCTGTCATCTCCCTGGTTGCGCTCCTTCTGGTTGGGTACTTCCTTAACCGCAGGCGGAACGGTTGGGCCTTTGCTTTGATGGGGGCTGCTCTTGCCCTCACGCTGGTTTCCTGTTTCCTGATTATGTTCCCCAGGGTCATGATCTCCACGACCGACCCGGCTTTTAGTCTGACGATTTACAACGCCGCTTCCTCCCCCTACACCCTGAAGGTGATGAGCATCGTCGCCTTGATCTTCGTCCCGATCGTGTTGCTGTACCAGACTTGGACCTATCGGATATTCCGCAAGCGCATCCAGGCGGACCCAAAGACATTAACTTACTGATCCCCTCCCTGGTATCGGTTGAAAGGGGACGGCTCCGGGCCGTCCCCTTCGTTTTATAATGAACCTGCCATGCACCGCCGACTCCTGACCCTCGCCCGTGACAGCCGCCTTCCCCTGGCGGCTACGATTCTCTCCGGACTGCTGGCTGGCTTTCTGACCATCGGGCAGGCCTACGCCCTCAGCCTCGCCGTGGACCGGGTCTTCCTGCGCGGGCAGGCTTTGGCAGACATCCTCGGGCTTTTACGGATCATCTTGGCGATCATTTTTTTGCGGGCTGTGCTGGTCTGGGGGAGCGAGGTCAGCGCCAGTACGGTGGCAGTGCGGGTGAAGAACGACCTGCGCGAGAGAATTTATTCCAAAATCCTGGAATTGGGGCCAGCCTTTACGCGTTCCGGGAGCACGGGGGAGTTGACCGCTGCAGCTGTGGAAGGGATCGAGGCGCTGGACGCCTACTTCAGTCAGTACCTGCCGCAGCTGGTCCTGGCAGCGCTGTTGCCCCTTTCCATCCTGGCCTTCGTGTTCCCACGCGACCCCCTCTCCGGTGTCGTGCTGCTGCTGACCGCGCCGCTCATCCCGGTCTTTATGGTTTTAATCGGGAAGGCCGCCGAGACCCTCACCCGGCGCCAGTGGGACAGCCTCAGCCGTTTGAGCGCTCATTTCCTGGACAGCCTGCAGGGACTGGCCACCCTCAAACAATTCGGCCGCAGCAGGGACCATGCCGCCTCGATCGCCGAAACCAGCAACCGCTTCCGCGATATCACCTTGAACGTCCTGCGCGTGACCTTTCTATCCGCCCTAGTGCTGGAGTGGGTGGCGACGATCAGCACGGCGGTGGTGGCGGTCGAAGTAGGGTTGCGCTTGCTTTACGGGCAGCTGGCCTTTCCGCAGTCATTTTTTCTGCTGCTCCTGGCGCCTGAATTTTATGCTCCCCTGCGCATGCTCGGACAGCGATTCCACTCAGGCATGTCCGGTGTCGCCGCCGCGCAGCGCATCTTCGAAATCCTGGATATGCCCTCCCCTGCGGCTACAGGTGCCCGGGCCTCTGACACCGCCTTCAGCGGGCGACCTGCGGCTGTCCTGTTCGAGCAGGTCGCATTCACCTATCCAGGCGGGGATCGCCCAGCGTTGCAGGACATCAGCCTGGAAATCCAGGCCGGCCAGCATGTGGCGCTGGTCGGGGCCAGTGGTGCCGGGAAGAGCACGCTCGCGGCCCTGCTGCTCGGCTTCCTGAGCCCGACCCAGGGGACGATCCGGATCGACGGGAAATTAATCTCCGATTTTTCCTCTGAAGAGCGGCTTGGTTCCATGGCATGGGTTCCGCAGCAGCCTTACCTGTTTCACGACACACTCGCCGCCAACCTGCGCCTGGCAAAACCGGACGCCAGTCTGGAAGAGATGGCTGCTGCGGCACAAGCCGCCCACCTGGTTGATTTCATTCAATCCCTGCCGGAGGACTACGAGACCGTGATCGGCGAAGAAGGGTTCCGCCTCAGCAGTGGACAACGCCAGCGCCTGGCCGTGGCGCGGGCGTTTCTTAAGAACGCGCCCCTGCTCATCCTGGATGAGCCGACCTCCAGCCTTGACCCGGAGAATGAGGCCCTCCTCGATGAATCCGTTCACAGCCTGATCCAGGGGCGCACGGTCATCACGATCGCCCACCGTCTGAACACGGTCTACCGCGCCGATCAGATATTTGTCCTGAAGCAGGGCCGTCTCGTCGAAACCGGAACGCACCTGGAGCTCTTGAGGCAGGCTGGAGAGTACGCCCGGTTGGTGGGCAGCCATATCCCCGAAGTGGCTCCTGATCGTACGGGAGTCGCCCCGTCCCTCGCCCCAAGAGAAAAAAGCGAGTTCAGCGTGTCAACCAGGCCCGGCCGTTCCGCTCCCGATCTTCAGACCCAGCGGCGCGCATCGATCTTCTGGCGCCTGCTGGGCTTTTTGCGCGGCGCCTGGGGCTGGGTGGCGCTCTCCGTCTTGCTGGGAGCCCTGACCATTGGGAGCAACGCGGGTCTGATGGGGACCGCCGCCTACCTGATCTCCGCTGCCGCGCTGCACCCTGATATCAGCATGCTGGAGGTGGCTATCGTCGGGGTGCGCTTCTTTGGGATCGCCCGCGGCGTATTTCGCTACCTGGAGCGGCTTGTCTCGCACAATGTGACATTCCACCTGCTGGCAAGCCTGCGCGCCTGGTTCTATTCGGCGCTTGAGCCGCTGGCCCCGGCTCGCCTGATGCAGTTCCGCTCCGGCGACCTTCTCAGCCGCATCGTGGCGGATATCGACGCCCTCGAAAATTTCTATGTCAGGGTCGTTGCTCCACCCTTGGTGGCGCTGGTCGTGGCGCTGGTCACCGGGGTCTACCTGGCTCTTTATGACCCCCGCCTGGGGCAGGCCTTTCTGCTGTTCATCGCGGGGATGGGGATCGGCCTGCCTCTCCTGGCCTGGGCACTTTCCAGTCGGCCAGGTGCCCAACTGTCCAGGCAGCGCGCCGGACTGCACGCCCTTTTCGTGGACGGCATCCAGGGGCTGGCCGATCTGGCCGCCTTCGGCCGCGGGGGCGATTATCTGGCACGAATTCAAGCGAGCGGGAGGAGCTACGGACGGACAAGGCAGCGCATGGCGTGGTTGAGCGGGTTCGATGCGGGCTTGGCCCTTCTCTTGGCCAATCTGGGCATGTGGTGCGTTTTGGTCCTGGCAATTCCCCTGGTCCGGCAGGGAACTCTGGCGGGGGTCATGCTGGCACCCCTGGCCTTGATCACGCTGGCCAGTTTCGAAGCCGTGCAGCCCCTGCCGCAAGCAGCACAGATGCTCACGGACAGCCTGCAATCAGGCAGGCGGCTTTATGCGCTGGTGGATGCAACGCCAGCGGTGATCGACCCACCTGTCCGGCAACGCTTACCAGAGTCCGGCACGTTGACCGTTCGAGGTTTGCGCTTTTCCTACGAACCCGGTGAGCCGCCCGCACTGGACGGGATCGATTTCGACCTGCCCATGGGCCAATGCCTGGCCCTGGTCGGTCCGAGCGGGGCCGGCAAATCCACCCTGGCGAATCTCCTTTTCCGTTTTTGGGAATATTCGGACGGCCAGATCCTGTTTGGGGGGGTGGACCTGCACCAGTTGGCCGGAGAGGACGCCTGCCACCTGTTCAGCCTTGTCCAGCAACAGCCCTATTTCTTCAACGACACGATCCGCCAGAACCTCCTGCTCGGCCGTCCGGCAGCGGGCGAGACCGAGTTGCGGGAAGCGACCCGCATGGCCCAAATCGACGAGGTGATCCTGAGCCTGCCGCAGGGATATGAGACAGTCATCGGAGAACGCGGCTTTCGCTTGAGCGCCGGGGAGCGCCAGCGTCTGGCAATCGCCCGAGCTTTGATCAAAGGGAGCCCGGTGTTGATCCTCGATGAGCCGACCGCCAACCTGGATCCGGTCGTTGAGCGTCAAATATTGGACCTTCTCTTTCCGTTGGCTAAAAACCGATCCCTCCTGCTGATCACGCACCGCCTGGTGGGGATGGATCGTGTGAACGAAATCATCGCCCTGGATCACGGACGTATGGTCGCACGCGGCTCTCAAACCGACCTGTTGGCCCAGGAAGGTCTTTATCGCAGGATGTGGGACATCCAAAACCGGATCCTGGCCGGCGGGGAAACAGGGTCATAAACTGCTTGCACCTCATTGGTTTGCGTGCTATAATTCCCTCATCCTTAGCTGCTTGCCTCATCCAAAATGTGGATGACAAGTTGATTTTTATCAAGTCATACCCCTTTTACTAAAATGTAATACCCTGACAAGCCCGTTGTGGGGGCGCTTGTTCTTCTGTGTATTCCCACCAAAATCCAATCGCTCACCTTGAGAAAGCATCATGAACATCCTTGAACTCGAAAACAAACCCCTGGCCGAATTGCGCAATATGGCTGCGGAATTCAATGTAACCAATGCGCACCGCTTGAAAAAGGAAGCCCTGATCCTGGGCGTTTGCCAGGCGGAAGCCGCCCGGCAGAGCCAGGATGTGCGCGGCGGGGTGTTGGAGATCATGTCCGAAGGCATCGGTTTCCTGCGCTCGGCCCGCTATTCCATCAGCGAGGATGATGTCTATGTCTCCCAGGCGCAGCTGAGGCGGTATGAAATGCGGTCCGGCGACCTGGTCGTCGGCCACGTGCGTCCGCCGCGGGAGTCGGAGCGCCACTGGGGCCTGATCAAGGTGGAGACCGTCAACGGGATCGACCCGGAAGAAGCGCGCCACCGTCCTCGATTCGAGGACCTGACCCCGATCTTCCCAGATAAGCGCTTTGACCTCGAGACCAAGAGTGACATCTTGGCGACGCGCTTGATCAACATGATCGTCCCGATCGGGCGAGGGCAGCGAGGCCTGATCGTCTCCCCTCCCAAAGCTGGAAAGACGACCATTTTGAAACAGATCGCCAACGCCATTTCCACCCAGTATCCGGATGTGCACCTGATGGTCGCTTTGATCGGGGAGCGGCCAGAGGAAGTGACCGATATGGACCGCTCGGTGGACGCGGAGGTGATCGCTTCGACCTTTGACGAGCCGGTGACTTCCCATGTTCGCACGGCGGAAATCGCCCTCGACCGTGCCAAGCGCTTGACCGAGATCGGGCGCCATGTCGTCATCCTGATGGATTCGATCACCCGCCTGGCGCGCGCCTATAACCTGGTGGTGAACCCGTCCGGGCGCACGCTGTCCGGCGGGATGGACCCCTCTGCCTTGTATCCTCCCAAACACTTTTTCGGCGCAGCCCGCAATCTGGAGGAGGGCGGTTCCCTGACCATAATCGCCACCTGCCTGGTGGATACCGGCTCCCGGCTGGACGATGTCGTCTACGAGGAGTTTAAGGGAACCGGGAATATGGAAATGCTACTTTCCCGCAAGTTGCAGGAGCGCCGGATCTTCCCTGCCGTGGACATCGAGCGTTCCTCCACCCGCCGGGAGGATTTATTGCTCGGCCCTGACCTGCTTCAGCGGTCCTGGCTTATGCGCCGCATGTACATCCAGATGGTCTCCTCGCCACCGCAGGGTGCAGGGATGGATTCGGCGGTGGCCACCGAAGCCCTTCTGCAGCGCTTGATCAAGACCAAGAATAACGAGGAGTTCCTTGAAACTTTAACGGAAGGAATGTAAACCTTATGGGTAAGAGTTCAGGTTCCTCTGGTCTTTTTAAGGGGATCAGCTGGGGGGTAACAGGACTGATTGTCGTCTCTCTGCTTGGCGTCACGCTGTGGAAAGTCTTCCCTTCTGCGGCGGTGGTGGCAGTCCAACCAACACAGACAAGGGCAGAGTTGCCCGCCACCCTGGCTCCGATCAGTACGGATGCTCCGGCGGCACAGGCCATTGTCCGACGCGTGTCCTTGACGACGGACATCACCTCTGTTCCCAATTTCGACGTAGTCGATTACACCGTCCAATCGGGCGATTCCGTTTTCAGCATTGCCCAGAGCTACAACATTAAGCCGGAAACCCTGTTGTGGGCGAACTATGACGTTTTGCAGGACAGCCCCGACAGCCTGCGGGTGGGTCAGGTGCTCAAGGTGCCACCGACGGATGGGGTTTATTACCAGTGGAAGGACAAGGACACGCTCGATTCGGTCGCCAAGATGTTCTCCGCGAATGTTGACGACATCGTAAACTGGCCCGGGAACAATATTGACCTGACCAATCCGGTGATCAAAACGGGGACCTATGTGATGGTGCCGGGTGGACAACGAGCTCTGGTGCAATGGATCGTGCCTTCCATGGCCGTGGGTCAATCGGGCACGTCGAATGTGGGGCAGTCAACCTGTAACGGTGGTCCCGTGGGCACGATTTCCAACTGGCCGACGATTAACCACTACCTGTCCGGATATGACTTTTCGCCCATCCACCAGGCCATCGACATTGCCGCCGGGTTGGGCGCTCCGATCTTCGCCGCCGGCACCGGTGTGGTCACCCTGGCGCTGGTCGGAGGTTATAACGGTGGCTACGGAAACGTGATCACGATCGATCATGGCAACGGCTACGTCACGCTCTATGCCCACTTGAGCGCTGTTCTGGTGAAAACCTGCCAGGCGGTCTACGCCGGGCAACAGATCGGCCGGGCCGGAGCTACCGGCAACGCCACTGGCCCCCACCTGCACTTCGAGGTACGTTTTGAAGGCGGCTTTGTCGATCCGTGGTTTGTCCTCCCAAAGTAAATGAAAGGTCGGATCGGAGCGGGCGTGCAGCTCGCTCCGATCTTTTGTTTTTATGGATGAACCCAGCCTTCGTGAAGCGCTTGCAGGCATCCCCTTGGGGGCGATTCGCTACTTTAACCGGATCGGTTCGACCAATGAGGTCGCCTTAGCCTGGGCGGGTGAGGGCGCACCGGATCTGGCGCTGGTTTATGCAGAAGAGCAGACCGCCGGACGCGGTCGGGCCGGACGTACCTGGTTCAGCCCGCGCGGCGCCGCCCTGGCGCTCAGCCTGGTCCTGCGACCGACCCCCGCTGAGCAAGGGTTCGTGGCGCGCTATACAGCGCTCGGCGCGCTGGCCGCAGCCGAGGCCCTGGTGGGATTGCATCTGCCAGCGGAGATCAAATGGCCGAACGATGTCCTGATCCACCAGCGCAAGGTGTGCGGTGTCCTGGCCGAGGCGATCTGGCAGGGAAAAGTGGCGGAAAGCGTGGTGCTGGGGATCGGGGTCAATGTCCGCCCGGAGGCCGTTCCACCGCCAGAGGGGTTGAATTTCCCGGCGACCAGCCTGGAGGCGGAAGCGGGGACGGTCATCGAGCGGCTCCCCCTGATCCGTGCCATCCTCCTGGGGTTGTTGCGCTGGCGCCCTCAGCTTGGCACAACCTCATTTTTGCAGGCTTGGGAAGGACGCCTGGCATTTCGCGGTCAACAGGTGCAGGTTCGTTTGGAAGGCCGGCCGGAGCAGATCGGGCGACTGGAAGGGCTGGATCCGGATGGCAGCCTGCGGCTGCGTTCGCCGGAAGGCACCTCCGTCTCGATCCAGCTCGGCGAGGTCCATCTGCGTCCGGTAGTAGTATGATATACTTTAATCAGCCACCAGCGAGGTGAATGATGCTAGATAACCTGCGTGACCAAGCCTCCTCGTCGCCGATGTTCCAGGACGAGACCCCCAAGCCGGATTTGCCCGATCAGCCGAAGCCTCCCAAGCCTCGGCGAACTTTCGACCAAATGACCGGCATGACCGCCCTCCAGCGCTTCACCCTAGTATTCATGCTGTTTGTCATCGTCTGTCTGCTTGGCGTAACCTTGCTCATCTTGACGAATAAAGTCGTCCTGCCTTTCGTATGATCCGGGCTGAAGCCTGAACCCTCGGCTTGAGGATGGATAAAAAAAGGAGCACGCTCAGGTGCTCCTTTTTTTATTCGAGCGGCAGAGAATATTGTGGGCCTGATTCGAGAGGGGCGTCCCCGTTTGTCTCGGCACCGATGCTTTTCAATTGGGCAGACGAGGTGCGGGCGATCGAAGCGACCCGGTCTCCATCCTTGACATCCATCAGGTGAACGCCGCGCGTTGCCCGGCCGGCTCTCTTCACATCCTTGACTTTCATGCGCACTACCATCCCGTTGGCAGAGATGAAGGTCAGATCATCCGCTTCCTGGACTACGCGTGCCGCGCTGATGACGCCAATCTTTTCGAGGGCCCCCCGGGCGGTGGTCTGCACGCCGCCGGTGGCACGCCCTTTAACCGGGTACTCGCTGAGCGGCGTGCGCTTGCCAAAGCCCTGAGTGGTGACCAGGACCAGGTCGCCATCCGGTTCGACCACTTCCATGCTGGCCACCTTGTCCTCTTCGGTCAAGCGGATGCCGGTAACCCCGCCAGCCGTTCGGCCCATCGGTCGGACGACCTCCTCTGAGAAGCGCAAGGCCTGGCCGCGTTCAGTGATGAGGATGATTTCGTCCTTGCCAAGCGTCAACCGGGCCCAGCCAAGCTTGTCCTCATCTTCCAGGCTGACCGCTAGGATCCCGGATGGGCGTACGGAGGCCAGTTCAGCCAGGGGCATCCGTTTAATCCGTCCGTTGCGCGTAGCCAATGTCAGGTACTCAGCCTCTTCAAAGTCCGGAACCGAGACGGCTGCTGTGATCGTCTCACCTGGCTCCAGGGAAAGAACGTTGACTAGCGGGATGCCTTTGGCGGCCCGGTCGGCGTCCGGGATCTGGTAGACCTTTTCCGAATAGACTTTTCCCCGGTCCGAGAAGAACAGCATCGTGTCCAGCGAGCGGGCTGGGATCAGGGTCAGGACCTCGTCCTCCTCTTTGGTGGCGTGGCCGGTCACGCCTTTGCCACCGGCGCCCTGCGAGCGGTAGGCAGTTGCGGCCACCCGCTTGACATAGCCTTGGGCGGTGAGCGAGATGAGCACCGCCTCATCCGGCACGAGATCGGATTCGCTCAGGTTCTCGATGGCCTCAGTGGCAATGTGCGTGCGGCGCTCGTCGCCGTATTGATCCACCAGTTCGTGCATGTCGTCCTGGATCAGGGCCAGGATCTTTTTCGGATGGGCGAGCAGGTCCTCAAAAAGGGTGATCTGTTCCTTTAGCTGCTTGTATTCGTCCTCGATCTTTTGTCGTTCGAGGGCTGCCAGCCGGCGCAGCTGCATGTCGAGGATGGCTTGGGCCTGCACCTCCGTCAGTTTGAAGCGCTTCATTAGACGGTCTTTGGCTACGTCAGCGTCCGGGGATTCTTTGATGGTCTGAATGACCGCGTCCAAGTTGGTCAACGCGATCAGCAGCCCTTCGAGGATATGGGCCCGGTTGCGGGCTTTCTCCAGTTCAAACTGCGTACGGCGGGTGAGCACCTGCTGCCGGTGCTCGATGAAGATCTGGAGGGCTTTCTTAAGCGGCAGCAGACGGGGTTCCCCGTCGACCAGTGCCAGCATTTGAACGCCGAAGGTGGTCTGGAGGGCTGTGTATTTATAGAGTTGGTTCAGGACTTTCTTCGGCTGGGCGGCGCGTTTGAGCTCAATGACAACGCTCATGCCGCGCCGGTCAGACTCATCGCGCAAATCCGATATCGAGTCGATTTTTTCCTGCCGCACCAGGTCGGCGATGCGTTCGATCAGGGTGGCCTTGTTCACCTGGTAGGGCAGTTCGGTGATGACGATACGGTAGCGCTCCCGAGACATCTCCTCAATGTGTGCCAGGCCACGCAGGACGATCCGCCCCTTCCCGGACCCATATGCGGCCTGGATGCCTTCCGTGCCGATGATGACCCCCCCGGTGGGGAAGTCTGGTCCTGGGATGAACTTCATGAGGTTCTCGATGGGGATATCATCGATGGCCTCGTAATTATCGACCATATAGATAATGGCAGCGGCCAGTTCCTTCAGATTGTGCGGAGGGATGTTGGTCGCCATGCCGACGGCAATTCCGGTGGATCCGTTCAGCAGCAGGTTGGGCGCCCGGGAGGGCAGCACTGTCGGTTCCTGCAGCGTACCGTCGAAGTTGTCGGTGAAGTCGACCGTATTCTTTTCCAGGTCGGCTAGCAGTTCCTCGGCCATCTTATGCAATCGGGCTTCGGTATACCGCATGGCTGCCGGAGCATCGCCGTCCACCGAGCCGAAATTGCCCTGGCCTTCCACTAGCAGATAGCGCATCGAGAAATCCTGGGCCATACGCGCCATCGATTCATAGACGGCCGCATCGCCGTGAGGGTGATATTTACCCAGGACTTCCCCGACGATACGGGCGGATTTTTTATAGGAGGAGTTGGAGCGTATGCCCATATCCTGCATCGCATACAGGATGCGCCGGTGAACAGGCTTCAATCCATCGCGTGCATCCGGGAGGGCGCGGGCCACGATGACCGACATGGCGTAGTCCAAGTACGCGCTGCGCATGGTCTGATCGATATCAGCCATCTGTACAGTGCCGATAACCTGTTTAACGGGTTCCAGGGGCTGTATGGGTGTTTCGGGTTCTGCCATAAGTCTTCCTCATTAGTTAGGGGCGCAGTGCCCTGCGCCCCTAGGGGGTCTCAAGAATAGCGCAAGGATTATACCCTAAGCCAGGTTGCCTTGCCAAATCGATAGGGGACGGGTATAATCCCGCCTGCTTGGACGGGGCGTGGCTCAGTCCGGTTAGAGCGCTGCGTTCGGGACGCAGAGGTCGGCGGTTCAACTCCGCCCGCCCCGACAGGTTCGACCCTGACCCGACAGGGGGAGACTCCCAGCGATGGGAGTCTTTTGTTTTCGGACACTAACTCCAGCCCACCCCGACTGGTTTGAGCCAGCCCCAATTTGCAGCACAATCGTAATTGACCCCTTCCTTGACGGACTTCGGACGCAGGTGTATAGTTGCGCCGAACTGAATACCTCGTTAGGCGAGGCGTCTGCGTGAGAAACAGGCCATTGTCCCGAAACGTCGAAAGACGCCAAGGGGTAGACCAGGCCGGGCCGGCTTAAGGCCCCGCTCAAAGTGGCTGGGAGAACAAACCCTACGACGCGCAGTGCCAAAGCTCAACCAGGAGGTGTCTGCGGAAAACCCTGCAGGCAAAGGGATTATTATGTCAACACCTCCTGGCATGCCGGGAGGTGTTTCATTGTCCTGCGCCTGGCTTCGGCCAAATCAAACGGCGCACAGGAAGGAGGTGATCGCGTGGACGCAGACGGTATTCCGCTAAAACTTCCAACCCACCAGCAGAAAGCGTTGCCTGAGGAGGATAGGCGAGGCCTGTGCTCGCGCATTCCCTTCAACCGGTTCGGATCTAACGGTTTCGAAGAGTGCCGGCCGTCCGGCCGGTCACCCCTGGAGATGAGCGCCGCCTTCTGCCGGAAAAGCAGGCGGCGCTTTTTTTATACCCGCCATATCTGATTTGCGAGGTGGTGTATGGCGACCCTGAACCCAATTTTCCGGAAATTTGCGACCGATCAGAAGGTCACCCTTTTCAAGCAAGGCAGAGCCCGCATCCTGGCGGATTGTCACGCCAACACGGCTGCTCTTATGAAAACCCAATATACTGCTCTCCGGCCTAACCTGGCGGCAGCGGATGCGATCAAGACCCTGCATCGGGTGGCAGATCAAAATGCCGGAATACTCGGCGCGATGTTTTATGTGTATGTCACGGATGAGGACGGTCATTTGCTGGGCGTCTTTTCATTGAGTGACCTGATCTCTGCCCATCCGGGCACTTTGGTTCGGGAGTTTATGAAAACTTGCGTTGTCAGCGTCAAACCTGGCGTGGACGTTCGTACGATCGCACGGACCGTTGCCGAATTTAACCTTCTCGAAGTTCCGGTTGTGGATGACCAGAATCGGCTTCAGGGGATCATCACCGCGGATGACGCCCTGGACTTCATCCTCCCGCATTTCTGGAAAGAGAAGCTGCCACGCTTCACCCGTTGATGGACATTGCCCTGGTCCAATAGCTTTTATTCCATTCATTTGAAGCACAAGGAAATGAGAAATGAATGCTGTCTCAAAACTCTACTATGCCAATCGCCGGGTAGTGAAATTCCTTCACCTTTTGGCCCTGATTGCTGGCCCGGGCATCCTGGTCATGGTTGCAGACAACGATGCCGGAGGCATCACAACCTATACAGCCACCGGTGCGAAATACGGTTATGGCCTCATCTGGTTCCTGGTTTTGCTCGGGCCGATCGCCTATTTTGTTCAGGAGATGACCGTGCGCCTGGGAGCGGTCACGAAGCGCGGTCACGCCGAAGCAATCTTTGACGCCTTCGGATCCTTTTGGGGCTGGTTTTCCCTGTTTGACCTGAGCCTGACCGACTGGCTGACCCTAGTCAGCGAATATATTGGCATGACGGCAGCGCTGGGGATCTTCGGTATCCCTCATTGGATAACGGTCGTGATTGTTACATTCCTTATGGCGATCATGGTCATCCAAGGCCGCTACTGGACCTGGGAGAAGATTGCACTGACATTCTGTATCATCAACCTGATCTATATTCCAGCCGCCTTTCTGGTTCATCCCGTCTGGTCCGACGTTCTCCGGGAGGGTTGGCTGCCGCATTTTCCCGGGGGACTGACAGGCACCATGTTCTTTTTCCTGATGGCCAATGTGGGTACCACCATCGCCCCATGGATGGTATTCTTTCAGCAGAGTGCCGTGGTGGACAAAAACCTGAAGGAGAAGGACATTCCCTGGAGCCAGCTGGATACCGGGATCGGCGCCTTCTTTACGGTGGTGGTCGCGATCTTCTGCATCGTTGTCACTGCAGCTGTGCTAAGAGGCACGAACATAGAAAGTGCAGCCCAGGCTGCGGTCGGGCTGATGCCGTATAGCAGGTATGCCGGAACGTTCATGGCCATCGGTCTATTCGATGCCGGTTTCCTGGGTGCCATCTGCATCTCCCTGTCCAGTTCCTGGGCGGTGGGGGAGGTCTTCGGCTGGGCGCACTCCTTGAATAACAAAGTTAGAGAGGCGCCCTGGTTCTATGCCGTTTACTTTTTCATGCTCATCTCGGCCGGTATTGTGGTTCTGATTCCCGGTGCGCCCCTGGTCACGATTACCTTGTTTGTCCAAGTGGCTGCGACAACCCTTCTGCCGGCCGCTCTGGTGTTCTTGATTTTGTTATTGAACAACGAAGAGCTCATGGGAAAACATAAAAACAATCGATTCCAGAATGCGGTCACCTTTACAATTGTGATTGGTTTGATACTGCTTTCTACAGGTTATACCCTGACCGCCTTATTCCCGAATTGGTTGCATTAGGCCCAAGGAGTTTCACCTATGAATGGAATACTGGACGGATTCCGAGATTTCTTTCAAGCAATCCGGGAAATCAACCAAAAATATAAGACCCCCCGGATTAAGACAACCCGGATGGTCACAATCTCCCTTTTGATGCTTAGAATTTACCTGATCGCCATGTTGCTGCTTCTCTTATACACGTTCATCAGCACGGTGGTACACCAGATTATTCCTTAGGAGAAACGCTATGGACCTGATCGCAACTGAAACCAAACCTTTAACCAAGCAAGCCTTTTTCCTGAGTGAAATCCTGGATGTCAAGGTGATCTCCGGCGGTAAAAAATCCGGCAAATTAGACGATGTGGTCATCAAGGAGAATGGCACTCTCCCGGTCGTGACGCATTTTGTCATTGCAAGACCGTTCGGAGAAACGGCTGTAATTCCTTGGGAGACCGTCCAGAGCCTCAATTCCAAAGAGATGATCCTGAATGTGGATGACCTTGGCGCCTTTACGGGCAAGCCCGATGATAATGCCGTTTTGCTACGCGATCACATCCTGGACAAAAAGGCGATTGACATGGATGGCCGGGAAATGGAGGTCGTCTACGACGTCAAGCTTGTGCTCCGGGAAAACAAACTCTATGTCAGCGAGGTAGACCTCAGCCGTTACGGACTCCTGCGCCGCATGGGGTTGACCAAACTCGCGGACTTCATTTACAAGCTGGCAGACCGAATTCAGGAGCAGACCATCTCCTGGGCTTATATTCAACCCCTGCCGGAGGACATTGGCAGTTTCCGCGGCAACTTGAAATTCAAAGTGCTGAAGGAAAAGCTCGCCGATCTCCACCCGGTCGACCTTGCCGATATTCTGGAGGAGATGGATCCCGACCAGCGCGTCGAAGTGTTTGAAGGCCTCGACCCTGAGCAGGCCTCGGACACGCTCGAGGAGATTGATCCCAATGTCCAACGCGACCTGGTTGAATCGATGAAGGTCGAAAAAGTGGCGCAGCTCATCGACCAAATGACCACCGGTCAGGCCGCGGACGTCCTGTCGATCTTGTCCGCTTCGGAAGCCAACGAGATTTTAAAGCTGCTCGACCCCGAGAACGCCGTAAAGATCCGCGCCATCATGGATCATCATGAAGAGAATATCCTAGATTTTGCCACCCAGGAATATGTCGCCTTCCCCCAGGACTACACCGTTGAGAGGGCCATCGACGAGTATAAAACTGCTGCCAGGGGCAAAGATGTGGTGATGTATATCTACGTCCTGGACGAGAAAAAGCACTTGCTGGGGGTGATCGACATCAAAGAGCTGCTGATAGCGGACGATAAAGCGTTTCTGAAGGATATCATGGTTGCAAACGTCCACACTCTGGAGCCCGACAGCACCCTCAAGGAGGCCTATGAGAAGTTTGCCCGTTATGATTACCGGGCGATCCCGATCAGTGACGACAACTATGTCATGTATGGCTGTGTCACCTATCGGGATATCGTCGGTTTGAAACATCGCTTTTTGGAATAGCGGGCAGGATCTTTCCTGCCCGTTATTAAGGCTTGCCTCGGGAAAGGGATTCATCCTTCCTCAGTTCTCCAGAACCTCCAGGCTGCCAGCCAAAAAAACAGGAAGGCATATCCGGCTAGCGCAAGTGCCGGAAGAAGGACGGAGTTGAATCCCAGGCCGCGCGAGGTGATGTTCTCGAACCCATCCATCGCCCAGGCGACCGGCGAGAGATGGCCGATGGCTTGGAAAGTTGCTCCGGTGACCTCCAGTGGAACCCAGGCTCCACCCAGGCCCGAGAGCACGAACATCGGAATCAGCGCGAAGATCGTGGCCTGTTCATTCGACTTGGCCAGAATGCCGATCAATAAACCCAACCCCGAAACGCACGCCGCCGCGGCGACTGCGACCAGGAGGGTCGCCTGGGGGATGTGTAGATAGTCGACTTTGAGGGCCACCTGCCCAAAAGTGATCAGCAGGACAAACTGGCCGAAAATCATCACGAAGATCGCCATGTAATGGCCGAGCAGGATCTGGATCCGCGACGTCGCAGTGGTCAGCAGCCGCTGCAGGGAGCGGTTTCTACGTTCATTAACGATCACGGTGGCTGCAGACAGCAGCCCTGCAATGGCAAACTGCAGCATCATGGCCGGCGAGGAGTGGGCCATCGACATGGCCTGATTCTCCGGCTCTTTTACTGCCGTGCTGGCGCTCGAGTTGATCTGGATGGGCGGATATTGCCAGGAGTCAAGGGCATCGCTCAGAGCCTGGTCAAAGGCAGCTGGAGCAGGGGTCGTCTGTGCGATGATCTGCGCGGTCCGGACCGCATCCAGCAGCCGGTTGGTAGAAGCCAGGATCGCGTTCTCGACGGTCGCAGTGGAAGGATTCGTGCTGTCCGCGAGCACGATCAGTTTCAGTGGGGTGCCTGAAAGGATTGATTGGCTGTATCCCTGGGGGACAATCACTGCAGCCGCAAGCTTCCCGTCCTTCACCAGAATTTCAAGATCGGAGCTGCTTCGTCCGGGCTTCTCATCCAATCGCAGGACGGTCGAGCCTGCCAGTAGGGTTCTGAGTCCTTGGCTGAGGCTACTGTTGTCCTGGTCCAGGTACCCGACCGGCAGGCGTGGATCCGTGTTCGCATTGCCCGAGCCTCCGAAGGCGTATCCGAAGAGCAGCGTGAAGGCGATCGGCATGATTAAGAGAAACAGGAGTGTCATGCGGTTCCTGATGATCTGGGTTAGGTCTTTCTGGGCGATGTCAAGGATGCGCTTCATGGGGACCTCCTAGGCGTATCTTTTCCGGAAGCGCAGCAGGCCGACCATGAAGAAAACAATACTCATCATGACCTGCACTGCCAGGGTTAAAAGAATGGTGTTGAGCGGCGCACCGTTCATGGCCTGGATCAGGCCGCGCACGCTCCAGCCTTGGGGAACGGCCAGGGAGATCGTTGCCAGCACACCGCTGGTTGAGGCCGCCCCGCTGAGTATCGGCAACATCCCCAGCATGCCGGTGACCGTCAGAACACCGCCGAAGACCAGACCGCTCTGGCTGGTATCCTTGAGGAAGGAATTTACGAAGATACCGAAGGTCGCGGCTGCCATGATGGTGCCGATTGTGATCAGGCTGACAGGTACCAAGGAGCCCCAGGCGATGTGGAAAATGAGCTCGCCGAGGAGGAGCAGAACCACCATCTGTACAACTACGGTAAGGCCTACGGACAGGAATTTTCCGCCGAGGATGGTAGACTGGGTCGTCGGTGTGGTGAACAGGCGGGGCAGGGTACCCTCCTCATCTTCCCTCAGGATGGACTGGGCGGTGGTCGTGCCGGTGAAGAAAGCGTAAAAGATGGTCATTGCGCCCAGGATGGGTCCGATAATCTTCTGCAGGAGATCGGTGCTCTTGCTGCTCGGCTGGATATCCTGAATATCCAGCAGGGTTCCGGTCGGGTCGCCTTTTGGGGATGCCGCCAGGTATTGCTGCATCACCCTGCCGATGAGCGCCGGGTCGGTGCTGCCGGTTTGCTTCACGGTAACCGCTGCTGCGATTTTGGCGCCGGAGAGGCTATCCATGAATTGATCCAGGATGGATTGTACGATCCCGGGACCGATCGTCAGGGTCGGGTCTTGGTAAAGTTCCAGGCTTGCCTGGCCGGAGAGGTTGGAAAATCGGGTCGAAAAATCCGCCGGGATGATGAGCGCCACACCCGCTTTCTGTTGATCGACTGCCGTACGGGCAGCTTCCGCATTCTCCCCCAGGCTTACCTGCATCAGGGAGGCAAAGCTCTTGTCCTCCAAGGTTGATACGATCAGGTCGCCCATGGAGGTTGCTGCGGTCACCCCTGGGATTTGGGCCTGGATATTCTTGAAGGCTTCGCCTCCCTGGTCCAGATTAGCGATCACCACCTTGGTCACCGGAAGGTTGAACGTATTGGCATTGGCTGTCCCGCCGAACATGAAGTAGAACATGCCGGCCATTAGGAGGGGGACCCCGAACATGAAGACCAGGGCGAAGGCACTCCGAAAGGAGCGCTTCAGGTCTTTGAGGGCGATGTCCAAAGCTTTCATCTCCGCCTCCTAATCCCGCAGGGCCCGACCCGTTAGCTGCAGGAAGACGGCTTCCAGGTTGGGCTCTAGGATAGCAACCGAGGTAATTCGGATTCCACTTGAAGCTGCGGCCTCAAAGAGACGCGGAAGGACCTGGTTGCTGTCATCCGCCAGGACGCTGAGAGTGCCATCCTCGGAGGAGACCTTCTGGACACCCCGGACGGCTTTCCAGGCGTCTACAACCCGGCTCCCTTCAGTATTTACGGTCAGGGTGATGCGATCCATCTCCCCGACGATTCGGACGAGTTCGGTGTTTGTCCCGGCTGCGATCAGTTTACCGTGGTCCATAATGGCGATGTGGTCGGAGAGCTCCTGAGCCTCTTCCATGTAATGGGTTGTGTAAAGCACGGTGGTGCCCTGCTGCTTGAGCGCCATGACCGAGTCCAGGATGCTGCGGCGCGACTGCGGATCGATGCCGACCGTCGGCTCGTCCATTAAGATGACCTGCGGTTTGTGCAGGAGCGCCACGCCGATATTGACGCGCCGCTTCATGCCCCCCGAATATTTCTTGATATAATCCCTGGCTCGGTCGGCCAGGCCGATCACCTCCAGCACTTCTTCCACGCGCTGCTTGAGGTCAGCGCCGCGCAGGCCATACATCTTGGCCCAGAAGGTCAAATTCTCACGGGCGGAGAGGTCCTCATACAGGGCGATTTCCTGCGGGACGACGCCGAGCACCGACTTGACCCCCATCGGGTCCTTGCGCAGTGAATGGCCTAGGATGGAAGCATCGCCCTGGTCGGGGTGCAGCAGGCAGGCGAGCATGGATAGGATGGTTGTTTTCCCGGCGCCATTTGGGCCAAGCAGGCTGAAGATCTCACCCTTTTTCACCTCGAAGCTGACGCCCTGCACCGCCCTCACCTCGCCGAAGGATTTATACAGGTCCTTGATCTCAATTGCATTTCCGTCCATAGAAACCTCCAATTTACTGGGTCATGATCAGTATATGCATAAGCTGCTAAATTGGAACTGTTCTTTCGTTTGGCTATCAGCCTGTCCGTTCGGACACTGTCCGGGCGGACAGGTGTACAAATCGGCAAATGATATACAATAAGCATGAGCCGCCATGCAGACGAAACCTTCATCCCGCTTCCTGCGAAACCCCGAGAATGATGTGCGCCTGTTATTCTGGTTTGCGATCATTGTGATGGTGGCCATGTTCGTCTGGTCGTTTTTCCTGACCCCTCGGCTGCGCCAGCCGGGGTATGCGGTGCTCTTCTCGGGTTTGTTTGGCGTGAACATTTTTCTTCATTACACATGGTTCAGTTGGTTGGCGACATATCGTCGTTGGCTGCTTGGGTATATCCTCGTTCAAGGGCTACTGGCTTTTGGGGCGACCTATCTTTCAGGGAACATCGGCATGGTGTTCTGTCTCTTCATGGCCTTGATTGGAGAGCTGCTGGGCATCCTGCACATTACCCTCTGGAGCGTTCTGGCGACCGTTTACCTGCTGACGCTGTCGTTCATCAATTTCATCCTCTTAGTCGGCTTTTCACAGGCCCGCTGGTACATCCTCGGCACCGTCCCGATGATCGTCTTTGTCGCCCTGTATGTGATCCTCTACACTCGCCAGGCGCAGGCGAACACGCGAGCTCAGGCGCTGCTCGCCGATCTGGAGGTCGCCAACCGCCAGTTGAGCGAGTATGCCATCCAGGTCGAGGACCTGACCATCGCCAATGAACGCCAGCGCATGGCGCGCGAGCTGCATGACACCCTTTCGCAGGGGTTGGCCGGTTTGATCCTGCAGCTTGAGGCGGCCGACGCCCATCTGGCCAGCCAGCGCCCAGACCGCGCCCGGGCCATCGTCCTGCAGGCTATGGAGAAAGCCCGCGCCACCCTGGCGGACGCACGCCAGGCTATCGACGATCTGCGGCACTCGGAACCGCGTGACCTGCAGGTGGCGACCCGCCTGGAGGTGGAGCGCTTCACCAATGCGACAGGCATCCCCTGCAAGCTGGAAATCGGCCTCACCGGCGCGGTTTCCGACCTGGTTTCGGAAACCGCCCTGCGGTCGATCTCCGAATGCCTGACCAATATTGCCCGGCATGCTGAGGCGCGTACCGCCAGTTTGCGGCTGATGACGGGTGAGGGTCAGCTGACCGTCGAAGTCTCGGACGATGGCAGCGGGTTTGACCCGGCGGCCGTGCAAGCCGGCCATTATGGTTTGCTCGGGATGGGGGAGCGCGTTCGCCTGGCGGGAGGCAGTGTCGAGGTCAGCAGCGAACCCGGAAAGGGGACCCACATACAAATATATTTTCCGCTGGAGATCGTCGCCCATGGCTGAGCCGATCCGTGTCCTGATCGCGGACGATCACCTGATTATCCGCCAGGGGCTGCGCTTGATCCTGGAGACGGAGGCTGGTTTTGACCTGGTGGGGGAAGCCGCCGATGGAGCCGAGGCCATTCGCTTATGCGCCGAGCTTCACCCAGACGTGGTCTTGATGGACCTGCGCATGCCTGGCATGGATGGCTTGACCGCCATCGAACGGCTGCACACTTCGCATCCGGAAATGGGGGTGGTGATCCTGACGACGTTCAATGAAGACGACCTGATGATGCGCGGCCTGCGCGCCGGGGCGAAGGGCTACCTGCTCAAGGATACGAACCGTGAAATGCTCTTCAGCACCCTGCGGGCCGCAGCCCGTGGGGAAACCCTTCTCAATCAGGGAGTGATGGACCGTGTTCTCGCCCAGGTCGATCAAGCAGATTCCCCGGTTGAGGCGGCATCGACGCTGACGGCGCGCGAGCAGGAGGTTCTGGCTGCCGTTGCGCGCGGCGAGCGCAGCAAGGAAATTGCCGCTCTCCTGGGGATCAGCGAACGGACGGTCAAGGCTCACCTGGCCAGTATTTACAGCAAGCTGGGGGTTGACTCGCGGGCCGGGGCGATCGCCGTGGCGGCTCAGCGGGGGTTGCTTCTCCATGAATAGCCGCGAACGCTTCCTGGAAACCATGCGTTTTGGCCAGCCAGACCACGTGCCTTACTTTGAAGAAGGTCTCCGACCGGAAGTGCTGGAGGCCTGGCATTCCCAGGGTCTGCCCGTCGATGCAGATTTGTCCACGATGTTTTCAACGGATGAACGCGAGGAGATCGACCTGGACGTTTATCCGCGGCCCTGGCCGCGGCACTGGCCGACCCGCTCGGCGGAGTTGAAAGGCTTCCGCAAGCGGCTCAACCCCAGTGGGCGATCCCGCCTGCCGGAAGGCTGGTCAAAGCAGGTCCCGGTCTGGAGGCAGCGGGAGCACGTGCTCATGATGCGGGTGCACCACGGCTTCTTCCTGACCATGGGTGTCGATAATTGGCGCAGGTTTCGGGACGTCATCACCCTGACCTATGATGATCCGGGTTTCGTTCGCGAAGCCATGGTCCTCCAGGGTGAATTCGTGGCCGCGCTGACCGAACGCGCCCTGCAGGATGTGGAGATCGATGCCGCCATTTTTAGCGAGCCCATCGGTGGAAACCACGGGCCATTGATCTCCCCGCGGATGTATGAGGAATTCGTGCTCTCCAGTTATGCTCCGGTAGTGCAGGTATTGAAACGGAAAGGGGTCAGCACCATCATCCTGCGGACCTATGCCAATGCGCGCGCCCTGTTACCGGTCCTGCTCAAGAACGGATTTGACTGCCTGTGGGCCTGTGAGACTGACGCCCGGGCGATGGATTACACCTCCATCCGCCAGGAGTTCGGGCGCGACCTCCGCCTGATCGGCGGCATCGACCTGGACGTACTCCGGGAGGGGAAGGAAGCCATTCGCCGTGAGATCGAGGAAAAGGTCCCGTCACTTCTGGCGCAAGGGGGCTATGTCCCATTGGCCGACGGCCGGGTTCGGCCGGAGATTCCGTTGGAAAGTTATTGCTACTACCGAGAATTGCTCGAAAAAATCACGAGGCGCTAGGGGGAGGCAGTGCGCTGTTGAATATCCCATAGGGTCAGCAGGGCAATGTCTGGCATGAGTCAGAAAGGCAGCTTGCAATCCGTCGCTGTGGTTTTCGAGGCGACAAACGGCGGGTGGAACACTACCCAGGCAGATCTGGTTTGGTAGAATAGACCTATGCCGACCCTGAATCTGGAACGCTTGACGAAGCTTCAAGCGCGCAGCTTCCATATGCTGCCCAAGATGAAAGTTAAAACTCCTGCCGAAGCCCTGGATTTCGTCAACGAACGGGGTTTCATCTTTTTTTGGCCGGTGAAGGGGATTCATCTGCCCAGTCTGTGGACAGCCGTCGCCGGCGATCGACCGGTCCCGGATGAACACGACGACCCCGGTCACATCACCTGGGGCTGGAAGGACAATGCGCTCGGCAAACGCCTCTGGTACTACGGCAAGATCCTGCATCGCAAAGCGACATTCATATCCCTGGAGATCGCTCCGTATTTTTATGCCCTATCCGAAAATTACGGGGACATCCAGGAGGACCATCTGCTGGCCTACCAGGAGGGCCGCCTGACGCTGGCCGCCAAGCAGGTGTACGAGACTCTCCTCAAGGAAGGACTGATGAACACCATCGACCTGCGGCGGGAGTCGCATTTGACCAGCAAGGCCAGCGATTCCGAGTTCAACCGGGCACTCGAGGATTTAATGGCGGATTTCAAAATTTTACCGGTCGGGACGGCGGAGGCCGGGGCCTGGCATTATGCCTATCAATACGACCTCACGGCCAGACATTTCCCTGATTTGCCTGAGCAGGCCCGCAAGATCGGGGAATCCCAGGCACGGCAAAAACTGATTGAGCTCTACCTCGATTCCGTCGGAGCAACCCAGCTGCGCGCGGTGACCAAGCTCTTCAACTGGCCTCCCGAGCTGGCGAAGCGTACACTTGCCCACCTGGTCCAATCCGGCTTACTGGTCGAGGGGTTGTCCCATCCCCAAATTACCGGGGACTGGTTCGCACTCCCGGAACTTTGCACTTAGCGAACAAGGAGGATTCATGGACATCGCCATCATGATCGAGGGCCAGAACGGCCTGACCTGGGAGCGCTGGCGCAACCTGGCTGCGGCGGTCGAGGACCTGGGTTTTGTCGGAATGTACCGGTCAGACCATTTCACCAACGCCTCCCCACCCGACAAAGAATCCCTCGAGCTCTGGGTATCGCTGACGTGGCTGGCGAGCCATACGCGGCGTATCGAGTTTGGCTCCCTGGTCTCGCCGGTTTCCTTCCGCCCGCCAGCGTTGACGGCCCGCATGGCCGCTGCGGTGGACGACCTGTCCGGGGGCCGCTTGACCCTGGGCCTGGGGGCAGGCTGGCAGGAGCGAGAACACAACCTATTCGGTTATGAACTTTTGGACTTGAAGGCTCGCTTCGACCGCTTTGGAGAAGGTCTGCAGGTGATCAACCTGCTGCTGAAAGGGGATGCCCCGGTTTCCTATTCGGGCAAGTACTTCCAATTGCATGAGGCGATCCTGTTGCCGCGCCCTGCCCGTCCAGGCGGCCCCCGCCTGCTGATTGGCGGTAATGGCGAAAGGCGCACGATGCCCTTGGCAGCCCGTTATGCAGATGAATGGAACCTCATCTTTTCCCGGCCATCAGAGGTGATTCGTTTGAACAAGGCCCTCGATCAGTTGTTGGCCGTCGCAGGGCGACCGCCAGAGGCGGTCATGCGTTCCATGATGACCGGTCTGCAATTCGGGCGGACGACGAAAGAGCTTTCGGGGAAACTGGAAGCCCGCAACCAATCCGCCGATGACCTGCGCAAGCGGGGTTTCCTGGTCGGGGTAGGGGAGCAGGTGAAAGAGCAGCTTACAGATCTGGCGAAAACCGGCCTCCAGCGGGTCATGCTGCAGTGGCTGGACCTCGAGGATTTGGAAGGCCTGGCTACCCTGGCTAAAGCCGTGCTTTGATGAAAGATACGGGCGGCCGTTGAGGCCGCCCGGTTATTCTTAGCAGATGCGGGGCAATAATTCGCCGGTCGGAAGATCCACCACCCTCTTCCCCCCGATCGAGGTCCGAGA
This sequence comes from Anaerolineales bacterium, assembly GCA_050013095.1. Taxonomy (GTDB): domain Bacteria; phylum Chloroflexota; class Anaerolineae; order Anaerolineales; family Villigracilaceae; genus UBA877. Next base: position 2,944 of record JBEKFY010000007.1, on the reverse strand, counting down.
GGTCACCAGGCCGGGGTGTTCAGCCACGACCTGCCCGATGATGGCTGCGTCCTGGCCCAGCGGGTGGGCGCGCATCGCGGCGACCATGGCTTCGGCGTGCTCGGCCGGCACGACCGCCACCAGCTTACCCTCATTGGCCACATAGAAGGGATCCAGACCCAGCATCTCACAGGCTGCGTTCACCTCCACCCGGATAGGGACTTTCTTTTCATCGAATTCGATCCCCACCCTGGAGGCAGATGCAAGCTCGTTGAGTACGGCTGCCAGACCGCCGCGGGTGGCGTCCCGCATGCAGTGGATGTCTTTTGTAACGACCAGCATGGCGTCTACCAATCCATTCAGCGGAGCGGTGTCACTCTGGATCTCGGTCTGGAAGGTCAGCCCCTCACGCACGGACAGGATGGCGATCCCGTGGTCTCCGATTGAACCGCTGACCAGCAGGGCGTCGCCCGGGCGGGCGCGATCCGGGGCGACGTTGACTCCTTTTGGGATCACGCCAATACCGGAGGTGTTGATGTAGATCCCATCGCCGTGGCCTTTCTGGACAACCTTGGTATCACCGGTGGCGATCTTCACCATGACTTTCTTGCAAGCCGCCGCCATCGAGTTGGCGATTCGGCCGAGGGTCTCCATCGGCAGCCCCTCCTCCAGGATGAACCCAGCCGAGAGGACCAGCGGCCTGGCGGCGCGCATGGCAAGATCGTTAACCGTCCCATTCACGGCCAGTTCCCCGATGTCGCCCCCGGGGAAGAACAGCGGGCTGACCACGAACGAATCGGTCGTAAAAGCCACCTGGCCGGCCGGAAGATCGAAAGCGGTCGCATCGCCCATCTGGGCCAGCAGGTCATTATCGAATGCCGCTGCAAACAGATGCTGGATCAGATCCGCCATCATTTTGCCACCCGCGCCGTGACCCATGACGATGGTCGGGTAATTCTGAAGGGGAACAGGGCAGGTCCAGCCGAGCAGGTTCAATTTTTGAGTGCTCATGATTTTCCTTTGGCCGCTAACCGCCCATAGCGGTAGTAGGCCGCGCAAGCCCCTTCGGAGGAAACCATGGTCGCGCCGAGCGGCCGTTCGGGGGTGCATTCCTTGCCAAAGGCTTTGCATTCCACTGGTTTTTTGATGCCTTGCAAAACGAGCCCGCTGATGCACAGCGGCGATTCCCTCGTTTCGATCGCCTGCACATCCGGGAAACGCTGCTCGGCATCGTACAAAGCGAACTCCGGCCGCAGCCGATAGCCGGACTGGGGAATGACGCCGATGCCTCGCCAGGCCCGGTCGCAAATCTCAAAAACGCGCTGGATGACCGCCTGCGCGGGCCGATTGCCTTCCCGGGTGACCGAGCGGGCATAGGCATTGCGGACTTCCTGACGGCCGGCTTCTAGCTCCTGGACACACATCAGAATCCCATGCAGCAGGTCGACCGGCTCAAAGCCGGTCACCACGATCGGGATCCGGTACTGTGCGGCGAGTGGTTCATACTCCCAGTAGCCCATCACGGTACAGACGTGGCCAGCGGCCAGGAAACCGTCCACGCGGACGTCGGGCGATTCCATCAACGCCCGAATGGCTGCCGGCACGGTGACATGGGAGACCAGAACTGCGAAGTTCTGGATGTTCTGGGCCTTCGCCTGCACGACTGCCATCGCATTGGCGGGGGCGGTGGTCTCGAATCCGATCGCGAAGAAGACCACTATCTTTTTGGGGTTGTCTTTGGCGATCTTCAAGGCGTCGAGCGGTGAATAGACGATGCGGACATCGCCCCCGGCGGCCCGGACCGCGAATAGATCGCGCTCCGAACCTGGCACGCGCAGCATATCCCCATAGGAGGTGAAGATCACCTCCGGGCGCATGGCCAGGGCAATGGCTTTGTCCACCAGCTCAAGCGGGGTCACACAGACCGGACAGCCAGGTCCGTGAATCAGGGTGATCTCCTGCGGGAGCATCTCATCCAGGCCGGATTTGATGATGGAATGGGTCTGTCCGCCGCAGACTTCCATCAGCGTCCAGGGTTGGGTCACGGCACGGCGCAGGTCGGAAAGCAGTTTACCCGTCAGGTCGGCGTCGCGGTATTCCTCGACGTACTTCACACCGCCGTTCCTTCTTCGCTTCCCAGCGCGTCGATCTGCTTCAAGAGGTCCATGGTTTCCAGAGCCTCTTTCTCGTCGAGGATGCTCAAACCGAAGCCGACATGGATGATTGTGTAATCGCCGACCTTGACGTCGGGCAGGTATTCCATACAGGCTTCCTTGATCACGCCCCCGAAATCGATCCTGGCCATCTGCATGCCGTTGGTTTTGTACAGTTCGATCACCTTACCGGGGATTCCTAGACACATTCGGCACCTCTAAAGTTATTCATGAATATGTTCCTGCTGATTATCTTCCGTTTCGATCTCCAGGCTGGAAAGATAAACCCCGTTTCCGCCGGTGATCGCGACCGGGAAACTGCCGCAGTTTGGGCAGGCCGCGAAAAGATCATCGACCTCGATGTTGCGACCGCAGGTATTGCAGTGGGCGGTGCCGGGGACGCTGGCAAACTCCAGCACGGCGCCTTCGGCGAGGGTACCTGGGGCCAGGGAATTGAAGTAGAACTCAATGGACTCCGGGGTGGCGTCCGAGAGGGCGCCGATGGACACCTTGACGCGCCTCACCCGGCTTGCGCCCGCTTCCCGGGCATGGGTCAGGACATGTTCGAACAGGTCTTCGGTTAGGGCGCCTTCATGCATGAGATCATCTCTTCGCGGGATACTTCTAAAGCGGAACTATGATAGCACCGCCCGGGATTTTGTCAATGCTTTAATCTTGCTTGTTATCTACAAGCGTAGGTTCAACCCTCAAGTGCAACCAGGTTGGTCAAAGAGAGGTAAGCTGGTGAAGGATAATGCTTCTCCGACGACCAAGCCAAAGGAGCACTATGAGGTTCTACCACCAGCTTACCC
>JBEKFY010000006.1:0-137401 GCA_050013095.1 Anaerolineales bacterium | reverse complement strand
AGGGCTGGAAAGCATTGCAGAACGATACTTCAAACTACGTTATTCTTATTGAACCGCCGGATGCGGACCCGCATGTCCGGTGGTGTGAGAGGGGGCGGCTAGTCACCGCTCCCTACTCGATTTTTGAGCGATGGGAATCGACCTTTCAGCACTGACCCTGTCATCCGCGCTCGGACAGATCCGCCAGGGTGCACTTTCGCCGCGCGCCTTGACGACGGCCTGTTTGGACCGAATTGGGCGCCTCAACCCGCAGTTAAACGCTTTTCTCACCGTCACCTCGGAAAGTGCGATTGGGCAGGCAGAGCAGGCTGAAATGCTGGTCAGTCGGTCCCCGGCCAATCTGGATCAATTGGAGCTGCTTGGGATCCCGCTTGCCATCAAGGACCTCTTTGAGACGGCTGGCATCCGGACCACTGCGGGCTCCCTATTTTTCAAGGATTACATCCCCAGCGTGGATGCAACTGTCGTCTTGATGCTCAAGCGGTCCGCGGCGGTCCTGCTGGGCAAGACCAATACCCATGAAATCGCCCTCGGGGTGACCACGAACAACCCTCATTTCGGTCCGTGCCGAAACCCATGGGACTCGTCGTGCATCCCTGGAGGTTCATCAGGCGGCTCCGCTGTGGCGGTCGCCACCGGGATGTGTCTTGGGGCATTGGGGACCGATACCGGCGGATCGATCCGCATCCCGGCCGCTCTCTGTGGGGTGGTCGGATTCAAACCGACCTACGGACGGGTGAGCGTACGAGGCGTCATCCCGCTTTCCTGGAACCTCGATCATGTGGGTCCGATCGCTCGAACCGTCGAGGATGCGACCAGACTGTTCACAGTGATCGCAGGGTTTGATTCCCACGACCCTGCCACGCAGGCTGTCCCGGTGGGGGACTGCCTGTCAGGTTTAGACCAGGGTGTACGGGGCGTCCGGGTGGCGCTCGGAAGCGGTGATTATGTCGAGGCTGCTGACCCTGAGGTGAGTGCCGCCTTTGACGAGGCTGGACGGATATTTAAACATCTGGGAGCGGTTGTGGAAAAAGTGGAGCTTGACTGGCTGGAGGTCGCGGCTGGGGTGAACCGTCAGATGACCCAGGCTGATGCAGCCGCATACCACCGACAGCGTTTGGTAGAACACCCGGAATGGTTCGGCGCGGATGTGCTTGAGCGATTAAAGACCGGTGCGGCCTTGACTGCACCTGAGTATTCCTTGGTCCGTCGGACCCAGTCCGAACTTAAACGGACCGTGGCGGAATTGTTCGAGAAGTACGATATTTTACTTTTACCGACCACTCCCATCCCCGCCCCAAAGATAGAAGGCACCCAGGCTGTTGAGGCGGCCCGGCAGTTGACGCGTTTCACCGCACCCTTTAACCTGACCGGCGTGCCTGCCCTGTCCGTGCCCTGCGGGTTTACACATCGTGGTCTGCCGATCGGCTTGCAGATCGTGTCGAAGGCATGGGCCGAGGTAGAAGCGCTTCGGGCAGGTCAGGCCTTTGAGCAGGCGACCGAGTGGCATAACCGTATTCCGGATTTATGATCTACCGAGTTCCGCCCTTTTATAAACCATGACATGACTTGGACGGCTTGTTTTCAGTTGTGCTGAAGCTTTCTCTAGACTACAATATACGTTGCTGCGATGGATCGGCGCGGCGCGCCTGGCCGGGAGGGCACCATCGAGTTGAGCAATCTAATGAGAACCGATCCGTTCTCGTTGACACATTTCTGTGGAGGACACCATGCTTCGGTCATTTCTAATCTACCTTTCAAAAGCCAGTTGGGCCCAAAGGATCGTAACATCCTGGGGTTTTGCCTGGCGGGCTGCGAGCCGTTTTATCGCCGGAAATACCATCCAGGATGCGATCCGGGCTGCGACCGAGCTTAATGCGAAAGGGATCAATGTCACGATGGATCACCTGGGGGAATCCACTGAAACGCGGGAGGATGCCGTCAAGGCTGCCGATGACATCCTTGAACTCTTTGATCAGATCCATGCGAGCGGCGTCCGTGCCAACGTGTCTGTCAAGCTGACCCAGATCGGGCTGGCATTGGATGAAAGCCTGTGCGAGCAGAATCTCGAGCGGATCCTCACTCGAGCCCGCCAGTATCAGAACTTCGTCCGCATCGATATGGAAGACACGCCCTACACCGATAAAACCATCCGCCAGTACCGGCAGATGCGCAAGAAGGGGTATGAGAACACCGGGCTGGTCGTTCAGTCCTACCTTTACCGTACAGAAAAAGATACGCGCGAGCTGATCGCGGAGGGGACGCGCTTTCGCCTGGTGAAGGGTGCTTATCTGGAGCCCAAGGAGCTGGCGTTTCCCAAGAAAGAGGATGTGGATGCCAATTACGATCTGCTCAGCCAGATCATGATCGATGGCGCCGTGGCGGCAGGAGCACCGGCCTTGAGCGCAGATGGGCACATCCCTCCGATTCCCGGGATCGGTTCCCATGACGAAAAACGCCTGGCCTTTGCCAGGACATACGCCCAGAAAGTCGGCCTGCCCAAACAGGCGATCGAATTTCAGATGTTGTATGGCATCCGGCGCGATCTGCAGGATCAATATCTCCAGGAAGGATACCCGGTACGGGTCTATGTCCCCTACGGCACTCACTGGTACCCGTACTATATGCGCCGCATGGCAGAACGCCCGGCGAACATCTGGTTCTTCGTGTCTAATTTCTTCCGGAAGTAGGTCCAGAGATCCGATCTTCGGTATTGGTGGTTATTTATAGGTAAAGATGTGATTCACGGGATTGTTTTTGACATCCGGAAATACTCGATCCACGACGGGCCTGGGATCCGCACCACGGTTTTTTTCAAAGGCTGCCCGCTGCACTGCGACTGGTGCCATAACCCGGAGAGTCGTGCCTTCCAGCCGGAGCTGATCTTCCGATCGAACCGGTGCATCCTGTGCGAGAGCTGCCTGGAAGCCTGTCCCAATGGGGCGATCACCCGCCAGGGAGACCTGATCCTTACCGACCGGGAAAAGTGCAAAACCTCCGGCGAATGTGTCCTGGCCTGCGAGGCAGAGGCCAGGCAGCTGGTTGGGCGCACGATGAGCGTGGACCAGGTGATGGAAGAGATCGAAGCGGACCGGGCTTTTTATGACCAGTCCGGTGGGGGGGTGACCTTCTCCGGCGGGGAACCGCTTGCCCAGCGGGCGTTCCTGTTCGGGCTGCTCGCTGCCTGCAAGGCCCGCGCCCTTCACACCACCCTGGACACCAGCGGATACGCCACCTGGGCGGTCATGGACAAGATCCGTGGATATGTGGATCTGTTCCTGTACGATCTGAAATTGATGGATAACGTCCGTCACCGCCGATATACAGGTGTGTCGAACCAGAAGATCCTGTCGAACCTGACCACGCTTTCGGAATTGGGTCACCGTATCATCATTCGCATACCGGTCATCCCCGGGATCAATGATGATGAAGCCAACCTTCGGCAGACGGGAGCATTCCTGGCTGCTCTGCCCGTCCGCCCAGCGGTGGAGCTTTTGGCGTATCATCAAACCGGATTGGCGAAATATGAAAGCCTTGGATTAGAATATCGATTAGCTGAGATCCAGCCTCCCGAACCCATGAGGATGGAAGGGATAGCCGAGATCCTGCGGGGATCCGGTTTGCAGGTGATGGTGTAGTAAGGAGTGATCCTATGTCCATGACCGCACGTGTGCGCAAGCTACGCAAGGAAAGCCTGGAGGCTGAAGAGACGCTCTCCAGCGAGCGGGCGGAGCTTCTAACCGCCTTCTACCACCACGAGCTCGGCCCGGTCTCGGCTCCGGTTCGGCGTGCCCTGTCCTTCCAATATTTGCTGGAGCAAAAGAAGATTTGTATCGGGGAAGGGGAACTGATCGTGGGTGAAAAAGGACCGGCCCCGAAAAATGCCCCGACGTATCCAGAATTGTGCTGCCATTCACTGGAGGATCTGGATCTGCTGAACTCGCGTGAAAAGATCCCTTTCAAGGTGAGTCCGGAGACGCGGCAGGTCTACGAAGATACGATCATTCCCTTCTGGAAAGGGAAGAGCCTGCGTGACCTCCTGTTCCACGAGATGACCGACGAATGGAAAGCCGCCTACGAAGCGGGCATTTTCACGGAGTTCATGGAACAGCGGGCTCCCGGTCACACGGTTCTGGATGACAAGATCTATCACCGGGGCATGCTGGATTTTATCGCCGAGATCGATACCCGCCTGGCTTCCCTGGATTTCCTGCAGGATATGGATGCGTATTCCAAGCAGGAGGAACTGCGCGCCATGCGGATCGCTGCGGGAGCGATCATCCGCTTTGCAGAGCGCTATGCAGAAGAAGCACGCCGGCAGGCCAAGAAGGCAGCCGATCCGGAACGCAGGTCTGAGCTGATGCAGATCGCGAAGGTCTGCTCCCATGTTCCGGCGCATGCCCCGCGCAATTTCTGGGAAGCGCTGCAGTCCTACTGGTTTGTCCACCTGGGGGTGACCACGGAACTCAACACCTGGGATTCCTTCTGCCCGGGCCATCTCGACCGCCATTTGACCCCTTTCTATCGGCAGGGCCTGGCGGACGGCACGCTAACCCGTGAGCAGGCCGAGGAACTCCTGCAGTGCTTCTGGGTCAAATTCAACAACCAGCCGGCTCCGCCCAAGGTGGGGGTTACGGCCGCCGAGAGCGGCACCTACACCGACTTTGCCCAGATCAACCTAGGGGGTGTTCTGGAAGACGGCTCGGATGGGGTCAGCGAGGTGACCTACCTGCTGCTGGATGTGGTCGAGGAGATGCGTCTGCTGCAGCCCTCTGCATCCATCCAGGTCAGCAAGAAGAACCCTGACCGTTTCATCCAGCGGGCGGCCCGGATCATCCGCACGGGGTTCGGCCAGCCATCGGCCTTCAATGCGGACCTGATCGTGCAGGAGCTGGTGCGCATGGGAAAGTCTGTGGAGGATGCCCGCAATGGCGGCTCATCCGGCTGTGTGGAGGTGGGCGCCTTCGGCAAGGAAGCCTATATCCTGACGGGTTATTTCAACCTGCCGAAGGTGCTGGAGATCACCCTGCACGACGGACGTGATCCCCGCACCGGAAAACAGATTGGTCTTCAGACCGGGGATCCAGCCGGGTTCCAGACCTTCGATGAACTATTTGCCGCCTTCGAAAAACAACTGCTTTACTTCCTGGACATCAAGGTGCGCGGCAATCAAGTCATCGAGCGCTTGTATGCCATGTTCATGCCTGCTCCCTTCCTCTCGTTATTGATCAGCGACTGCATGGCGCGCGGCAGGGATTATCACGAGGGCGGGGCGCGCTATAATTCCAGCTACATTCAGGGGGTGGGACTGGGTTCGATCACGGACATCCTGACCGCCTTGGATTACCACGTCTTTGACCAGAAGACGATGACCATGGCACAAATGCTTTCCATGCTGGAGGTGGATTTTAAAGGTTTCGAACGCGAGCGCCAGAAGCTGCTCAACAAAACCCCGAAATACGGCAACGACGACGATTATGCCGATGGGATCATGCGCCGGGTGTTCGAAGCCTACTTCAATGCCATCGACGGCCGCAAGAACACGCGCGGCGGCGAGTACCACATCAACCTGCTGCCGACCACCTGCCATATCTATTTTGGCTCGGTGACCGGCGCGACGCCGGATGGGCGCAAGGCCTGGACCCCGCTGTCGGAGGGGATCTCCCCGGTCCAGGGGGCCGACCGTCATGGGCCGACGGCGGTGCTTCAGTCGGCCGCCAAGATGGATCACGTCCGCACCGGTGGGACCCTGCTGAACCAGAAATTCACCCCCCAGCTGCTTGCGGATGAAGCCGGACTGGAGGGGTTGGTTCAGCTCATCCGTACCTATTTCAAACTCGACGGGCATCACATCCAGTTCAACGTCGTGGATGCCGCTACGCTTCGGCAGGCCCAGAAGCACCCGGACCAATATCGCGATCTGATCGTGCGTGTTGCCGGGTACAGCGATTACTTCTGCGACCTGAGCGAGGCGCTGCAGAACGAGATCATCGCCCGCACGGAACATCAAGCGTATTGAAGAAAGCGGTGCAGGACTAGGGCCGCCGCTTCAATCGAAAAATCCGCTCGCGAGAGAGCGGCGTTTTCGATTTGGATGCGAGGGGCTCCTCAGCGGGGTTGCGATTGATTTTTATGTTATTATAGTTAACATGATGTTAACATGGTATTCTGCAAACAAGAGCGATAAAAATGAAAAGGTGTAGGATCATCACCTCAAGGAGGATTCGTATCCATGTTTCGTATCTTTAAGGAACGCCAGAATGTTTTTATCAAACTCATCCACGACCAGGCCTCGATTACCTTGGAGGCGATGGAAGCGTTGAAGGATTATATGGCCTCTCAGGACCCGGAGGCTTCCGCACTGGTCGCCGCCAAGGAAAAAGAGGCGGATGAAGCCCGCCGGATTTTGATCGATGAATTGAACAAAACCTTCATCACCCCCTTTGACCGTGAGGATATATTCTTGCTTTCTCGGACGATTGATGATGTACTGGATTACGCCTACAGCACTGTTTCCGAGATGGAGATCCTGAAGGTGAAACCAACCAAATACATGCAGCTAATGGCCTCGATCCTGAGGGATGCAGCTTATGAGCTTCTGATGGCGGTCGATCGTCTGGAAAAACATTCTGGCGTCGCCAACGACCACGCCCAGCGTGCCAAAGCGCTTGAAAATCGATTGGAAGACGTTTATCGGGAAGCCCTGGCAGATCTCTTCAGCGGTGCCGAGGACATCCAGCATGTGATCAAGATGTTGAAACTGCGCGAAGTCTATCGTCACTTGAGCAACGCGGCCGACCGCGGCGACGAGGCGGCCAATGTGATCGCCGATATTATCGTGAAGATCACCTAAGGGGGTCTGGTTTTTGTGTCCCCCATTATCGTTGCGGTAGTCTTTCTAGCCCTCCTGTATGCATTTCTTAACGGTGTCAATGATGGGAGCAATATCGTTGCTACCATGATCTCGTCGCGCGCTTTTTCACCGCACGTTGCCCGCGGGATCACCGCCGTATCGGAATTCCTGGGACCGTTTGTATTTGGTATCGCGGTTGCAAAAACGATCGGTCACGATATCGTCAATGCGGATGCCATCAGCACACAGGTGATCCTGGCAGCCTTGCTCAGTGCCATTTCTTGGAATACATTGGCCTGGTACTTGGGGTTTCCGAGCAGCTCTTCTCATGCTCTGGTCGGCGGTATCCTTGGTGCGGTGGTCATGGGTGCGGGGTGGCAGGCTGTTCGCCTTTCCGGGTTGGAAAAAACTTTAATCCCCTTGTTTATCTCCCCCGTAATCGGCTTTGGCATCGGATTCATGATTCTCAGAATTGTCATGGGACTAAGCTGGGATGCCACACCCATTATCAACGACTTCTTTAAGCGCAGCCAGATATTGACGGTCATCGCCCTGGGACTCAGCCATGGCAGCAATGATGGCCCAAAGACCATGGGCGTGATTACGCTGGCGCTCATCACCGAAGGATATTTAAAAACCTTTGCAGTCCCGACCTGGGTAATCCTCCTATCGGCCTTGGCCCTTGCCGCAGGCGCAGCGGCGGGTGGGCAGAAACTGGTCCGTACGGTGGGAGGCAGGTTCTATAAGATTGAGCCGATGGATGCATTTGCCTCCCAGCTTTCCTCCGCAGTTGTGATCATGACGGCTTCATTGATCGGCGGCCCAGTGAGCGCTACCCAGGTTATCAGCTCGGCGGTCATGGGGGTCGGCGCTGGGGAGAGACCGAACAAGGTCCGGTGGGGCCTCGCCCGGGATATCGTCACGGCCTGGTTTTTGACTATCCCCGCTACTGCCCTGGTGGCGGCAGGTATTTACTGGTTGCTTGTGCGGAGGCTCCAATGAGCATCTTCTCAAAGCTACGTTGATTATGTCATCGAGGTCCCATTGAAGGGAGAGGCAGCATCCATGACGGCGGTTCTGATTGCGGTGATTGTTTTAGGGGTCGCGTTTTCATTTTTAAACGGAGTTCATGACTCCAGCAATGTGGTGGCCACGATGATTTCATCGCGGGCGTTTTCCCCGCCGGTCGCCCTAGGCGTAACAGCCGTTGCGAATTTCTTCGGGCCGATCGTCTTGGGGGTTGCCGTCGCGGATACGATCGGCAATCAGATCGTGGCTTCCAAGAGCATCGGCACCGGCGTGATTCTGGTTGCGCTCGTGAGCGCGATTGTGTGGGATAGTTTGACCTGGTACCTGGGGTTGCCAAGCAGTTCCTCCCATGCTTTGATCGGCGGCATTCTCGGGGCGGTGGTCTTGGGAGCGGGGTTTGGGGCAATCATAGTCAAAGGCCTGATGAAGGTCTTAGTCACCCTGTTCATCTCTCCCATCATCGGTTTTTTGGTTGGAGTCATTCTCCTCCGACTGATCCTTTTTTTGAGTTGGAAAGCTACCCCGCGTATTAACGGTTTCTTCAAGCGCAGCCAGATCGTCACCGGTCTCGCTCTGGCCCTCAGCCATGGAACCAATGACGCCCAGAAGACCATGGGGATCATCGCCCTGGCCCTGGTCACCTCAGGATATTTGAAAGTCTTCGATATTCCCCTGTGGGTCATACTCCTGTGCGCTGCATCGATTTCAGTAGGCACCGCCTTGGGGGGGTGGAAGTTGATCCGAACCTTGGGGGGTAAGTTTTATAAGATACGACCGGTCGATGGGTTCGCGGCCCAGCTGGCTTCGGCCTCCGTCATCCTGGGTGCCTCGCTGATCGGGGGACCGGTCAGCACTACCCAGGTCGTCAGTTCTGCGATCATGGGCGTGGGTGCAGCTGGAAGGGCAAGTAAGGTCCGCTGGAAGGTAGGACAAGAGATTGCCATGGCCTGGTTGCTCACCATCCCAGCGACCGCCCTCCTCGCCGCGGGGATTTATTGGGTGGTAGGCAGGTTTATCCCTTAGAAAAAGGCGAATAATAACCTCGGAGAGAATTAGAGCCTTTCTATCCATTGAACTCTCGTTCAAGTTTGATCCGTGATGCAAAGGGGCTGTCCCAAAAGTCCGTATTTTTCTTTTTGGACAGCCCTGAGTGGGAGAAGGTGGCACGAATTGTTTCCAATATGAGGAATGCAGACTAAAAAAACCTCGAAAATTGGCCTCTAAGTGGGATATGAAATCGGGGCTGTCTCCTTTTGAGACAGCCCCTCGTGTTACATAGGTCCGACCCATTACGGCCGGGTGCTGCTGGAGCGGTTTATTTTGAGAAATAACCGATCAGCGATTTCATGTGCAACACACCGTCAAATTCAAGGCCCGGGCCACCCTTCCGAAGCACGCCTTTTTCGCCATTGGGGTCACCTAGGCAGGTGACGATTATGTCACTCCCGCTGAGGTCCTCTTTTTCGGTATAGCTGTTGGTGGTCCCCACCACATGGCTGCCAGCGGCTTTTGCGGCTAGCACCCCGTTTCTTGAGTCCTCCACCACGATGGCTTCGTCCGGCTTCAGCCCAGTCATACTGAGGGCCAGATTGTAGATCTCTGGATCGGGCTTTTTCTTGCTCACTACGTCGCCGGCCAGCACGATGTCGAACTTGATATCGGCGAGGAGCTTCTCGGTGATAGCCTTGGCAGTTAGTTCATTGGAGGTGGTGCACACGCCGATTTTAAGGCCAGTGTCCATGGCTTCCTTCATGAAGCGGTGAACACCCGGGCGCAGGGGCAGCTTGCCGCTTTCGATCAATTCCACGAACAAGGCGGTTTTCCGCTTGTGCATGGTCTTGATCAGCTCTTCCGCCTCCTCCGGTGGCACCGGTTTGCTGAAGCCCCTGGTCTCCAGGTGATGCTTCATGCGCTCCTTGCCACCGCTGATCTGGAGCAGCTCGTGGTAGTAGTCCACGCTCCATTCATCGGAAAAACCGAACTCCTTGAAAGTCATGTTGAATGAGACACGGTGGCCGTCTCGTTCGGTATCGATGATCACGCCGTCCTGGTCGAAAAAGACAGCCTTTATTTTTCCCGTGGCTTGCCTCCTCCCGTGAATAAAATCCGGAGGTCAATTCGACCTTTCGGTCGGCCAGATCACTTTTTGGTCAAAAATTGGCGGACAACCTCTACGGCCATGCGATTCTCTTCCTTTGAGCCGATGGTGATGCGGAACCAACCGTCGCTGCCGTATTTTTCGCTTTCCGGGCGGAAGATCAGGCCTTTCTGTTCGGCATAGGCCACCATGTCCTTGCCTTTTTTACCTGTTTCCCCGCAGTCGAAAAGAATGTAGTTGGCTTTCGATGGGAAAACCACCAGGCCCGGTACTTCGCTGAGCGCCTCGGTGATGAAATCCACCTCGCTGTTGTTGAACTTCACGCGGTACTCGAGGGCCTGCGTATCCTCCAGGGCAGCCAGGGCCGCCCACATCGGGATCGTGCCTACATTCCAGGGCAGCAGGGCGGCTGAGATTTGTCCGATCACCTCTTTGTCACCCATGGCATATCCGAAACGCAGACCTGCCAATCCGTAAGCCTTGGAAAGCGTGCGGGTGATGATCACGTTCTTGTATTTCTTGGTCAGGTTTACCTGGGACAACCCCAGGCCGGAAAATTCGACGTACGCCTCGTCCACAATGAAGGGGATGCCGGTCTCGGCAATGCGCACGAAGTCCTTGGCATCCATGAAGTTCCCGGTCGGGTTGTTCGGGTTGGCAATGACGATGATCTTGGTCTTGTCCGTGATCGCCTTGATGATCCCGGCCGCGTCGTAATGGAGATACTTGTCCTTGTAGAGCATGGGAACGGAGACCATCTTGCCGCCCAGGATGGTCCCGCGCAGCTTGTAGATGCCAAAGCAGGGTGTATGCTGGATGACTTCCTCGCCGGGTGCCAGAAAGCAGCGGAAGATGTTGTCGTAAACCTCGCTGGAGCCGTTACCCAGCATCACATTCTCCGCGCCACCCAGGCCGTTGATCTGGGCGATCTTGCCGCGCACCACCAGTCCCTGGTCCGGGTAGCGGTTGGACATCTTGGCATACTTAATGATCGCCTCGAGCACTTTGTCGGAAGGCGGGTTCGGATTCTCGTTGGACATCATCCGATGAAGTTCCGGTTTTTTCCAGGCCAGTTCGATGTGCCCGGAGATGTACATCGGAATGCCTTTTACCCAGGGAACGAAATATTCCTCAATCTTTTTCATGTTCAACTCCTTTTTGAAATGATTCAACATAGGAAGTGTGAAGGGCGGATTCTTGCTCCTCACACTTCCCTTTTACTCTTAAGTCGGGCTTAGGCCTTCCCGGCACTGCCGACCATATCGATCCAGTGCTCGACAGCTTTGCGGATGGCTGCCCTGACCGCCTCGTCAACTTTTCCGGGTTCGTATTCCTCCCGGTGGGCGGCAATGTACGTGTATTGTGCATCGACCAGGGTGCGTTTTAACTCGGTTGACACGTTGAGTTTCGCGCCCCCCATCTCGATCAGCTTCTTAATATAATCTTCCGGCAATCCCGTACCACCATGGACCACGAGCGGAGTCTTGATCGTCTTGCCATTGATCAACTGGTTGATCTTGCCCAGGCGCTCGAAGTCCACTTTGGGGTTCTTGGTTTTGTAGACGCCATGGGCGGTGCCAATGGCAGGGGCGAAAATGTCTAGGCCAGTGCGTTCGACGAATTCAACCGCTTGCCTGGGATTGGCCAGCTGCGCTTCGTCTTCGGCGACCTTGATCTGATCTTCCACGCCGCTGACAGTGCCCAGCTCGCCCTCCACCGAGATATTGCCTACCTTATGGCAATAATCAACGACATCCTTGGTCTGGCGGATGTTCTCCTCATAGGGCAGCTTGGAGGCATCGATCATGATATTGGTGTAGCCAGCATCGGCGCATTTCTTGCAATGCGCGACCTCAGGGCAGTGATCCAGATGCAGGCAGATCGGGATCGGGGCCGCAGCGGCAATGGTCCTGTAGATGGCCACCAGCACGTCCACGCCCAGGAACTTGGATGGTTTTACCGAGGTTTGGATGATTACCGGTGACCTCTTGGCAATGGCGGCATCCACCACGGCTTCCAGCTGGACCAGGTCGGTGATATTGAAGGCGCCAACGGCATATTTCCCTTTGGCGGCTGCGATGCATAATTCTTTTGCGTTAACGATCGACATATTTTCCTCCCGAATAACATTGGTTTTGGATCATCAAAACTTCACGCAAAAGGCTCTATTATTTCTTATGGTGAGCGGCCATTCTTTCACCGACGAAACCTTCGAGGTCGGTAATACTTTTCGAAAAGGCTTTCACCGTGCTGACGGTAGAAGGGTGGTCGTTGAACTGTTCGAGGTCCATCCCGTTCGGGTCGTAGGCCTGGATGCAGTATGGGATCTTCGACATCTTGTCCAACACCGAGGCGGGCACTGGCTCTTCGATTTCTGGCCGGATGATGAGGTCATCGCCGATATCGAAGAGAGGCTCCAGAACGTAAGGGGGTAAGGTGTAGACGATGTCCCCGCCAGCCAGTTTTTGGATATCCCAGAATCTCATCTTTCCAGCCACGAGAGGGCCAGCCCGCATCGAGCAGGCGAGCATTTTGCTGGGGTAGCCCCCTTCGGTCAGCATGCGATAGGCGCGGCGGAAAACAGCGATGCCGAACCAGTGCTTATCCTGCCAGGTTAATGGAATGTTGCGCCGCTCGGCCTGGACATCCAGATCACTCATTTCGGTCAATCGCCCAATCATCATGGTGATGACCGCCCGCCATTTGCTCATGTCGACCTTGTTCTTTTCAGCGATCTTGATCCCCTCCATGGTCGCACTGGCCGAGGCCAGGATCTGCGGCAGGGTAAAGCACGTGGTGGTGTTGGTGCTGATGCCTTTCGAGGCCAAAATCTTGAGCACCTCGATGCCTTGCATGCTGCCTGGAACTTTGATCATCACATTGGGGTTCAGGGTGCGTAAATCCTCGGCACCCTGAACCATCTGCTCGATCTCCGTGAAGAGACGGGGGTCCAACTGGCCGGATATCCAACCGAAGCGTCCCTTGGAAGCCTCGAAAATGGGCATGAACATTTCCGAGCCCCGTTTTACCACTTCCTTGTACGTCGACCAGGTGACCTCCTTGAGCGCAAGGTCGGGGTTGGCCCGGATCAGGTTATCGATCCACTCGCCCCAGAACTTGGATTCGCTTTGTACGGCTGTCCATGACAAGGGCGGGTTGGTCGTGCAGCCTCGGAAAACGCTTTTGGCAGGCTCACTGGCGTTGTACAACCTGCCGAGTTGTTCCTTCAGGATTGGTTTACGCGCGGGTTCCGCAGCGTCTACCATCTTTCGAACCCACTGGTCGAAGACCAAGGGAGATGAATCCCACCAGATTTCCATATCGGGATGAGTCTTCGTCAACCGCTCTATCACACTTTCATTCATTGCTTTTTACTCCTTTAGGATTGGGGCAAGTAGCACCTTCGAGGCGCGCCTGGCCTCAGGGTGATTAGGATTTTACTCTTGTTCCTTTTGGATCCCACAGTGGGGACTGCGCGACCACCGCGCCGACCTGTTCGCCGAAGAATTCTACCTCATATTCCATGCCTGGATTCGCATATTCGATCGGCAGGTAGGCGTAAATAATACTTTTTCCTACGGAGTAGCCGTATCCACCTGCGGCCACCCAAGCGATGACCTTGCCATCCTTCGTGCGGATGGGTTCCTTACCCAGGGCGATCGTGCGGCTGTCCACGAGCGTCAGGCAGCAGAGCTTCTGCTTCAGTCCGGCCTCTTTTTGCTTAAGCAGGGCTTCGCGTCCGATGAAGTCGCCTTTGTTCAATTTGACCGCGAAGGACAGGCCCGCTTCGAGCGGGGTGTAATCAGGGCTGATTTCACTGCTCCAATAGCGATACCCTTTCTCAAGCCGCAAAGAATCGATCGCCTTGTAACCAGCGGCGACCAACCCCTCCGGCTGTCCGGCTTCCCAGAGCGTATCCCACAGGCGCAGGGCGTACTCCATCGGGCAGTAAAATTCCCAGCCCAACTCACCCACATAGGTGACGCGCGAGGTCAGGGCGGGCACATCGCCTACGACGATCTGTTTGGCCGTCATGTAGGGAAAGCCCGCGTTGGATACATCGTCCTTGGTCACTTTTTCCAGGATTTTGCGCGCCTTGGGCCCCCACAGACCCAGGCAGGCATAGGAAGAGCTGACGTCCTCGATCGTCACCGAGTTGTCATCGGGCAGATTCAAGGACAACCAGGATAGGTCATGCTGCCCGAACGCAGTTCCGGTGATGATTAAGAAGCGGTCCTCGGCGACCCGAGTGACGGTAAAATCGCACTCAATGCCGCCGCGCTTGTTCAGGCATTCGGTATAAATGATCGTACCTACCGGCTGGTTGATGTCGTTGGCGCACACGTGGTTCAAGAAGGCCAATGCCCCCGGGCCGCGCACCTCAAATTTGTTAAAAGAAGTTTCATCGAATAGACCGGCATTCTCGCGGGTCATCAGATGTTCGTAGCCGATCGCCCGCGACCAGTTTTGGTGGGCCCAGCCTTTGGGCTCGTGGCCGTGGCGAGCTTTCTCTTCGTAAGGCTTGAACCAATTGGGGCGCTCCCAACCGGTCTTTTCTCCGAAGTAGCAACCCAGCTCCTGCAGGCGTGGATAGGTCGGTGAAAGGCGCAGGTTACGGCGGGACAGGCGCTCCTCGCCAGGGTAATGAATATCGTAGTATTGAGAATAGGTCTCAATGGTGCGGGCCACGGTGTATTCCTGGCTGTTATAGTTGGAGCCGAAACGGCGGACATCCAGGCGCCAGATTTCCCACTCCGGATGCCCTTCAATGATCCACTCCGCCATCGCCTTCCCGATGCCGCCGGCGCCGGCCAGCCCATGTGCGCAGAATGCACATGCCACCCAGAAGCCCTTCACCGAGGTGGGACCCATCAGGAACTCACCATCGGGTGTAAAGCCTTCCGGTCCGTTTAACAGCTGGATCACTTCCGCAGTTTCGATAGCCGGGACGCGCTTGACCGAATTTTCCATGAGAGGGGTAAAGCGGTCCCAGTCAGGAGGCAGGAGCTGGTATTTGAAATCGCGCGGGATGCCCTTCAGCCCGAAGGGAGCCGGGTTGCGTTCATACCCACCGGTGACCAGGCCGCCGACCTCCTCGCGCCAGTAGACCAATAGGTCCGGATCTCGCAAGGTCGGGAAATTATGCTTTACGCCCTCGATCGGCTTGGTGATGATATACAGGTGTGCCATCGGCACAATGGGAAGGTTCAGCCCGACCATCTTCCCCACCTCGCCCCCCCATTGCCCGGCCGCATTCACCACGATCTCGGTCTGGATCGTGCCCTTGTCGGTGACCACTTCATGGACGCGCCCGGCCTTCAGGTTGATCTTCTCCACATTCGTGTCGGTAAAGATGCGCGTCCCGCGCTTTTTAGCCCCGGCCGCCAGTGCGTTCGTCAGCCCGGTCGGGTCGATGACCCCATCGTTCGGCGTAAAGGCCGCGCCGGCGATACCTTCCATGTTCATGACCGGGAAGAGATCATAGGCCTCCTTGGGCGAGATTAGATTCATGGGCACACCGAAGGATTGGGCCATCCCGACCAGCCGCTTGAGGTCCTCCATCCGTTCGGCGGAGGAGGCCAACCTCAGACCCCCGACTTCACGCCAGG
Organism: Anaerolineales bacterium; assembly: GCA_050013095.1. Classification (GTDB taxonomy): domain Bacteria; phylum Chloroflexota; class Anaerolineae; order Anaerolineales; family Villigracilaceae; genus UBA877. The sequence continues at coordinate 121,812 of JBEKFY010000006.1, read as the reverse complement.
CGGGATCCACGCCGGTCTCGTCTTTCAGTTTGCGATATAGGTCGGTGCTGTAATGCATCATGCGGGTGAGGTTGGCATCCGAGCGCATCTGGCCGACCAGGCCAGCCGAATGCCAGGTAGAGCCACTGGTCAGCTCGTGACGTTCCAGGATGACGACATCTTTCCAACCCATGAGGGTAAGATGATAGGCAATGCTGCATCCCCCGACACCCCCTCCGATAATGACAACTTGAGCTTGCTTAGGAAGATCAGGCATGGTTCGTTACCTCCTTCAACCATTGACCCCAGCCGAGATCAGGCATATTTTGATAGACTCGATCAAAGAAGCGATCGGCGTAGTCCCGAAAGTCGAAATCGAGTTTTGAGATCCCGATTTGAACAAGTCCCCAGGTTGCTTCACGCAGGTCAGACAAGACCTTCATGATCTTCAAATGCGCAAAATGCTCGGAGGTCACCTCCCCAAAATAACATTCCAACAGCCAGGCGTCTTGCTCTTCCGACAGGCTGTGGTGGTCGGAGAAATTCGCCAGATCGAAATAAGGATTCCCCATGCCGGCGTACTCCCAGTCGAGTACGTAGAGTTGCCCATCGGTTAAAAAATTGGCGTTGAGCAGATCATTATGGCAGGGACAGGGTTGCCCGGGATGGGTCATCAGGGCTGACTCGGCCTCCCGGACATGCCCCATCAGCCGGTCGAAATCCTCAGGGAAAGGCACCCGGTAGCGGCGGGCGATCTCCGTATAGCTGTCGATGACGCGGAACACGGAAAAGTTGCCGGAGAGCGCGGGCATGCGGTGGATTCTCCGGACGACCTCCATCGCCCGGCGGATATTTTCCGGCCGACACATTTCCTCGGGCAAGATGGGACGCCCGGCGATGAAGCGCGTGATCAGATATCCTTCGGGCTGGATGAAATAAACGACCTCGGGTGCGATCCCCAGCCTGCCCGCCATCAGGTTGGCCTCGTACTCCTGGTTTCGATCGATCCCCAGCATTTCAGTGTTGGCTCCTGTAATGCGGAGGACGAAAGCCTCACCACTGACCTCCACCCGAAAATTGTTGTTTGTGATTCCGCCGCTGAGCGGTGATATTTTCATATCTTCCAGCTTGACACCGGCCCACAGCGGCACCCGGCCGATGGCCTCCTCGACAGTGAGGGTCATGGATGTAGATTCTCCATCAGAACGGACTTGGGAGCGAGGCTTCCGCTGGCGCGGCTCCTCGTGGCTCTCAGGCCAATTTAAACTTGCCAGATCGAGCCAGGCCTGGCCATCTCGGCAACGATATCGAAAGATGAAATAATTCCCAGGGGAAATGTCTTGGGATCGTCCTCATCGATCACGACCAGACGATGGTAGTGATTCTGGATCATCCGGTCGGCGGCTTCACGCAGGCTGGCGTGAATATGGATGGTCAACACCGGATGCATGACCTCTCGTACGGTCAATTCCTTGTTCACGCCATTTTCTACGAACGGCATCAGGTCTTTGCCGCTAACGACTCCCTGGGGCGTACCCTTGGAATCCACCACCAGGACCGAACGCCAGCCAGCCTGGGTCATCGTGCGCGCCGCGGAAATAAGCGGGGTTTTGTCCCGGCAGACCAGGATGGCATCCGACATCACATCGGCGACGGTATCGCGCCGCGCCTTTTCTTCCCGGGCGATGCTGGATATAAAATCGGAAATGGAGATTACCCCCGCAGGGGCGCCTTTTTCCATGACCAGCAAACGGTTGATATCCTTCTTGATCATCGTATGGGCTGCATCCACCAGGGTTTTGCTGGCTTCGATGGTATCGATCGGATAGGACATCAGATCCGCGGCGGTCAGGGAGCGCATGGTGGCCAGGCTTTCGGAATTGACCGAGAGCCATTCCCCTGCCATCAGGTCATAATCGCTGATGATGCCCAGGAAACGGTTATCACGGTCAGCAACGATAAGGGCATGGACGTGGTTCTGGGTAAGCAGGACGGCCACCTGGCCGAGGGTCGCGTTCTTGCGGCAGGTGAGCACGCCGGGATGCATCAGGTCACGAACATGTTTGGTCATGGCAGAAGCCTCCGGTTCCTACACTTCATCTACCTCTTTGTACCATTTAACCCGATCCCCGACCCGCGCCCGCAAACGCCAGGCCAGTGTCTTGGGCTCTTGGTCCAGGCGAGCCAATGCAGTTTTAACCTGGGAATCGACCTCGGTTTTCTGCTCTGCGGTCAGCTGCCCGTAGCCCTGAGCCAGCACACGGACTTTCTCCAGGTTCATGGTGGTGGTTCGCCACAGACCCCAGTCACTGCTGCACAGCTTGGCGACGCGCTGGATGTTGATGGTCTCTTGATCGTGATCGCCCAGCGGATGTTCGAGCAGAAGCATGATCGTATCGATAACATCCTTTTCATTGATTTTTACAATTTGCATTTTCTCGAGAAGAAGTTCGGCCAGGGGGATGCTCGGAGAGTCGACCTCCAAACGCCCTTCCCAGCGGATCACGTGACAGAAATCGAGCTTCTCGTAGAATACATCGACATGCAGACCCATCTCAGGTTTTTCGTAGATGGCGCGGTCTCCCTCCGATACAATAAAAACCTCGTGGTTTTCGTGATAGCCCAGAGCCCCCATCATCTTTTGAATTTCTTTGGATTGTCTGGCGTAAGCCGCAAAATCGATATCCGTGTAGGCCCGCCCCAGGGCATGCTGCAGGTAGCCGTATTTCGGACAGTGCATTTGGAAGGCCAGCGCCCCGATGACCCGCAGGAGAATGCCGGATTTGTCACTGACCTTGAGGATGTGCTTTAATTCGTTTTCAAATTTGTCGCGTTCGACAGCATCCTGTTCGCCCATTCCAATGGAACTACCGGCCATACCATACTCCCATGCTGAGATTTGGGCAAACGGAGCCCGGAGAATTCGTGTGATGGATCGTGAAAGACGGTCTATGACAGCACCTGTTATTATAACCAAGAACACAAAAACTTGCAAATTTCTTCAGATTCTTATATAATTCATTATCCAAATGTTCATTTTCCTTCACATACCTTGAACTGAAAACCAGCCTGATGAGCAAATCACTCATCCCGGCCCAGCGGCGGGAGCGAATTCAAGAGTATTTGCAAATCCACCAGATCGTCCGGTCGGCCGACCTGTGTGATCTGTTGGAGGCTTCCGACGCGACGGTCCGGCGGGATTTGGAGTGGCTGGAACGGGAGGGTGTGCTGGAAAGAACCCATGGGGGCGCGATTCTCAGCCAACGCATGAATTTAGAGCCTGAGTATCGGCAGAGGGCACAGCTGAACCCGGAAGAGAAGCGCCGGATCGGCATACGGGCGGCTGCGCTGATCGAGAAGGGGGATATCGTTTTCCTCAATAGCGGTACCACCACAACCCAGGTGATACGACACATCCGCAGTGAGGCGGACATCAGCATCTTCATGAATAATTTAAGCGGCACGCTGGAGGCCGGGGAAATGGGCTTTCAGCTGTACCTGCTCGGGGGAGAATTCCAACCTCGTTCCAACTCCGTAGCAGGACGCTTCGCCATTGAAAACCTGGAACAGGTTTATGCCAACAAGGCCATCCTTGGGGTGGACGGGATCAGCTTGAAGCACGGTTGTACCGTACCATCTAATGCTGAGGCGGAAGTTGTCCGGCAGATGATCAAGCATACCAAGGGTGAGATTATCATCGTAGCAGATCACAGCAAGTGGGGGGTGGTCTCCAATTTCCAAATTGCCACCATCGACGAGATCGACAAACTCATCACGGATGAAGCCGTCGACCCATCCGCCATCGAATCCCTGGCCGAACACGATGTGGAGATCATGATTGCCGCGGCCAGCCCGGTTACGACCTGACAGTTGCTGCCCCAGGCTGTCGGGCCTTTTTTCGCCAGGAGGCCAGCCCATGCCCCTCTTTTCAAAGAAAAACCAGAAGAAGCCGACCCGTCTGTACTTTGCGACCGACCTGCACGGCTCCGAGCGCACCTATCGTAAATTTCTCAATGCGGGAAAGTTCTACGATGTCGATATCCTGGTCATGGGAGGGGACATCACCGGCAAGCTGCTCATCCCGATCATCCGGGAGAAGAACGGTCAATTTCGCGCTACACTCCAGGGGCGCGTCGAACACCTCGCCTCCCAGGAGGAAGTGGACAACCTGATCAAACGACTGGGCACTCTGGGCTTTTATTATCAGGTCATGGACGAAGACGAATATCAGCGGCTGGCTGCCGATGCCGGGGCAGTCAACCAGCTGTTCCATGAGCGAGCCCGGGAGCGGTTAAGCAGCTGGGTGGACCTGGCGGAAGAACGTCTGGCCGGCACGGGAAAGAGATGTTTCGTCACAGGGGGAAACGATGACGATCCTGAAGTGTTAAGTGTTATGAAACGGGAAGGGACCCATTCTTTCTTTGCCTGTGAAGGCGAGGTGGTCCAGGTCGATGCGGATCATACCATGCTCTCCATCGGCTACAGCACCCCAACCCCCTGGAAAACCCCTCGTGAAATACCGGACGAAAAATTGGCTGAATTCATCGAAGCGATGGTTCCGAAAGTGCCGGATCTCAGCCATTCGATATTTAATTTCCATGATCCCCCGGTGGATTCGACCCTGGACACCTGTCCGATGCTGGATTGGACCAAGGATCCCCCGGAGCCGATCATCCAGGGTGGCCAGACCGTGATGTACGGAGCAGGCAGTAAGTCCGTACGTAGCGCCATTGAGAAGTACAAGCCCATGTTGGGATTGCACGGGCACATTCACGAATCCCAATCCGTTGCGAAGATCGGTCGGACGACCTGCATCAACCCAGGCAGCGAGTACGCCGAGGGGATCTTGCGAGGCTGTCTGGTCACGTTTGTGGACGGGGAAGTTCAAGGCTATCAGATGACCAGCGGATGAGCAGGCTGATGGCGAAAAGGAGGAAGCTGGCTAAAAAACTCAAATGAACATCCTGGAGCGCGAATTAGGTTGAAGGAGAATTCCAATTCCCGTCACCTGGTAGGTTTAAACCACCTAGATTCAGATTCGTTCAACCCAAAGGAGAATGGCAATGGCTGAAACCGCGATTCCAAAACCAGAGGTCTTCACCCGTAAGGCTTCTGGACTAGTACGTGTGATGTCCCCCTATTCTGCGTTCGTTTACAACATCTTGACCATGGGCTTGATCTTCCCCTGGACATACCTGTGGGCCCCCGGTTCGCTTCCCGGTGGCCAGCTGGTCTGGGGGATCCTCCTGGCCATGGTGATCGAGATTCCAATCGCCTTTGTCTATGTCTGGCTCTCGACAGCCCTCCCGCGCTCAGGCGGTGATTATGTATTCCAAAGCCGTGTCTTTGGCGGCGGGCTGGCCTTCACCGTGGTGATGTCCGGCTTCGTCATCTGGATCCTGCAGTGGGTAGCGCTCTCCGGCTGGCTGGTCTCATACCTCGGGTTCGCACCGCTCTTCCTGGGTCTGGGAGCCACAATGCACGTGGCCTCCTTGTCGAGTCTGGGCGTCTGGTTTACCTCTGCCACGGGTATCATCATCGTCAGCGTCCTTAACGCCCTTCTCTCGCTCATTCTACTGACCTCGGGCTTCAAGAACTACGTCCGCTTCCAGCATGTGATCTTTTGGGGTACGCTTTTATGCTTTGCCACCGTGTTTGTAGTTCTCTTTACCACGCCTGCCAGCGAATTCATCACACGGCTGAATGCCTTTTCAGTGGCCTCGGGTGGCGTAGCCAACTTCTATCAGACCGCCCTGGATGCTGTGACCAAGGCCGGGATCAACGTTCATCCGCCATTTAGCTTCTTGGCGACCCTGCTGGTAGCACCCATCGCCTGGACTTCCCTGCAGTGGGCGACCTACTCGGCCGAACAGAACGGTGAGATCAAAGACGCCCGCAGCTTCCGCTCGCAGACCTTTATCATGGTCGGCTCCCTGATTGCCACCGGCCTGCTGCTGGCCCTGCTGGCGCTGGGAATCGAGAAAGTGGCCGGCACGGAATTCCTGTATGTGGCCGGGGCAGGCTATTGGTCTGGAGTATCCGCGGCCAACATCAATGGCTTCAACCTGTGGCCGCCGATCCTGGCGGTGGCTCTCGCCGCCAGCCCGATCGTGGTGTTGATCATCGGCCTGGGCTATCTCTTGAACGGCTTCCAGATTGTCTGCAACTGCTACATCGGCATGACGCGCATCCTCGTGGCTATGTCGCTCGACCGCCTGCTGCCGGATTGGTTCAGCAAGGTCAATCAGCGCTGGCATACCCCGGTGAATGCTCACCTGGGTTACTTCTTGGCGAGCCTTCCGATCATCGTAGCCTACAGCCTGGTTACCCAGCCATTTACCTGGACGACCCTGACCTTGGGCGTGACCTTTGGCTGCGGCTATGTGTTCATCATCACATGTCTGGCCGGTGCCTTGCTGCCCTACCGGGCCAAGGAGGTCTATGAGGCCTCGCCGGGCGCCAAATATACGGTCAGCGGGATCGTAGGGGTGCTCTTCACTTTGATCGGCGCGGCTGCCTTCGTCGCTCTGACCTGGGTGCTGGCGCCACAGGCCTTCGCCAGCTCGGCGGTCCTTTACTGGCTGGTCCGGCTCGCCTCGATCGCGGCGGTGGTCGCGTTCCTTTACCCGATGAGGCAATACCTACTGGAGTGGCTGAACGGCAAGCCGATGCCCTGGCTCTCCGCACTGGGCATGCTCGGTGGTGGGTTTGGGATGGCCATGGTGGTCGCCTTCCTGCTCTCGCCGGCCCTGGGTGTGCTGGGCGCCTGGGACTTCAGCAACTTCCCGTCCCACCTGCTGGCGCAAATTATTGCCTTCGCCATCATCGTGATCTCGGCCGTCTGGTACCTGATCGTCAAGCGGACCCAGAAGGCCAGAGGTATTAACGTCGATTACGCCTTCAAGGAGATTCCGCCCGAATAGACGAATTCGATCTTGGCACAATTGGGGGCCAGTGTTTCCAAAACACTGACCCCCTATTTCCTTGAATTGCATCAGACGGGTTTGAAACGCTGAGATGGCAGTCATCGACCAGATTGTGTTGAAAATCAAAGATTGGCAGGGAAAACGTTTTTCGATTCAAGCCTTATCCGGCGGGCTGACCAATTCAAACTACAAAGTGGTTGTGGAGGGAACTCCATTTTTTGTGCGCGTTCCCGGAGAAAGCACGGAACTTCTTGCGGTGGACCGGCGCAACGAGTACTTCAATGCCCGGGCGGCTGCCGAGACAGGGGTTGGACCGCAAGTGCTCTATTATCTGCCTGAATATCAGGCCATGGTTTTGGAATTTCTCGAGGGCAGGACGATGTCGAAGGATACGCTGCAGGCACCCGGAATGCCGGCGAAAATTGCCCAGGCGATCCGGACCTTGCACAGCGGCCCTCGTTTTCTTACCGATTTCAATATGTTTCGTTTGACCGAATATTATCTGGGTATCTGCAGGCAGCACCAGGTCCGCATTCCCGCGGGCTATTCTGATAGGCTGCCAACCGTGGCTTGCATTGAGCAGGCATTGACCGTCCGGCCGCTGCCGAGTGTCCCCTGCAACAACGATCTGCTGGCGGAGAATTATATTTACGTCGGTCAATCGATGCGCATCATCGATTATGAATACAGCGGGAACAACGATCCGTGCTTCGAGCTGGGGAACACCTGCCAGGAACTGCAGTATGACGAGGCCCGCATCATGGAGGTCTGCGCCACCTATTTTGGCACCCCCACAGCAAGCCGGATCTCCCGGATGAAGTTGAACATGATTATGTCAGACGTTGGCTGGACGCTCTGGGCTGCGATCCAAGCCAAGATTTCGAAGATTGAGTATGATTTCTGGGGATGGGCGACCGAGCGCTGGGCCAGGGCGGTTCAGAAAATGGATTCGCTCGAATTCCCCACCTGGCTGGAAGATGCCCAATCTGCTTAGAAAGGCAGGGTGAAACGATCATGAAGGATCAGGCACGTGTGGTCATTGTCGGGGGTGGCATTGTCGGGGTGGATATTGCGTATCATCTGGCGAAGATGGGCTGGACGGATATGGTGCTCTTGGAGAAAGGCGAGATCGCCAGCGGAGAATCTTCCCACGCCGCCGGCCTCGTGACCCAATTTGCCACCTCGCAGACCTTGATGCAGTTTCGAAAATACAGTATTGAGTTCTACAGCGGGCTGGGTCTCTTCGATCACGTCGGCAGTTTGCGCGTGGCCTCGAGCCAGGCCCAACTGAAAGAGCTACAGCGCAGCGTCAGCCGGGCAAAAGCGATCGGCATGGACGTCGAGATCATCTCGCCCTCCGAGGCTGTGCGCATTATGCCTCAACTGAGCGATAAGGAGCTTTACGGCGCCATCTACCTCCCCCGGGATGGCCACCTCGATCCGTACACGACCACGACGACCATCGCCCGCTTGGTCAAGGAGATGGGGGTTGCGGTCTACACGGATACGCGTGTGACCGGCATCGAGCTTTCTCCGAAGGATGAAGTGCAGCGCGTAATGACCACGCAAGGGGCGATCAAGACCGAGATCGTGATCAACGCGGCCGGGATGTGGGCTCCCCGGGTCGCGGCGATGGCCGGCCTTAACATCCCGACCACCCCAGTGGACCATCAGCATATCGCGCTGAAGGCAGTACCTGGAAACGAGTTCCCACACAAGACCCCCTGCCTGCGCGATCCCGATAACCTGGTCTACATGCGTGAGGAAGCGGGCGGTCTGGTGATTGGCGGCTACGAACCCAATCCGCTGGCCCGTTGGATTGACGGCGCCCCCTGGGAGCATGGGGGCACCAGCCTGCCGGGCGATTATGACCGTTTCGAGCAGCTGCTGGAGGGCGCGATCCGTCGTATCCCGTTCCTAGAAAGGGCCGGGATCATCACGCTGGTATGCCATCCTGGTGCCTACACCCCGGATTGTCAGCCTATGCTCGGTCCCCTGCCTGGGGCGCACGGACTGTGGATCGCGGCGGGGATGTCGCTGAATGGCTATGGCGGCGCAGGCGGCATCGGAAAGCTGATGGCCGAATGGATCGTGGAGGGGGAGCCCTCGCTGGATGTCTATGCTTTCCGGGCCCATCGTTTTGGAAATTACTACTCCAGTCCGTTTTATGCCACCGAGCGGACCCGGGAAGGTGTCAAGTATTATTATCGGCTGCGCTTTCCCAATGACGAGAACGAATGGGCCCGGCCCTTCCGGGTCAGCCCGGTTTATTCCCGCTGTCAGGAGATGGGCGCGGTCTTCGGTGAAAAATTTGGTTGGGAGCGGGTCAATTTCTTCCAGCCTGGAAAGCCCTGGCGCCGGGCCGGTGCGGACCAGCGTGAGTGGGGTTGGGCTCGTCCCCCCTATTTTGAGCGCGTCGGACAGGAACACCAGGCGACGCGCGAGCGCGTCACCCTCTATGACCTGACCTCGTTCGGCAAGATCGAAGTGACCGGACCTGGCGCCCTGGTTCTGCTGCAGCGCGTGGCGGACGGGGATATCGATAAGCCGGTCGGAACGGCCACCTACACCCAATTCCTGAACACGGATGGCGGGGTTGAGGCCGATCTGACGATCTCGCGCCTGGGGGAGGATCGCTTCTGGGTGATCACCGGTTCAGCCTTTATCGGAAATGACCTGGCCTGGCTGCAGATGCACCGTAAGCCGGAAGATCCCCCGATGACCATCCGCGATATCACCACGGAATGGGCCTGTCTGGCCCTCTGGGGCCCCAAGGCGCGCCTCGTGCTGCAGAAAGTCACCCCGGACGATGTCTCGAATGAGGCTTTCCCTTACCTGCATGCTGGATTTATTAAGATCGGCGGCGCCAGCGTCTGGGCGCAGCGCGTGAGCTATGTGGGTGAATTGGGGTGGGAACTGTATATCCCTCCCCATTGGGCGGTGGCGGTCTGGGATGCGCTCATGGAGGCTGGGAAGGAGTATGGCATCGAGGTAGGCGGGTACAAGGTGCTGGATTCCCTGCGCCTGGAAAAGGGCTATCGGTATTACACCGCAGATGTCACGCCGCTTGAGACGCCTTATGAAGGCGGGTTAGGATTCTGTGTCAGCCTGGACAAGGCCGATTTCATCGGCAAGCAGGCGCTCGTCGAGCGCAAGAAAGCCGGGCTGACCCGCAAGCTCTGCACCCTGGCATTGGAGAGTGATGAGTTCACCCAGATTTATGGTGGCGAAGCCGTTTCTCACGATGGAAAAGTCATCAGCCGCGTCCGCAGCGGCGGTTACGGATATACCTTGAGGAAGAACATCCTGTATGCTTATTTGCCGATCGATCTGGCCAAAACAGGCACACAGGTCGAGGTCGAATTGATCGAAGGTCCCCGTTCAGCTGCGGTGACCGCGAACGTGTTATTTGACCCGAAAGGGGAGAGGCTGCGCGCATGATCTGCCGCTGGGCTGGGTACAAGCGCTCCAGGTGGGTCGCATCCCGAGCGCGCCCTCTCTAGATTCAGGAAGGATAGAACCTGCTATCATTAATGGATAGAAGGAAAAAAAGGAAATGTCATCTTTAACCACTGCTGAGCGGGCCAGTCTCAGGGAAATCATCGCTTCCCGTCAGCCCGGCTACGGTTTGCCCCGGCCGTTTTATCATGAGGAACTGCTCTACCGGGCGGAGATGGAATTCATCTGGCGCCAGGGCTGGCTGTTCGCAGGCCATTCCTGCCAGATTCCCGATCCCGGCGATTACTTCCTGTACGAGGTGGACGGTGACTCGGTCATCCTCGTACGCCAGGACGATGGGCAGGTGAGGGCTCTTTACAATGTTTGCCGCCACCGCGGCTCGGTGATCTGCGGAGAAGCGCAAGGGCATGTCAAACGCTTTATCTGCCCGTACCACCAATGGACCTATGATCGCAGCGGCCGCTTGCTGCTCTGGCGCGGCATGCAGAACGGCCTGGACAAATCGCAGTTGGGGCTGCATCCGGCCCATGTCCGGGAGGTCGAGGGGTTCATCTTCATCAGCCTGGCCCAGGATCCGCCTGATTTCGAACCGGCCTACCAGGCCATCGCCCCGATGGTCCATCCCCAGGGTCTGGCTCGAGCCAAGGTCGCCAAGATCATGGATTTCGATGTCCACGCCAATTGGAAATTGGTCTGGGAGAACAACCGGGAATGCTATCACTGCAACGTCAATCACCCCCAGTACATCAAGGCCAATTTCGATCACTACAATGCCGATGACACCATCGAGCGTGTGGCCGTCCAGTTAGCCAACGTCACTGCTCGCTCCAAGGCCAAATGGGCGGCCCAGGGCTTGGCCGTCACCCGTACCGTGGCCGGTCTGACCGAATTCCCCGACCCCGATCACAATATCTGGTATTCCGCCAACCGAACGCCTTTGGTGGATGGCTTTGTGTGTGAATCACTGGACGGGAAACAGGTGGCCCCGCTGATGGGCGATTATACCGATCCCGATGTGGGCACCCTGCGGGTGCGCATGCTGCCCAACTTCTGGAATCATTCCTCCTGCGACCACGGTGTCACCGTGCGCCTGACCCCGAGCGGCCTTACCGGCACCCAGATCCGCATGATCTGGCTGGTCGATGAAAAGGCGGAGGAAGGCAAGGATTACGACCTGGAGACATTGCTGCCGTTCTGGCTGCTGACGGCCGAACAGGACTGGCAGATCTGCCTCAACCAGCAGCGCGGCTTAAGCTCGCACGCCTATACGCCGGGGCCGCTTTCGACCTATAAGGAATACAACCTCGAGAACTTCCTGCGCTGGTATCTCCAGCAGATGGCCTCCGGGATCGGCTAAATGGCAAAGATCAAGCCCTCCGCGCCTGCCTATGTCGGCTTTGGCATGCTCACCCCGGTCGCCATCATGGTGGTCGAGCAGCTGCCCGAGCATAACACCGGAGCGCTCGTCAAGCAGGTCAGCGAGTTCGTCTTTGATGATGCCGCCATTGTCGCCTGCCTGCTGTGCCAGTGGCAGGTCCCCTCTGCCATGATCGGCACGACGGTCGGGGATGATCCACGCGGTCATCTCCTGGCCCAACAGCTACAGGCATGGGGCGTGCAGGGCGAGGTGCGCCATTCCGCACAGATCAACACCCCCTGGGAGGTGGACGTCTCGGATGAAACCGGGGCTCGCACGTATTTCTGGGAGCGGCTCCCGGAGGTGCTGAACACCCTGGACAGCGCCGACCTTTCCCTGCTGAAAGGAGCCCGCCTGTTGTACGTTGACTGGTACGATGGGGACCACATCCTGCGGGCGATGGACGAAGCCATCCGCCTGGGCGTACCGGTGTTTCTCAATTTCGAGCATGGGCATGCCGATCTCAAACTCCTGGACCGGTACGCCAGTCGTGCGACGATCTGCCAGGCGGTGACGGATGCGGCCCAGCGCGGGGAGGTGCCTCCGCTTGAAGTGGCCGAGAGTTTGTTAAAAAAAGGCGTGCAAACTGCCTTGATCACGATGGCCGGCGAGGGCTGCCTGGCCGTGCATGGCACACAGGCTGTCCGGGTTCACGCTCCGGTCGTCCGTGCCGTGGATGGATGCGGGGCCGGCGCGACCTTCTCATCCGGTTATATCTACGGATATTTCAATGGCTGGACCCTGGAGGAGTCGGTGCGATTTGCCACTGCTGCGGCCTCCCTCAAAGTCACCCGTCCCGGCCTGCAGATGTTCCCTCTGCCGGAGATTCAGGCACTGGCCACCTCGCTGCAGGTGGAACGCCCGGCCTTCGTGGCTAGCAGCCCCTAGAAAGGTTCTGGGTCCTGTATGACATTTGCCTGCCTTCTGACACTCGAACAAGTCGAACAAGTCCATTTGGCCTCTCTCGAGATCCTCGAAGAAGTCGGTTTGTTAGTCCGTCATGAAAAGGCGCGCGCCATCTTTGCGCGGCACGGTTGCCAGGTCAACGCGGAAACGCAGATCGTCAAATTCCCGCCCGCTGTCGTAGAGCAGTTTCGGGCCATGACGCCCACGACCTTCACCTTCCGAGGCCGCGATCCCTCTTACGACCGGACCATCCCCAAGGACGGCCCGCTCATCGTCACCGGCAGTTCTGCACCGAACCTCCTGGATCCGGTGACCGGCCAGGAAAGGCGGGCGCGCTCGGACGATATCGCCCGCATCGCACGTCTCATCCAGGCCCTCCCCGGATACGACGTCTTCTCGGTTTCTACCCTGGCCGATGATGCGCCGCCTGGGCAGTTCACCCTGGCGCGCCTTTATCCGGCGTTGAAGCATTGCCTCAAGCCAGTCCGCATCACCTCCAAGGATTTGGAGGATGCCCGGACCGTCCTGCGTCTGGGGGAGGTCATCGCTGGTAGCGAGGCTGCGTATCGGGAGCATCCTTTCCTCACGCATCATTACTGCCCGGTGGTGTCGCCCTTGACCATGGACCACTCTTCCACTGAGGCATTGATCTTTTTCACCGAACAACGCCTGCCGGTTTATCCGAGCATCGTCCCGAACGCGGGCCTGACCGCCCCCATGTCACTTGCTGGGACCCTGGCACAGGGCAATGCCGAATTTCTGGCGACCGCCAGCCTCATGCAAATGGTTCAGGCAGGCACACCGCTGATCTATGCTACCTTGCCAACCGTGGCGGACATGCGCACGGGCGCGTACGCCTCGGGAGGCATTGAATGCGGAATGCTGCACATGGCCTTTGCACAGATGGCGCACTACTACCATGTACCCTGCGGTGGCTACATCGGATTGACCAACGCCAAAATTAACGATGCGCAGTCCGGCTATGAGACGGGAATGTCGACCATGGCGGGTGTGCTTGCCGGAGCGGATATGTTGAACATGGGCGGACTGCTGGATGCGTTGAAGACCTTCGATTTTGCCAAGACGGTGATCGACGATGAAATCGCTTTAATGTTAAAACGGGTCAAACGCGGTTTTGAGTTCAGCACCCAGGACCTGGCCCTGGAAGTGATCGCCAAGGTCGGCCCGGGGGGCTCGTTCATGGTGACCCCTCACACCATCAAGCACATGAAAACCACCGCGCTGCTCCCGACGCTCTCCGACCGGGAGACCCGCTCCGCCTGGCTTGGCAAAGGCGCTCTCGACACCCAGGCGCGCGCCATGCGGCGCGTGCGCGAGATCCTGGCGCAGCCTGACCTTGCCGTCTTCCCGGCTGAGCTGGATCAACGGGTTCGGGCTGAATTTCCGGGGCTGGTCAGTGGGGATCTGGTCATGCCCGAGGGCTGGTAGCTTCTCCTGGATTCAAGTGAGGGTCAGGTGTATTGAGGAAAGGAACGCCGGATGAAAATCTATTTCGCGACGGACGTGCATGGTTCGGAGATCTGTTGGAAGAAGTTTCTGGCTGCGAGCAAGTTTTATGAGGCCGATGTCCTGATCCTGGGCGGCGACATGACCGGTAAGGCGATTATCCCCATCATTGCCCAGGGTAATGACAACTACAAGGTAACCCTCCTGGAACAGGAATCGATTCTGCATGGAAAAGAGCAAGTGGACAAGATGGTCCAGACCGTCCAGAATCGAGGCTATTACCCTTATGTAACGGACCCGGACGAGGTGAACGCCATCGCCGCCTCGCCCGGCAAGATGGATGCTCTTTTCCTGGAACAGGTTATGAAGACCATGCAGCGCTGGATGGAGTATGCCGATTCAAAATTAAGCGGCACCGGCATCCGCTGTTATGTCTGCCCTGGCAATGATGACATCTTCGAGATCGATGCGGTGATCGCTGCCTCGAAATGTGTGCGCAGCGTGGAGGGCCAGGTCGTTGAGCTGGATGAACACCATGAGATGGCCAATTCCGGGTGGTCAAACCCCACACCCTGGCATACCCATCGCGAGGAGCCGGATGAGGACTTGCTGAAGAGGCTCGAGGCGGTGATCAGCAAGGTGAAGAATCCTTCCCTGGCCGTGTTCAGCCTGCATGCCCCGCCCTATGGCAGCGGCCTGGACGAGGCGCCGGAATTGACCAGCGATATGCGGCCCGCCTACGCCGGCCGCTCCATGATCCCGGTCGGCAGTCATGCGGTGATGACCGTCATCGAAAAGTATCAGCCGCTGCTGGGTCTGCACGGGCATATTCACGAAGGCAAAGGAACCCGTAAGTACAAGAAGACGCTGTGCATTAACCCGGGCAGCATGTACGAGCAAGGCATGCTGAACGGAGCGGTCATCGAGCTGAAACCTCAAAAAGTCGGGAACTATCTGCTCACCACGGGATAACCGTCCTAGTCATACCGGTCCGGGAAAGGAGGTTGTTGAACAACCTTGGAATGAGCTCACAGATGCGCACGCACTTCGATCTGAAGGGTTTTATTATCGACGGTCTCAAGGGATAAAGCGTGGGAGACCAAGGCAAAACTTGCAAAGGAGATTAGCATGGGTCAGGAGGTATCTCTGTTCGTACGCAAGGCGAGTGGGCTGGTGAGGTCCTGGTCGGTGTTCGATGCGTTCATCTATGCCACCTTCTCGATCAACCTCATCACCCTCGGCCTGTTCATCTTTTCATACTGCTACTATCTCAACGGCAGTCTCGCGACGGGTGTGGTCGTCGGGGCCATCTTCACGATCTTTGAAGTGATCGTCTATGCCAGCCTGATCTCTGCCATGCCGCGGGCAGGTGGCGACTATGTCTGGCAAAGCCGCATCCTTAACCGGGCGATCGGTTTCATCCTTACGGTAACCGGCTGGTGGTTCATCCTCTGGCTCTGGACCCCGCTCTATGGTCAGATGCTGACCTATGAGGTTTACACGCCGCTCCTGGCGATCCTGGGCCTTAAAAATGCCGCCCTGTATTTCACCACGAACTCCACCGGCCAATTCATTGCCATGCTTTCGGTCTGTGTCATCGTGTTCATCTACATCGCCATAGGCATGAAATGGTATGCCCGGGTGCAGAAGTTCTGCTTTTGGGGCGGTTTGGTCGGTCTGGCGGCAGTCTTCCTGCTGCTCCTGTTCGGCAACAATGCAACCTTCGTCGCCAATTTCAATGCCCTGGCACCGCAGTTCGGTGCACAGGCCGGGGATGTCTATTCGGCGACCCTCAAGGCGGGAACCGATGCCGGTACGGTGGCAGGCCCGCTCTGGCCTTTGGCTTTTGGGGCCAGCCTCTTCCTCGTCCCGATGCTGACCTTCTTCAACCTTTGGCCGAACTGGGGCTCGACCCTATATGGCGAGGTACGCGGAGCCTCGGATTACAAACGTAACTTCTGGGGCATGGCCTCGGCGATCATCGTGACGACGGTCGGCGCGCTGATCTTCTTTGTATTGATCAGCAAGACCATCGGCTGGGACTTCTACAACAAGGCTAACGGCGCTTTTTGGAACTGGGGCTTCGGTTACACCACCACCCAGCCACCCTTCCCGATCTGGCCTTACCCGGCTCTCTTCGCCGCCTTCCTGGTGAAAAGTCGGGTCATTCAGTTCCTGGTCATCCTGTTGATGAGTCTGTGGTGGTTCGGCTGGTCGGGCACGCTCTTCCTGAGCTCGACCCGTGTGATCTTCGCCGCGGCCATCGACCGCATGCTGCCAGAGTGGGTCTCGAGAATCGAACCCCGCACCAAGACGCCCATCAATGCCTTGCTTTTGATGGTGATTCCTTCAGCGATCATTTCGTACCTGTATGCCTTCAAGGTCTTCAACTTCCAGACCCTGGCGCTGGACGCCACGGTTGTGATTGCCATCACCTTCCTGGGTTCAACCGTGGCTGGCACGCTGATGCCCTGGAGGGCCAAGGATATATTTGAAGGATCACCGATCGCCAAGTTCAATGTCCCGGGCTGGCTGGGCTGGATCATTACGGTCGTGTTTGGCGTCTTTTCCCTCTACCTCATCTACATTTCGTTCACCTACGCCTGGACGGTTATCTCAGGCATCGGAGCTCTACAAGCGAATGGCCTTACCTGGCTCGTGGTGATCGTATTAGGCCTGCTCACCCTGATCAATGCGGCTCTCCTGGTTTGGGTCTTTTACACGGTCGTCCGGGGAATGGCCAAGAGCACGGTTATGCCGGTCATCACGCTGGCGGGTTTGATCTTCATGGCCTTCCTGGACTGGCTGCTGGTCGAATGGTTCTGGGATCCGCACGTACTGCCCCAGTCGCTTCCGGCAGTGGGCACCTACGGCATCGGTTGGGCGAATGTGAGTTCGATGGTCTTCATGCTGCTGAACTACATTGTCGCCGCGGCCATCTACTTCGGGTTCAGTGCCTACCGCAGGCGCCAGGGCATTGAAATCGAAAAGGTTTACAAGGAGATCCCGGTGGAGTAAGCGCCTCCCCGGAGCGTATCCATTATGGAAGGAGGAGAATTGGCCATCTTTAATCAGGCATCCCTCCTCCTTCCAGAATTAACACGGCTGGCACAGGATGGCAGGGAATACCCTTTTGTTCATCCTCCCCTCACAATTGAGGGTGAATACACAGATTGACGAAGGCCCTTGAGGATGCTACAATGAACCGAGCTTTTCATAGTAGAGGAGGTGATACCACAATATTGACCGAAGGATCCACTCCATCCTTTCAATCCCATACTGCAGTTCATACTAATAGGAGAAGGAGATTATGCATACCAAGAAGTTTGTTTTCCAGATGATCACCCTGATTCTGGTCGCCGCCTTCGTTCTGACTGCCTGCGGCACCAAAACCGTTGCCAGCAATGTAACAGGCCCGGATGTGGCCGCGGGTTACACGGGCTCGGTCGTGAGCAGCGTGCCAGCGAACCTGGTGTCCGCCTGCAAGGCCGAAGGCAACTTTACGCTCATCGCCACGCCGCCGGACTGGGCGAACTATGGAGAGATCTTTGCTGATTTCGAGGACACCACCGGTGTCAAGATCAATTCCCTGAACCCGAATGCAGGCTCGGCGGATGAACTGACCGCCATTGTGGCCAACAAGAGCAACAAGGGCCCTCAGGCTCCGGACATCGTGGATGTTGGCTATGGCTACGGCGGCCAGGGCAAGGCCGCTGGAGATTTCCAGCCCTACAAGACCTCGAACTGGGACAAGATCCCGACTACCCTCTTGGGCCTGCCCGCCAAGGATCCGGATGGCTACTGGATCGGTGGCTACTATGGCGTGATGGCCATGGGGATCAATACTGCGGTCGTCAAGACTGCTCCAGCGAACTGGTCAGACCTGCTCAATTCCGCCTATAAGGGAACGGTCGCCCTTTCGGGTGATCCCCGCAGCTCGAACCAAGCCGTACAGACGGTCTTCGCTGCGGCGTTGGCAAATGGTGGCACCCTGGATAGTGCCCAGCCGGGCCTGGATTGGTTCAATAAGCTGAATCAGGCCGGCAACTTTGTCCCGGTGATCGCCAAGCCAGGGACCATTGCTTCGGGCGCAACCCCGATCGTGTTCGGCTGGGATTACCTGCTGCTGGGCTATCGCGATACCTTCGCCGGGAATCCGCCTCTCACGATTGTCTATCCTTCCCCGACGATTGCCTCCATGTACGTCCAGGCGATCAGCGCCTATGCGCCTCATCCGAACTGCGCCAAGGTTTGGATGGAGATCATCCAATCGGATGCGGGCCAGCTGGCCTGGATCAAGGGCTATGCTCATGGCGTCGACGAGGTCGACATGCAATCGCGTGGTGTCATTCCGGCGGCTGTGACAGCGAAGCTGCCGACCTTTGATGTCACCACGGCATCTTCCCCCTCCCCCGATCAGCTTAAGGCTGCGCTGACCCTGATCGAGGCCGGTTGGATGACCAGTGTTGGTGTGGCCATTCCGACCCCAGCTCCGTAATTGGATATGACCGCTTTAGCTTCTGATCAGCGGGACGCGCCTCTGGCGCGTCCCGTTCGACACAAAATGTCCTGGGCATGGCTTGGGTTGATGCCCTTCTTTCTCTTTGCGTTCTTTTTCCTCCTTTACCCCTCCTCGACCATCGCTATCGGCAGCTTTACCAACTCTCCAAACAAAGCTTTCACCTTAAAGTACGTGTCGTCGCTCTTCCAGAATAAGTACGTCCTCGGCGCCTACTGGATCAGCATCAAGATCAGCCTGATCACTTCAATCGGCGGCGGCATCTTCGGCTTCCTGCTGGCCTATGCCGCCATCCGGGGTGGGCTGCCGAGTTTCATGCGTTCGAGCCTGATGACCTTCTGCGGGGTCGCTTCGAACTTCGCTGGCGTCCCGCTGGCCTTTGCCTTCATCGCCCTACTGAGCCCGACAGGTCTGCTGATCGAATGGATTAAGGATTTGGGATACAACCCGTACTTCCACGGCTTCACCCTGTACACCTTTACCGGGTTGAGCATCGTCTACATGTACTTTCAGTTCCCGCTGATGGTGCTGATCATTGCCCCGGCGATCGATGGCCTGCGGCGCGAGTGGGTCGAGGCATCCCAGAACCTGGGTGCCAACTCGTTTCAATACTGGCGCTACGTGGCCCTGCCCATCCTGCTGCCGTCCATCATGGGCACGATGATCCTGCTCTTCGGGAACTCCTTTGGAGCCTTTGCCACGGCCTACGCCCTTACCGGCGGCGAGATCAACCTGGTCACGCTCGTGATCGGGTCCCAGCTGAGCGGGGATGTGCTGGGCAGTGCCGGGCTGGGGTATGCCTGCTGCCTGGGCATGGTGGTGGTGATGGCCCTGGCAATCACCGGCTACACCCTGCTGCAGAGGCGCACCGAGAGGTGGCTGAAATGAAACGCGGGAATTTGATCTGGTCCTGGTTCGTGCTGGCGCTTGGCATCCTGTACTTCTTCCTGCCGCTCCTGGCGACCTTCGTTTTCTCGCTGAAGGCGAAACTGGGGGTGCTGAGCTTCCTAGCATACATCAATACCTTCAACGATCAAGCGTTCGTCTATAATTTCACCTATTCGGTCATCTGGTCGGTCGCGACGATCGTGGTCGGGATCCTGATCCTGGTCCCCACGGCCTACCTGATCCGCCTGAGGGTACCGCGCTTGCGCAGCGTGGTGGAGTTCATTACCCTGCTGCCCTTCGTCATCCCGGGCATCGTCCTAGTCTTCGGGCTGGTGCGGACCTTCAGCCAGCCGCCGCTCCTGATCGTGAACAGCCCGGTTGTCCTGGT
Source organism: Anaerolineales bacterium (assembly GCA_050013095.1). GTDB lineage: Bacteria > Chloroflexota > Anaerolineae > Anaerolineales > Villigracilaceae > UBA877. The sequence goes on along the minus strand of JBEKFY010000006.1, from coordinate 101,863 downwards.
GGCAGGCTACGCGATCCTGTCCATGCCGTACATGTACCGGGCGGTGGACACGGGGCTGCGCTCGATCGACGTGCGCACCCTCAGCGAAGCGGCTCAGAGCCTGGGCGCGGGCTGGGTGAGGATCATGTTCGATATCATCTTGCCCAACATCCGCATCGCCATCTTGAGCGGCTCCTTCTTGACCTTTGCGATCGTGATGGGGGAAATGGTCCTCGCCCAGTACCTGGCCAAGCCGGCCTTCGGCCCCTACATGGCTTACCAGATGCAGCAGCAGGCGTATGGACCAGCCGCAATGGCCATTATCAGCTTCGCCCTCACCTGGATAGCCCTGGGGATCATTCAGGTGGTAGGCCGCGGCACGACGCAGGCCCAGGTCGGCGGTGGACACTAACTCATCCGAGAGTGAATCGTTATGACACACCTCAAACTTACCGATATCTGCAAGCAATTCGCTGAAACCACCGCGGTCTGTGATTTCAACCTGGAGGTCCAAAAGGGAGAGTTCGTTTCGTTTCTCGGTCCATCCGGCTGCGGCAAGACGACCACCCTGCGAATGATCGCCGGCTTCGAAACGCCGACAACCGGCAGTGTACTGATCGATGACATCGACATCACCGACAAGGCCCCCAACCAGCGCGACGTGGGCATGGTCTTCCAGGCCTATGGCCTCTTCCCGAACATGAACGTTGCCCAGAACATCGGCTACGGCCTGCGTGTCCGGCGCAAGTCCAAAGCCGAGATCAAGCAGCGCGTGGAGGAGATGCTGTCCCTGATTCATCTCGAACAGAAAGGCAACAGCTTCCCTCACCAGCTCTCCGGGGGCCAGCAGCAGCGCGTTGCCCTGGCACGCGCCCTGGCCATTCAACCCCAGGTCCTGCTGCTGGACGAGCCGCTCTCGGCGCTGGATGCAAAGATCCGGGTTCAACTCCGCGCCGAGATCCGCGCCATCCAGCGCAAGCTGAACATCACGGCCATCTATGTCACCCATGACCAGGAAGAGGCGCTGTCGATCTCGGACCGCATCGTCGTGATGTACGAAGGCAAGATCGAACAGATCGGCACACCCTTCGAGATCTACAACTTCCCCCAGACGGCCTTTGTGGCCAGCTTCGTTGGAACGTTGAATACGACCAGCGCCGAGGTGGTCGACCCGACCAAGAAACTGCTCCAGATCGATGGCGTCCAGCTGCGAACAGCCGAGAGTTTGGAGAATATGCATAAGGGTGACAAGATCACAATCGCGATCCGCCCCGAGCGCTTCAATTTTGCTGCTGTGGAAAAGAAAGCTAACCTCCTGGACTGCAAGATCGAGAACATCACCTTCCTCGGTTCTGTCGTCCGTATCCAGGTGCTGGTCGGTAGCAACCGCTTTTATATGGATACGTTCAACAATCCCTTCTTGGAGCTGCCCAAGATCGGTGACAAGGACCAGGTCACCTGCTCTACCGAAGCTGTCCTGGTATTGAAATCCTGACCTTACCCCAGCCAACCGAGAGAATTCAACTTGGGTAAAGTTATCCTCGTGCTCTGCGACGGCCTGCGCTATGACACCGCGGTCGCCGGAATGGGGTTCCTGGGTCATTTGGTGGAAGCAAAACTCGCCAGCCTGTACAAAGTGACTGGCGAGTTGCCGAGCATGTCGCGGCCGATGTATGAGACGGTCCATACCGGGCTGACGGCGAGCGAGCACGGGATCGTTTCCAACCTGGTCGTGAGGCGGTCGACGAAGCCGAATATCTTCCAGTCCGCGCGGGAGGCCGGTAAGATCACGGCTGCCGCGGCCTACTTCTGGTTCTCCGAGCTCTATAACCACGCCCCATACGATCGGATCGAGGACCGCGAAGTCGACGATGAGTCCCTCCTTATCCAACACGGGCGCTTTTACACCGAGAATGATTATCCGGACATTGAGCTTTTTGCCACGGCTGGGCGGCTGGTACGCCGTTTCAACCCCGATTATCTGCTTGTCCACCCCATGGGCATGGACTATGCCGGTGAGACACACGGGGCCGACTCACTTGAGTATCGCAAGCATGCCATACGGCAGGACATGTGGCTGGCTGCGTACCTGGCGGAGTGGATGAGCCGGGAATATTGCATCCTGGTTACCGCCGACCACGGCATCAATGGGGACAGACTCCATGGAGGCACCACCCCCGATGTTCGGGAAGTTCCCCTGTATCTGATCAGGCCGGAGGTTCCCGGAAAAGGCGACACTCAGGAGACGGTCTCGCATCTGTAGATCGCCCCGACCATTTGTAAATTGCTGGAGATCCCAGCCCCCCAGACCATGAAGGCGGCTGCCCTGATTTAGCTGGATGGCGGCGGCTGTCTGGCGGGGACATGAATCCCAGCGTGTGCAACGAAGATCCAATATCTATAGGAGGTTAAGGTGAAGATCGTAGTGTGTGTGAAAACGACGCCGGACACAACGGCGGTCATCAAGGTAGATGGGGGCCGGGTTGGCTGGGGGGAAGCGCCGCTGGTGATCAACCCGTGGGACGAATATGCAACGGAGGCGGCGCTGCAGCTGAAGGAGGCACAGGGCGGGACGGTGATAGCGCTTTCGGTAGGCGGAGAAGAGGCGCGCATCGGGCTGAAACATGCCCTGGCGATGGGTGCGGATGAAGCGGTGCAGATCACAGACCCTGGCCTGGAGGGGGCGGACCCCGGGGGGGTGGCGCGTGTGCTAGTGGCGGCGATTCAAAAGATGGGCGGAGCGGAGGTGGCGCTCTTTGGACGGCAGGCCATTGATGACGATAGCGGAACGACGGCCGCGCAGGCGGCGCGGCTTCTGGGCTGGGCAGGCCTGACGCTGGCCTCGGTGATCAAAGTGGAAGGGGGCAACCTGCGGGTCGAGCGGGCGATGGAAGAAGGGCGGCAGGTCGTGGTGGCGAAGCTGCCGGCCGTCCTTAGCGTGGTGAAGGACTTCGGCAGCCCGCGTTCGCCGTCCTTTCTGGGGATCCGCAAAGCCAGCCGGACAGAGATCCCGGTCTGGGGGCTTGGCGATTTGGGAATAGCGGCACCGGCAGCGGGGATCGTGCGGGAGGAGCTGCGGGAGGCGCCGACGCGCGAGGTGGTGTGCGAGATGATCACGGGCAGCAGCCCGGAAGAGGTGGCCGAGCGATTGGCCGAGAAGATTCTCGTGGAGCAGCAAAAATGAACACCTGGGTATATATAGACCACTTCAAGGGGCAGGCGCTGGGGGCCTCGTGGGAGGCGGTAGGGGCTGGGAAGACGCTGGGGAAGGTCACCGCGCTGGTCATGGGGTCGGGCGTGGAGGCACTGGCAAAAAGTGCCTTTGAATATGGGGCGGATGAGGTGCTCCTAGCGGACGAGGCGGAGCTGGGGGATTACCGTGCGGAGGTGTACGCGACGACCCTGAAGCTAGCCCTGGCGGAGGGGGGCTGCGATGTGCTGCTGTTCCCCATGACCAGCCGAGGGCTGGAACTAGCAGCCATGGCGGGGGTGGACCTGAACAGCGGGGTGCTGGTAGATGCGGTCGGGCTGGAGGCCAGCGGGGAGAGATTGAAAGTGACCCGGTCGATTTACAGTGGCAAGGTGCTGGCCAGGGTGACGAGTACGGGGAAGCCGCAGATCGTGACCCTGCGCGGGAGGGCTTTCCCGAAGCCGGCACAGCAGGCTGGTAAGACCGGGACCATCAAGAAGATCAAGGCAGGCGGGGGAGCGCTGAGCCAGGTGGAGGGGTATACCGCTGGGGAGGGAGGGGTGAGCCTGACGGATGCGAGTGTGATCGTTTCGGGTGGTCGGGGGCTGGCGTACAACCCGGTGCAGTCGGCTCCGACGGGGATGGATGAAAAGCAGGCGGAAGTGTGGAGGGCGCAGCAGGGCTTCGAACTGCTCAAGCAGCTGGCAGGCTTGCTGGGCGGGGCAGTGGGAGCCTCGCGTGCGGCAGTGGATGCCGGATATGTGCCCTATGCCATGCAGGTCGGGCAGACCGGCAAGCTGGTTTCGCCGGACCTGTATCTGGCATGCGGCATCTCGGGAGCGATCCAGCACCTGGCGGGGATGAGGTCGAGCAAGACGATCGTAGCCATCAACAAGGATGCGGATGCTCCGATCTTCAAGCTGGCCCGCTACGGGGTGGTGGGGGATGTGTACCAGATCCTGCCCGCCCTGATCACGGCCGTGAAGAAGCGTAAGCAGAAATAGGGCGACCGCTTTCGTAAAAAAATAAAAACGCTGCTCCAGCTGAACTAGAGCGGCGTTTTTAATTCAACCCCTTCCATGGAGGGCATATATCCTTTGTTTCTCATGTTCTGCTCGAGATGAGCAGGGCGATTGCGATCAAGGCCCCTCCCAGGATGAACAGAAAGGATATATGTTCCTTGAGTAGAAGGGCACTGAGCAAAACCCCGACAACGGGTTGGGCGAAGAAGGTTAGCGAGGCCAGACCAGCGTCCAGGAGGGCAAAGGCGTTGTTCCACAGGTACATTGCCAGGGCGGTGGAGATGATCCCCAGGAAGAGGATCCCCCCTACGATAGCGATGCTGATCTTTCCGTAACCCTGGGTAGCTGCCTCCCAGCCTGCCAGCGGCAGGCAGATCGGCAGGCCACCGGCCAGAGCGATCAGGGTTGTGGATAAAACATCCGTATTGCGTGTAACCATGCGAATCAGGACCGAATAAAGCGCCCAGGTCAGTGCAGCGGCTACCAGGCACAGATTCCCCCAGAAGAAACTCGGCGACACTTGGGCAGTGCGCGGATCGATCACGGCGACTACACCCAGCGTGGCGATCAACAAAGCCAGAAAACTGCGGGCGGTGATCTTCTCGGCCAGCAGGATGGCGGCGAACAGGAGGACAAAGGCCGGAGTCGCCGAGGTGACCAGCGACCCATTGGCCGCGGTGGACAGGCGCGTCCCGACAAATTGAAACCCGAGGGAGATCCCGTAGCCTACCGTCCCCACCCCGAAGATCCGCCAGAACTGTTTGGGGGTCACCGTCCACCTTCTGCGCACGAAAAGGACCACGAGCAGGGTCAGAATACCCAGGATCAAGCGCAGGGTCACCAGTGAAAAGGGCGGGATTACATCCAGGACCACCTTGCTGACCACGTACATAACCCCCCAGATGGCTGCGGCGGCCAGACCGGAGAGCAGTCCCAGTAGACGGATTGTGTCCTTGGTCCTAATCATTTAGGCCGAACTTGATTCCCTGCGCCAGCGGCAGATCATGCGACCAGTTGATCGTGGTGGTTTGACGGCGCATGTAGGTTTTCCAGGCATCCGAACCGGATTCGCGCCCACCGCCGGTTTCCTTTTCACCCCCGAAGGCACCCCCGATCTCCGCCCCAGAGGTGCCGATGTTGACATTGGCAATGCCGCAGTCGGAGCCTCCCGCAGCCAGGAAGATCTCGGCTTCTCGCAGGGAATCGGTGAACACGGCGCTGGAGAGCCCCTGGGGCACGTCGTTATGCAAGCGGATGGCCTCTTCGAGGGTATCATACTCGAGCAAATAGAGGAGGGGGGCAAAGGTTTCCTGCTTAACGATTTCGGTTTGGCGGGGCATCTTGATAATGGTGGGGTGGACAAAGTTTGGACCGAGATGGGGAAGCGCCTGTCCGCCGAAAAGAACTTCACCGCCATCCGCCACGGCATGTTGGACCGCCTCGAGCATCTCTTCCACTGAATCTCGGACAACCAGCGGGCCCGTCAAGACGTTCTCATCGAGCGGGTTGCCGATGCGCACTTGCCGGTAGGCATTGACCAGACGGTCTGTCAGGTCTGCGGCAATGTCCTTCTGCATGATGATGCGCCGGGTGGACGTGCAGCGCTGGCCGGCTGTGCCGACCGCACCGAACAGGATGGCGCGCGTCGCCAGATCCAGATCGGCATGCTGGGTGACGATAATGCCGTTGTTCCCGCCCAGCTCGAGGATGGTGCGTCCGAAATGGCTGGCGACTGCTTCCGAGACATGCTGGCCGATCCGGGTGGAACCGGTGAAGGACACCAGTGGAACGCGCCGATCGCCGAGAAGCTTTTCTCCGACTTCCTGTCCGGAGCCGATGATCAGATTGAAAATGCCGCTCAAGCCGTGATCCGCCATGACCTGGTTGGAGATATGGGTCACGGCGATGGCTGTCAGGGGTGTGTAGGAGGACGGCTTCCACAGGATCGTATCCCCGCAGACCGCGGCCACCGTGGCATTCCATGACCAGACGGAGACAGGAAAGTTGAACGCAGTCACGAGTCCCAGGATGCCCAGGGGATGCCACTGCTCATACATGCGGTGATCCGGGCGCTCGGAATGCATCGAAAGCCCATACAGCTGCCGGGAAAGACCAACCGCGAAGTCGCTGATGTCGATCATCTCCTGCACTTCGCCGTGCCCTTCCGCGTGGATCTTGCCCATCTCGAGCGTGACCAGATCGCCGAGCGGTTCTTTGAGCCTTTTCAAGGCGCTGCCCAGGTCACGAACGACGTCGCCGCGCTTGGGAGCAGGAACGGAACGCCATTGCAGGAATGCCTGCTCGGCAGCGGAAACGACCTTTTCGTAGGTTTCAGGGCTGGCCTGGACCACCCGGGCGATCACCTCGCCCATGGCCGGGTTGTAAGAGGTCAGCTCCTTGCCCTTGGGATCGAGGATCCAGCTGTCGGGTCCGGTGCAGGCGCCCGGGGTGACCTCTTTGATTTGAAGTTTATCAAGGATTGATTCCATCTCATTCCACCTCTAAAGGAATGGTAACTCGGATTGAAGAAATAAAATGGTGCAGGCGGCTCCACCATCTAGCCTTCCGCCCTGACTTTAATTCCGGTAAATTATAAATGATTTTTTCAATGACTTCTGTCACTTTTACCCCAATGTTGTCTTTGATAAAATGACCTGCGACAGAATGCGGTTCATTGCGGACTTAAACTGACTATCAGGAGAGCCTCATGAGTGAGAAGATCAAGAAGAGCACCGGCAAGTATCGGATCGCCTGGTTGCCGGGGGATGGCATCGGCGTGGATGTTCTCGAAGCCACGAAAATTGTCCTGGATAAACTCCAACTGAACGCCGAGTACATCCCAGGGGACATTGGCTGGGAATTTTGGTGCAAGGAAGGGGAAGCTTTTCCCGCCCGGACCATTGAACTCTTGAAAAATGTCGATGCGGCGATGTTTGGGGCGATTACTTCCAAACCGGTCAAGGCGGCTGAGGCTGAGCTGGTGCCGGAATTGAGGGGAAAAGGTCTCACCTACCGCTCGCCAATTGTCCGCATGCGGCAACTTTTTGATCTTTACATTTGCCTGCGGCCGATTAGAAGCTATCCAGGTAATCCCTTGAATTATAAAGAGGACATTGACTTGGTGGTGTTTCGTGAGAACACCGAAGACCTGTATTCCGGCGTGGAGTTCAATCCCGTACCTGCCGATATCGCTGCAGTCCTAGGAAAGGCAGCGAAGACCTTCGCTCCCTTTAAGGACCTACCGGGCGATCAGTATGCCATTTCGGTCAAGGTCAACACCCGCAAGGGATCCGAACGAATCGTGCGTGCCGCTTTTGAATACGCCAAGAAATATGGCCGCAAGAAGGTGACCGTGGTGCATAAAGCCAATGTGGTGCGCGCCACCGATGGTCTCTTCTTGGAGACTGCCAGGGAAGTCGCCCGGGATTTTCCTAAAATTCAGATGGATGACGCCAACGTTGATGCCATTTGCATGTGGCTCCTGAAGAACCCCCTCAACTATGATGTGCTGGTAGCGCCGAATCTCTATGGAGATATCATCTCCGATCTGTGTGCCCAGATGGTGGGCGGTCTGGGCTTTGGCTGTTCCGGGAACATCGGCGACAAACTAGCGGTCTTTGAACCGAGCCATGGTTCCGCCCCGAAATATGCCGGTCAGTACAAGGTAAACCCCATCGCCTCGATTCTGGCAGCCAAGATGATGCTCGACTGGCTGGGGGAAGAGCAGATGGGCACCGCTCTCGAAAAGGCGGTGGCGGAGGTCATCCGGAAGGGCAAAGTGCGCACCTACGACATGGGTGGTTCAGCCACAACCCTCGAGTTAGGTCAGGCCATTGCCGACCTGCTCTAGCAGTTCGGAAGGACGGAAAGAAGGAACATGAAAAAAACCACTATATTGAAAAAAGCACTAGCCGAACGGAGGGCGGTTGTGGTACCTGGTTGCCACGACGCATTTTCGGCGAAGATTATCGAAGCCTGCGGTTTTGAGGCCGTTCAAATTTCGGGGTACGGCTTGGCCGGATCCCTTCTGGGAAAACCGGACGTGGGTTTGGTTCAGATGAAGGACATCCTGGATCTATCCTGGAATATCGCCCAGGCGGTGGAAATCCCGGTCATGGCCGATATGGATACCGGCGGGGGCAACGCGGTCAACGCGTCCTGGCTGGTCGAACGGCTGATCCCCATGGGGCTGGCAGGGATGAACATTGAGGACCAGATCTTCCCGAAGCGCTGCGGCCATATGGCCGGCAAAGAGGTCATCCCAGCCGAGGAGATGGCGGGGAAGGTGCGCGCCTGTGCAGAGGTCCGTGACTCTTTGGACAAGGACTTCATCATCAACGCCAGGACGGATGCTTTCGCGGTCGATGGCCTCGACGAGGCCATCCGCCGCTGCAACCTGTACCTGAAAGCTGGGGCAGACCTCGCCTTTATCGACGGGATCCGTTCCAGGGCGGATATAGAAAAGGCCGTGAAAGCGGTCAAGGGCCCCTTATCGGTGAACCTGATGGATGCCATCTCCGGCATGAAGACCGAGATGATCCCGATCCCCGAGTTGGCTAAACTGGGGGTAAGCCGGGTGTCCATCCCGGTGGCCTCGATCATGGTCACTCACAAAGCCCTTATGGATTTCTTCACGGCCTTGCGGAATTCCCCGACCGGTATCCTGGCCGGCCAGACCCAATGGGTGACCTCTTTTGAAGACTATACCGATTTTGTGGGCCTGAAGGATTACCGGAAGATGGAAGACTCTTATCTGCCGCAGGATCGGCGCGAATCTAAATATAAGGGGCAGAAGAAGATTGTCGGATAGGATTTACACAGTGCCGCTTGAATAGTTAAACCCCGATCGCCACTTTTATCTGCTTTATTAATGAAGCGATGGACAGGTAGGTAGTCAGTTTGGAGGTGCTATTATGGGCATGACATTGGTGCAGAAGATCCTGGCAAAAGCGACCGACCAAACCAGTGTAAAGGTGGGGGATGTCGTGGAACCCCACGTCGATCTGGCCATGTCGCACGAAAATGGGGCCCTGGTGATTAACCAGTTTCAGGAAATTTACCAGGGCACCGGCCTGGAGGCCAGAGTCTGGGACCCCGACAAGATTGCCCTGATCTTTGATCATCGTGTGCCGGCGGAAAGCGCCAAAACCGCCACCAATCAAAAGAAGATCCGCGCCTTTGCCGCTGAACAGGGCATCCATAAATTCCATGACATACGCGGGGATGAAGGCGGCATCTGCCACCAGATCCTGCCGGAGAACGGTTACGTCCGTCCCGGTTGTGTGGTCGTCGGGACGGACAGCCATACCACGAGCCACGGAGCCCTGGGTGCGTTTGCCTTCGGCATCGGTGCGACCGAAATGGCCTCTGTGTGGGCCCTGGGGCGCATCCTGAACGTTGAAGTACCCGCGACGATCAAGGTCACGGTGCATGGCAAGTTCCAGCCGTATGTCCTGCCGAAGGATCTGATCCTGGCCCTCATCGGCCGGATCTCTGCGCAGGGCGCCAACTTCAAGGTGATCGAATTTCATGGCCCGGCGCTCGAAACGATGTCCACTTCCGGCCGCCTGACCATCTGCAACATGGCTGTCGAGGCGGGCGCCACCTCCGGGATCGTCCCGGCTGACGTAGAGACGGTCCGCTATCTGCATGAGGAGGCCGGGGTAAAAGGCAAAGTCGAAGTTCTCCGTCCGGATGCCGATGCCGTTTACGCCCAGACCATCGAAATCGATGCTTCGCAACTGGACCCGCAGGTTGCCTGTCCCCATACAGTGGATAACGTCAAGTCCATCCGTGAGATTGCCGGAAAGCAGGTCAACCAGATCGTGATCGGTTCATGTACCAATGGCCGCCTGGATGATATCCAGATCGCGGCCCGCATCCTCAAGGGAAAGAAGATCGCACGTAGCGTTCGCATGCTGGTCTTCCCGGCCTCGGCGCGCATCTACCGCCAGGCGCTCAAAGATGGATACCTGTCGACGCTCATGGAAGCCGGAGCCGTGGTGATGAACTCCGGTTGTGGCCCGTGCCTGGGGGTGCATCAAGGGGCTCTGGCGGACGGCGACGTCGCCCTGGCCACGACCAACCGCAACTTCAAGGGCCGTATGGGCAACCCGGCCTCGGAGGTCTATCTTTGTTCCCCGGCTGTGGCTGCAGCCAGCGCGCTGACCGGCCAGATCACCGATCCCCGAAAAGGAGCTTGAGCATGTCCAATGTGGTCCTGAAACTTGGTGACGATGTTTCGACGGATATCATCTATCCGGGACGGTTTATGGCGACCGTGCTGCCCAGCGAGACGCCCCAGTATGTTTTTGCGGACATGGCTGATTTCAATAGCCGGGTGAAGAAGAAGGAAATCCCACCCCATAGCGTGATCATTGCCGGGAAAAATTTCGGCTGCGGCTCCTCCCGCGAACAGGCCGCCTCCTGCCTTAAAGGACCGGAGTTCATCGTCATTGCAAAGGATTTCGCCCGCATCTTCCTGCAGAATTCTATTAACCTGGGGTTGAACACCATCATTTGCCCGGAGATCGAAGCCGGAGAAGGCGATGAGCTGGAAATCTCGGCTAAGCAGGTGGTCAATCGGACGACCGGCAAAAGCTTTGAGGTTGTACCTTTGCCCAGGGCACGCCAGGCGATCATTGATGCGGGGGGATTAATCCCATACACCCGCCAGAGGTTATTACAGAAGAGATAATTTCCATTTACAGACGCACCTGGTTGGTCGCTAACGATTTACCAGAAGCGGACGTACAGACCCCTGCTTTACGCGGTCAGGAGTTTCAGGAAACATAGGTCAACCTCCAAAAAATATCTATTTTTCACTTGACTTTCTAAATAAATAAGTGTAAAGTCTATAAGCATGAAAATCGGTTACCTGACGAAGAATGATTTTCGTCGCGAGCAGAGGCGATTTCGGGAATTCGGAAACGCTGCCAAATTGGCCTTTCGATCATCCTCGCGTCGAAGTCATTTTTGCTCTAGGTAGGCCGTTTTTTTATATGCAGTTATCCCGCTATTAAAGAGTATAATGAACCAAATTCCAGCTCATTCCTTTCCACTTACCAAATAAAATAAGGAGGTGATGTCAGACACTGCAAGGCATTGTCAGCTTCGCACCAACATAACCCGTAACCCGGGTTCCTGTATCCACCATTCATTGGAGGAGGAAGCGCATGTTTAAAAGATTGTCTATCGTAATAACGGTCTTAATGGTCCTGGGCATGGTGCTGAGCGCTTGCGGTACTGCCGCGCCCGCCTATACCTGCACCGATTCGATCGGCTGTCTAAAGATTGGTCCGACAGATCCGATCCATATCGCCTATCTTTTGGTCATATCTGGCTCGAACTCAGCCCTGGGTACCGACTCCCGCAACGGCGTGGAGATCGCCATCGATGATGCCGGCGGTAAGATTCTGGGCCACACCATCAAGTTCGATGGCCAGGACAGTGGCTGCTCTGCCGAAGGCGGCCTGGCTGGTGCCACCAAACTTGCCTCGGATCCGACTATCGTGGGCATCATTGGCACCTCCTGCTCGAGTGAAGCCCGCGCGGCTCTTCCGCTGCTTTCCAAGGCCGGGTTAGTGATGATTTCACCGTCCAACACAGCTCCTACGCTGACCACACCTGGCAGCCCGGATAACTACGTTCCAGCCTATGCCCGCACAGCCCATAATGATAACTTCCAGGGCACCGCAGCTGCAGAGTTTGTTTACAATGTCCTGAAAGTGACGAAGGCTGCCACCATCCATGACGGCAGCCTGTACGCTGAGGAGTTGGTAAAGGTCTTCGGAGTCAAGTTCCAGTCCCTGGGTGGTACAATCACCGACGCGACGTCGGTCACTGTTGGACAGACCGATATGAGCTCCGTCCTGGCTGCTGTTGCGACCGGGAATCCTGGAATGATCTACTTCCCGATTTTCAACCCCGAAGGTCCGTTCATCATCAAGCAGGCCAGGACCACCCCGGGTCTGGAGCATATTTACTTGATGGGCGCCGATGGCTTGTTCTCACCGGACGTGGCCAAGGGGGCTGGGGCTGATATTGAAGGTTTCCTGGTATCCAGCCCGGCTGTTTCGGGTGCCGCCTATACTGCGTTCCTTGCGAAATACAAGGCCAAATTCGGCACGGGCCCCATCAACATCTTCCATGCCCACGCCTATGACGCTTTCGGTATCCTCGCGGCCGCAATTGCGAAGGTGGCTGTGAAAGAGAGTGACGGAACCCTCTACATTCCGCGCGCGGCGTTGCGACAAGCTGTCCTGAACACGTCGAATTATCAAGGCTTAACAGGCGTCTTGAACTGCAATCAGCCACTCACGGTGAATGGTACTCAGATTAAGTACCCCGGTGATTGCTCTGCTGCCGGTATGGCAGTCTGGGAATACCACAACGTTCCGTTTAATATCTTTGTAAGCCCGGAAGTGGTGTGGATCCAAGGAACGGGCGTGATCAAGGCTGTACCTACGCCGTAATCTGGATAGAAAGCCACCAACCTAGTTACATTAGATTTTACAAAAGAGGGGCAAGGGTGGCCTTGCCCCTCTTTCAAAATGCCCAAGACAGGAGGCGAAGATGCTTCGCACTTGGCGTAAGCGTATTACAGGAATGGATATTCTTATTTGGGTGATCGGTCTGGCCATCGGGGCGGTCGTTGTATGGGGAACCATCAGTACCCTGCGAACGGGGCTGTATTCCGGCAGAGCTTGGATCGACCTCACGATCAAGGGACTGGCGCTTGGCGGTGTTTATGCTCTCATCGCCATGGGCTATACCATGGTGTATGGTATTTTGAAAATGATCAACTTCGCCCACAGCGAAGTTTTTATGAGTGGGCCATTTGCGGCCTCGTACCTGGCTAACGCATTGGCAGCGGCGGGTTTCCTGAACAAACAACCGCTCTTGAGTATGATCCTAATTACTTTGCTTTCTATGGCTGTCGCTACGGGCATTGCGTTACTTCTGGAACGGATTGCCTATCGACCATTACGCTTCGCACCGCGCTTGGTGCCATTGATTACCGCCATCGGCGCTTCATTTTTCTTACAGTATTTATTTCGCGGATTATTTGGCTCCGGCTCCCAGGGTTATCCCACAGTAACCGCCCTGGTGGGATCGTGGCATATCTTCGGAATTGAATTATTCAAGGTTCAAGCGGTCGTGATCATCAGCGCGATCGTGATGATGGTGGTACTTTATGGGATCGTTCAGTGGACCAAGATTGGCAAAGCCATGCGTGCGGTCTCCGAAGATAAAGAGGCAGCCGAGTTGATGGGGATCGATGTCGACCGTATCATCTCCTTTACCTTTGGCCTGGGAGGCGCTTCGGCGGGTGTGGCGGGTATTCTCTATACGCTCTTGTATCCTTTGGCTAACTTTTACATGGGATTTTACCCGGGGATTAAAGCCTTCACCGCGGCGGTCCTTGGAGGCATTGGAAACGTTCCGGGTGCTTTTCTCGGAGCCGTCCTTCTGGGTCTGCTTGAATCGGTGGGGCCCAATCTATTCCTGACCGGACTGGGTATCCCCTCTCCATCCCAGTTGCAAGATGCCCTCGCTTTTATTGTCCTGGTCCTCATCCTGATCTTCCGCCCATCCGGTATCTTGGGTGAACGGATCTCGAGGGATAAGGCTTAAAGGAGGGGATATGAATATCGAATCAGCGACATGGAAGAGAGTGTTTCAAAACGGCCTGCTGGGTGGAGTCATCTCCTTGGTCCTGGGCCTGGTCGGGATGGCTGTGGCTTTTGGAACGTCCTCTTTGATTAGCGGTGTGATCACGATGGGCCAGGTTCTGGTACTGGTTCCGTTTTTGTTGGAGGCCTTCTCCTCGATAAGGCATACCCCCTCGAAAAACCCTGTTGGTCTCGTTTTAATTGGAGGCCTCACCAGCCTTGTGGGGGGTGTTCTCCTTGCAGCGTACATCGGGCTCGGACAGGTGATTAATTTCCGTTCGGTTCTGATCAACTCTTCACCTGACCTTTACGCCTTGTGGACCTTCAATCTCCCGCTCTTACCCGGTGAGTTGGTTCTGCTCTTGGCTGCGTTGGTGACGGGAATGATTGCGGCAGGTTTTTCCATGCTTTCGGTTCGCATCCGGGCTGCATTGGGCTGGGCTGTCGTGATCGTCCTCATACTCGGTTTGTTCCGGGACCTGATCATTACCGTCATCGGCACCTGGGGTTTTGTGCAATACGCCTTCTTATGGTTATTTGCCCAGGCGGGGATGTCAATCCCTGGAGCCGTGGTTGTTTTCCTGCTTGTGGGCGGGGTCGTCTATTGGCGTTCGAGTCCGGGTCGGAAGCCAGTTGTGCTAGGTAGAACACCCAGACAGCAGCGTGCATTTCGATGGGGGCTTTGGGGGGTGGTGGGGATCATTATCCTCCTTCTGCCCTGGGTCTTGGGAATGTATTTCAGCGAAATTCTGGATGATGTGGGTATTTATATTTTGATGGGGCTGGGATTGAATATCGTGGTTGGGTTTGCCGGATTGTTAGACCTCGGCTATGTCGCCTTCTATGCCATCGGGGCCTATACTCTGGGTGTGCTGACCACTTCGGAGTCGGTGGGACTGCTCCACCTCAGCTTCTGGGCTGCGGTGCCATTTGCCCTGATCGTGGCGGTCTTTGCGGGCGTCGTTCTAGGCGTGCCCATTCTAAGATTGCGCGGCGACTATTTGGCGATCGTGACCCTCGGCTTTGGTGAGATCATCCGCATCCTGGTACTGTCGGACGCGTTAAAACCACTCCTGGGGGGACCGGAGGGCATTGAACATATTGGCCAGCCGACATTCGGGAAATTGGTCCTTGCCAACCAACAACAAATTTTTTACGTCGTCTTGGCGGGGATTATCCTGGCGGGTTTTATCGCCACCCGTTTGAAAAGCTCCCATCTGGGTCGCTCCTGGATGGCCTTACGCGAGGACGAGGATGTCGCCGAAGCCATGGGGATTAATAAAGTAGCCACCAAGCTGCTGGCCTTTGGGATGGGCGCACTCTTTTCCGGTCTGGGTGGAGCCTTGTTTGCGACCAAGCTCAATTCAGTCTATCCACAAAGTTTCAGTTTCATTGTTTCGATCAATATCCTTTCGTTGATCATCATCGGTGGATTGGGGAGCATCCCGGGTGTTTTTGTGGGCGGGTTGGTGCTGGTGGGATTACCTTTATTGCTCAGTCAGTTTCAGGATTTCGTCTATCTCATCTACGGTGCCTCACTGATATTTATGATGCTAGCTCGACCGGAAGGATTATGGCCGGAAGCGCGCCGACGTCTGGAATTGCGTGGAGAAGAGTCGGGACCGAGTCCACAATCAGAACCAACACCGCCAGCAACGGATACGGAGCGCTAGGAGGATGAGATGGCGATACTCGTTTCGGACAAGGTGACCAAGCGCTTCGGCGGCCTGGAAGCGGTAAGCAAAGTCGATTTGGAAGTCGAAGAAAATGCAATTTACAGTATCATTGGCCCTAACGGTGCTGGCAAAACCACCTTATTTAACTGTGTCACCGGATTTTATACCCCCGAGGAAGGCACGATCTTGCTGAAAGGTAAAAACATTACCGGCTTGTCCCCCGATCGGGTCACGCACCTGGGGATCTCCCGCACCTATCAAAACATTCGGCTCTTCAAAAACATGACCGCGGTGGAAAATATCCTGGTCGGAATGCAGCCTCACTTAAAATCTGGACTGTTTGGCAGCATCTTCCGCGACCCGCGCACCAATCGGGAAGAAAAGGAAGCCGTGGAAGAAGCCAATCGGTTGCTCTATTTCATCAATCTGAAAGGGAAGGGTGATTTGCTGGCTAAGAACTTGCCTTATGGGGAACAGCGCCGCCTGGAAATTGCGCGCGCCATGGCGAGCAAACCTTTCCTGCTGCTCTTGGATGAACCGACTGCAGGGATGAATCCCAGCGAGACCCAGGATATGGTCAATTTCATCCGCCGGTTGCGTGACGAGTTGGGTATCACTATCCTGCTCATCGAGCATCAGATGCGAGTGGTGATGAGCATCTCCGAAAAAATAACCGTATTGGATTTTGGTCTAAAAATTGCCGAGGGGACGCCGCAGGAAATCCAGAGGAATCCGCGAGTGATTGAGGCCTACTTGGGACGGGGGGCGGCGAGCGGGCTAGGTCAGCCAGCTGCTGCCGCTTAAGCCGGAGGATAAAAATGCCTATCCTAGAGGTTGACAACATCCATTCGTACTACGGAAATATTCACGCTCTTAAAGGGATATCCCTGACCGTAGAGAAGGGTGAAATTGTTACTCTAATCGGTGCCAACGGTGCCGGTAAATCCACCACGCTGCGGACGATCGTCGGACTGCTCAAACCACGCGAGGGGCGGGTCTTGTTCGATGGGGAAGACCTGGCCAGCTACAAAGCCCACGATCTCATCTTTAAAGGGATGTCCATGGTCCCTGAAGGGCGGGCTATCTTTTCACGGCTGACCGTTTCTGAAAACCTGGAGATGGGTGCTTACACCCGGAATCGCGGAGCGGAGATTGCAAAGGATCTGGAGCTCGTATTCACTCTGTTCCCGCGACTCAAGGAGCGTCGCACCCAGCTTGGTGGAACGCTCTCCGGCGGGGAACAACAAATGCTGGCAACGGGGCGGGCCCTGATGTCCCACCCGCGGCTGCTTCTCATGGACGAACCTTCCATGGGTCTTGCCCCTGTTCTGGTGGAAAACATCTTTGAGACGATCAAACAAATTAATAAAGAGGGGACGACTATTCTGCTGGTGGAACAGAATGCCCTGATGGCGCTTTCCGTTGCCCAACGAGGGTATGTGATGCAGACCGGGGAGATTGTACTGCAGGATAGTGCCGAGAAACTCAAGAACAATAAGATGGTCCAGAAATCCTACCTGGGCATGGAATAGATCGATATTTTGTAGGAACAGAGGCGATCCCGGAACCCGTTTTCGTCTAGAAAACGGGTTTCCCATGAATAAGGGTCCCTGACCAACCAGGCTTTTTCAACAAGGAGATATGAGCTGAGATATGGTACCCAATACGGCTGATATCGTGATCATCGGAGGCGGGGTGATGGGGCCGAGCACTGCCTATCACCTGGCCCAGCGCGGCCAGAAAAATATCGTTCTCCTGGAAAAGGATGAATTCTTTGGCCAGGAGGCAACCGGCCGGTGTGCCGGCGGCGTGCGCTATCAATTTTCGACGGAGATCAACATCCGGCTCTCGCTCATCAGCCTTCCGATGCTCGACCGCTTCAAAGACGAGATTGGCCAGGAGATCAACTTTCGAAAATGCGGCTACCTCTTCATTCTGACCAAACCCGAGGATGTGCAGATCTTCCACCACAGTGTGGAGCTCCAGCAGAGCCTGGGGGTCCACACCGAATGGGTCAGCGGTGACGAAGTGCGCCGCAGATTGCCGCTGATGCACCTGGAAGATGTCCTGGGCGGGACCTATAACGCGGAAGATGGCCTGGTCGACCCCAACAGTGTCGTGATGGGGTACATCAACGCCGCCCAGCGCCTGGGGGTCAAGGCCTTGAATAAGGTAGAAGTAACCGGGATCCAGGTCATAGGGGGAAAGTGCGCAGCGGTCGTAACAAACCAGGGGGTGATCTCAACCCCGATCGTGGTCAACGCGGCCGGACCCTGGGCTGGATCGGTCGGTCAAATGGCAGGGGTCAAGGTCCCCATCGACCCTGTACGCCGCCAGATCATGACCACCACCCCTCTTCCTGAAATTCCGGCAGATTTTCCATTTGTCCTGGACTTCGCCCAATCGCTCTACTTCCACCGCGAAGGCGAAGGCCTGCTGACCGGTATGTCCAATCCTGACGAGAAACCGGGGTTTGACCAGAATATCGATACCGAGTTTGAAATGATCAACCTGGAAGCTGCCATCGCCCGCATGCCGCTCCTGGAAAAGGCCGGTCTGCTGAACCATTGGGCCGGCCTCTACGAAGTCACACCGGACGCCCATCCCATCTTTGGGAAGACGCCGGTAGAGGGTTTTTACGTCGTAGCTGGTTTCTCCGGCCATGGGTTCATGCACGGACCCATCTCCGGAAAATTAATGGCCGAATTGATCCTGGACGGCAGATTCAAAAGCCTGGATGTATCCTCGCTAGACCTAGCTCGCTATGACGAGGGCCGCCAGATTCGCGAATATAACGTCGTCTGACCCTGCCCGGTAGTAAATGCATCTCTGATCAAGTCATCCTTCCACGCAGAAAAATGTGGAAGGATGACTTTTTAACAGCGGTCGCGGCGGATCATTTTTGCAGACAGTCCAGAAGCGCAGCGCGGTTTCCTTTTGGCGAAGAAGACGTGATCACCAGGACCGGCGCGGAAACCGCCACGAAGACCTCTGCCACATCCCCCTTTTTCCAGTGGCGGGTAAGGAACCCGACCGCCTCCACGTCCTTCGCAACCGCCTGGGCCATCTCTTCCGGGCTGTTCGCCAGGCGCGCGGTAGTGCTGATCGGGCTGCCTGCCAGGACGGCCTGTTCGAAGACCTGCTGGACGTCATCGCCCTCGGGATAGGCCCAGATCTCCACCGGGGAGTCCGCGCCAGCGAGGTCCTTCCAGGTTTGAACCTGCCCGCTGAAAAGCCCGCGCACCTGACCGGCAGAGAGCTGATGGATCGGGTTTTGCGGATTGACGATGACCAGCACGTCCTCGGTTCCGATCCGGAAGGCGGGAGAGGTCAAATCGCCCGGCTGCCCTATGCGGATGGCGAGATCGGCGTTCGGATCCAGGACTTCCCCGAGGCGTTGTTCAGCATTGATCGTCATGTTCCCCGCACAGGCCACTAGGCTGGGGAGCCACGCTTGGGCTGAGGCGGTGTACTGGACCGTGAGGGAAATCGGCGCGGGGGTCGGGGCAGCCGAGGAGCAGCCAGGGAGCAGCAGGGTGAGGACGGACAGGAAAAGCAGGGGGTATCGCATGCAGTTACCACCCGCAGAGCAGGGCCATGAGCAGATCAACCCGCGCCTGCAAACTGTCCTTGAAAATAAATTCGCGTTCGGAGTGATACCCCTCGCCAGCCGGTCCCAGCCCGTCCAGGACCGGGATGCCCAGTGCCGCGACCTGGTTCCCATCGGAGGCGCCTCCGGTCCCATTGCCCTTGAGTTCAATCCCGATTTTCTTGGCTATGGTTTTGGCCTTTTCGAAGGTTTTCTTCATTGTTTGATCGTATGGCATGGGAGCATGTTCGAGGCCGCCGGTGATCTGGATTGTGGTCCCTCCCAGAACCGGCCGCAGGGCGTGCAAGGCGGCGATAATGCGTTCGGCCTCCCCTGGTTGAAGGACACGCAGGTCCACGTCCGCGGCAGCTTCCTCCGGTACTACGTTTGAGGCGGTTCCCCCGCGGATCATGCCGACATTGAGCGTGGTGCCCCGGTCATAGTCGGTCAGCTTCTGGATGACAATGATCTGGTACGCCAGCTCCTCGATCGCGTTGCGCCCCTTTTCGTGATCGGCTCCGGCGTGGGCAGCCCGGCCGCGGACCGTGATGGTGAAATCGCCCACTCCCTTGCGCCAGATTTTGATGGAGCCGTCGGGCAGGCCCGGTTCGAGAACCAGGACCAGGACGGATCCTTTTGCCAGGGTTTCGATCAGTGCTTGGGAGGCATGACTGCCGATCTCTTCATCGGAAGTGAAAAGCGCTGTGATCTGGCGCGGCGGCATGGAGCCGGTTTTCTGCATCGCTGCGATCGCCGACAATCCGACGACGATACCTCCCTTCATATCAGAAGTCCCCGGGCCAAAAATCTTCCCGCTTTTTTCGTAGAAAGGCATCTTCCCGATTGTTCCGATCGGGAAGACGGTATCCATGTGCGCCAGGAGCAGGATGTTGCCTGGCTTGCTGCCCCAGCGGGCGACGACTTGGTTCCCGGCTGAAGCCTGCTCTGTGATTTCGACCGCCGCGCCCAGACGCCGGCATTCCTCCGCCACGATCGTACCCATCCGGTCTACAGCGGATTTATCGTGTGATGGGGATTCGGTCTCGACCAGCCGCTTGAGCAGATCGATCATGATGGGGGTTTGGTCTGAAATGGAAGTCATGCGAACACCTCGGTGGGGAAGCAGTATCTGCCCGCTGGCCGGATTGAAGATGGCTGGCGTGGCGTGAAAATTCAGCTTATGCAGGTTCCGGATCGCCCTCGTCCGCGACGTTATCGGACCAGCGCTGGAGCAGGAGGGGGGCGGCGCTCTCGAATCGTTCTTCCAGGATTGCTTGGCGGATATCATTCACGAGCTGGATTAATGCGTGTAGGTTATGAATAGAGAGCAGCGTTCCCGCCAGCAGTTCCTTGGCATTCACAAGATGCCGGAGGTAGGCCCGGCTGAAGTGCTGGCAGGTATAGCAGGTGCAGGTCTCATCTAACGGAGCCTGGTCGCGTGCAAAGACGGCGTTCATCAGGTTCAAGCGTCCCGTAGGTGAAAAGGCAGTATGATGGCGTGCCAGACGTGTTGGCAGGACGCAGTCGAAGATATCCACCCCGCGCCGGATGCCTTGAATGAGATCCTCGGGTGTACCGACGCCCATCAGGTAGCGCGGCTTGTTCTCTGGCAGGGAGTCAGCCACCAGGTCGAGCATGGCATAAGTCTCCACTTTTGTCTCGCCTACGGACAGTCCGCCGATGGCGTGTCCGGGGAAGTCGCGCGAGGCGATGAATTGCGCCGAAGCTGACCGCAGGTCCGGAAAGATACCTCCCTGCACGATTCCGAAAAGCGCCTGGTCGGACCGATGGTGTGCCGCCAGGCTGCGGTCCGCCCAGGCGTGCGTCCGCTGGATGGCCTCTTCATTGTATAGACGGTTATAGGGATCGGCGCATTCGTCGAAGGCCATGATGATGTCCGCTCCAAGATTCTCCTGGATAGCGATCGACCCTTCGGGAGTGAAGCGGTGAGTGGAGCCGTCGATGTGGGATTTAAAGGTGACGCCGTTTTCATCCACCTTGCGGGTCTGAGCCATCGAAAAGACCTGGTACCCGCCCGAGTCGGTCAGCAGCGGGTGCGGCCATTGCATAAAGGTGTGTAATCCCCCCATCTCACGAATCAGATCATCCCCTGGGCGCAGGTACAAATGGTATGTGTTGGCGAGCACCAGGGAGGCACCCAGTTCATCCAGCTGGGCGGGGGTTAGGGTTTTAACCGTGGCCTGTGTCCCGACTGGTGCGAAGAGCGGGGTCAACAGGTCGCCATGGGGTGTATGGAAGACACCCGCCCGGGCCCGGCCCTGCTTGGCTTGGATTTCGAATTCGAACATGCGAATGATTATAACCGAACGAGGACGGACATTCTTCAAACTGTCGCTGCATTGCGGCAACCCCTTGCAAAGGGTTGAGGAGGAACAGTGAGGAATGGGAATGCAGTTTGATACACCGGCGCCAGGTGGGCTTGCCTTCTCTCCGCCCACAGTTTATACTCGGTACCATGCTGTCTACCATCGCACCAGGATCCCCAGATCCCAAACACTGGAAGGTTGCCGCTCTCATTACACCCCAGGTCAACGAATCCCTGGCGGCCTATCCGCCGATCCTGCGTCAGATCTTGTTTAACCGGGGGTACACCACGGAAAATGAGGCTCGCAGTTACTTGCAGGCCTTAGCCCCGCTGGATGCCTCCCCCTGGAAGATGGCCGGCATTGAACCTGCCGTCGAGCGCATTCTGGAGGCACTGAAGAACGCTGAGCCAATTGCCATTTATGGGGATTACGATGTGGATGGTGTGGCCGCAACGGCAATTCTTTTCCTGACATTGCAGGCATTGGGCAGCAAAGTGCGCGGCTACATCCCTAATCGTTTCGAGGAGGGCTACGGGCTCAACAAGGAAGCCCTGGATCTGCTTAAGGCGGAAGGGGTCAGGCTGGTGATCACGGTCGACTGCGGCATCCGTTCGCATGAAGAGGCGTCTTATGCCCGGACCATCGGTCTCGACCTGATCATTTCCGATCACCATCAGCCTGCCGCAGGGGAGCTGCCGTCAGCCCTGGCCGTTATCGATCCCAAACAGGAAGGCGAGACCTACCCGGATAAGGACCTGGCTGGCGTTGGTCTGGCGTATAAACTGGCACAGGCGGTCCTGGAACGCCGGTCAACAGAAACACTGCGAGCTGAAGATATGCTCGATCTGGTCGCTCTGGGCACGGTCGCGGACCTGGCTCCGCTGGTCGGGGAAAACCGTTCTTTGGTTCACCAGGGCTTGCAGAGCATACGCCTCACCCCGAGACAGGGGATCTTTTCCCTGGCAGCTGTCTCAGAACTACCGCGAGAGCGGATCGATGCAAATGCCATCGGATATATCTTGGGTCCGCGCCTGAATGCGGCCGGCAGGCTGGATTCGGCCCTGGCGGCCTTTGAACTCCTGACCACCCAGGACGTACAAAAGGCCGGTGCGCTTGCCCTGAAGCTCGACCACCAAAACCACGAGCGCCAGTCTCTGACCCGCAAAATCCAGGAACAGGCCGAGGCGCAGGTCCAGGCCGAAGAACCAGAGGCCCTGATCCTGTTCGCGGTTCACCCCGACTTTAATGCCGGGGTGGTTGGACTGGCAGCTTCCCGATTGGTTGAATCCTATTACCGTCCTGCTGTGGTGGGCCAGCAGTTCGCGGATACCACCCGCTGCTCGTGCCGTTCGATCCCGGAATTCCACATCACCAAGGCTCTCGACCAGTGTGCCGACCTGCTGATTCGCTACGGTGGGCATGCCGCAGCCGCCGGATTTACCGTTCGCAACGATCTTTTCCCCGAATTGAAGCAACGGCTCCTGTCGATTGCAAACCGGCAATTTGATGGTCAGGTGCTCCGCCGGACGCTGCACGCCGATCTGGAGGTCTCTTTATCCGATCTTCATTCAGGCTTATTGAAACACCTGGATGCCCTGCAGCCGACCGGTTTTGGGAACCCAGAGGCGGTCTTTGTCTCGCGGAATGTCACTGTCTTGAGTTCCCGCGTGGTCGGTTCGGACGGCAAACATTTGAAGTTGAATGTGAGCGATGGTCGGGTGACCCTCGATGCCATCGGCTTTCGTCTGGGTGCCTGGCAGGCGCAGCTGCCTCGTCATCTGGACCTGGTTTATACGTTCGAGATGAACGAATTCAACGGACGGAGCACGCTCCAGCTGAATGTGAAGGACTTGAAGGCTGCAGGAACACCCGATTAGCTCGGCGATTGCTGAGAAAACAAGGATCGTGCGAAGGGCGACCTATTTCCTTCCCCCTTTTTCCTTCTTCAACCTGCTTCAGTCTACAAACCGATATTTCACCAAAGTCCAGATGGCAACGAAAGCATCCTTCGATCTTATTTTTTTCCCTTCGCTGTAGTCGCGGGGGTTGAAGGAGATCGGGACCTCATAGATGCGTACGTGGCGCTTGAGCATCTTGGCGGTAAATTCCGGTTCGAAGTCGAAGCGGCGGGCATGCAGGGGGACGCCGTCCAGCACCTCTCGGCGAAACACTTTATAGCCAGTCTCCATATCACTCAGGATATTGTTATAGAGGATGTTGGTTGTAAAGGTGAGGATCTTGTTCGCGATCATATTCCAGAACAAGATCGGGCGGCGCGCTCCACCCAGGAATCGCGACCCATAAACCACATCCGCAATCCCTTCTTGAATGGGTTTCAACAGGAGGGGAATTTCCTTGGGGTCATACTCAAGGTCGGCATCTTGAATGATCAGGACATCCCCACGGGCTGCTGCCAGTCCGGTGCGGACAGCGGCCCCCTTGCCCAGATTCTTTTCATGCAGCAGGACGCGCACACCGCCCACGCCGTCTAATGCGCCGAGCAGCTCGCGAGTCCCATCTGCGGAGCCATCGTCCACGACGAGGATCTCCTCCGCCAGTTGGATGGCCTGCACCCGGTGGATGATCTCCCGGATGGAGTTAACTTCATTGTATACGGGGATAATGACTGAAAATTCCATGGCTGAATTATAAACGAAATGAAGACCTACGGAAAAAATCACCGTGCTATAATGGACTTGTATCCTGATCCGGGAGGCTGCTCTATGACCGTTGTTTCGCCGCCAGTGACCACGACCTCGCAACCTGCTCAATTCATTCCCCCTCCACTCACGAAACTGGAGGACACCGGGCTATCGCTGCTCTGGCTGCAGGATCTGGCCCTGAAGATCATCTATTTCCAGGGTTACCTTTCCGGATTCAAGGTTGCCGAGGAAATTGCCCTGCCATTTGCCGGGATCGTCGATCAGATTCTGGAGACTATGAAACGGGAGAAATTGATCGAGGTCAAGTCCTCTCAGATGGGCCTCGGTGAAGGTTCTTACACCTATGCCATCACCGGTGCAGGCATCATCCGGGCCAGGGAGGCCCTTGACCGCAGCCAGTACGCCGGTCCTGCACCTGTGCCGATCTCCTTTTACAATGAATCGATCCGGCGCCAGAGCCGGGGCCGGATGGCGATCACCAGCCGTTCCATGCGGCAGATCCTTTCCCAGCTGGTCCTTTCCGAAAATACCTTCCAGCGGCTGGGTCCTGCCATTAACTCGGGCACCTCGATCTTTCTTTACGGACCTCCTGGCAATGGTAAAACCAGCGTGGCCAAGGCCTTTGGCAATCTGATCCTCAGCCAGTCGATGTTCATCCCGTACGC
The DNA here is from genome assembly GCA_050013095.1 of Anaerolineales bacterium. Taxonomy (GTDB): domain Bacteria; phylum Chloroflexota; class Anaerolineae; order Anaerolineales; family Villigracilaceae; genus UBA877. The sequence goes on along the minus strand of JBEKFY010000006.1, from coordinate 77,078 downwards.
CCTGTATCTGGACGGGCAGATCGTTAAGCTCTACGACTCGGTCAACCACCAGCTTGCGCCCGAACAGGATACGACCTCCAGCGGGACTGGCAATTTACGCGCCGGGGCACGCCGTGACCCACGCTGGGTCAAGATCCGCCGCCCCTTTATTATGGTCGGCGGCGAACTGACGCTGGAAGGCCTCGACCTGGTCTTCAACGATGTACAGAAATTCTATGAAGCTCCCTTCCAGGTGAAGTCCAACGGCGGCATTCTTCTGATCGACGACTTCGGCCGTCAACAGGTTCGACCGCGCGATCTGCTCAATCGTTGGATCGTGCCTCTGGAGAACCGGGTGGATTACTTGACCTTGCACACAGGAGCGAAGGTGGAAATTCCCTTCGATGTGCTGGTCGTCTTTTCGACCAACCTTCCGCCGCGCGATCTGGTCGATGAAGCGTTTATGCGCCGCTTGCGTCACAAGATCGAGATCGGCGATCCTTCTTATGAAGAATACCGCGAGATTTTCCGACGGGTGGCCCAGCAGAAGGGGATACCTTATAACGATCAGGGTTTGGCCTATTTGCTCCAGGAGTGGTATATCAAGCGCAATCGCAAACTGCGTGCCTCCCATCCACGCGACATTTGCGACCAGATTTTGGATATCGCCCGTTACCTTTCCACCGAACCGATCATGAATAAAGACATGCTCGACCGCGCCGCCAAGGCGTATTTTGTGGAACTTTAACATGTGGTTGGATCTGACAACTCCCCTGGTGATCGCCCATCGCGGCGATTCTATTCATGCTCCAGAAAATACGCTGGCAGCCTTCGAGGCAGCTACTCGGCAGGGGGCGGACGCGATCGAGTTTGATGTCCAATTGACCAGGGATGGTCAGGTCATTGTGCTCCACGACCCGACCGTGGACCGCACGACCGATGGAACCGGCAATGTCACTCAGCTTGACCTTCCAGCCCTGCGTGAGCTGGATGCCGGTTCTTCGTTCTCGGCGCAGTTCCACGGCGAACCCATCCCGACCCTGAACGAACTCTTCGAGGCAGTGGGCAAACGTTTATATCTCAACGTTGAATTGCCCAAATACGCCACACCGCTCGACGGGCTCGTACCAAAAGTGGCGGAAATGGTCAGGCAGCATGCCCTGGAAGAGCGCGTGCTATTTTCATCCTTTCTCCCCAGAGACCTCAGCCGCATGCGAAAAATACTGCCGAGTGTTCCACGCGGCCTCCTGACCCATTCAGGCTGGCGGGGTGGCTGGGGGAGGGTCTTCGGTTGGCGGGGCGATTATGCTGTCCTGCATCCCTACCTGACCGATCTTGACAACGGCCTGGTGCGGCGGGTTCATGCGGCCAGGAAACGGGTGCATGTATGGACGGTGAATGCGGAAGTCGACATCCGCCGTGTTATCAGCCTCGGTGTGGATGGGATCATCACGGACGATCCAGCACTCGCATGCCGGCTTCTCGGGAGATTGAATTGATCTCCATGCCCGGGTCTTTGTCTGCCGTCGAGCCCATCGCCTCACCGTTCGCATGCGCTTCCGGATCCAGGGTAGCGGCTGGTAAAGTCTGTATGGAATCTCTGCTCCGTTGTCCAGGCGGTTTTGATGGAAGGTTTGTGAATTCAGAATGTGTCGGGAACGCTTCCTCGCGATTCTCTTAATAATTGTAGTGTTGCTCTCCGGGTCAGGAGCATTTCAGGCGCGCGCGGGTGGGTTGAATCAAGCCACGCAGCCGGGATCCCTTGCTCAGGCACTGCTTGCGAAGCTGACCCCCGAACAACGGGTCGGGCAGCTGTTCCTGGTCACCTTTACCGGTACGAATACCGATCAAAAATCCCCAATCTACGATCTGATCGCCAACCATTATATCGGGGGGGTAACCCTGCTCGCCTCGAATGATAATTTCGTGGATGCGCCGAACACCGTGACATCCGCTTACCAGCTGATCGCCCAATTGCAGGATGAGCAACTGCAGCCGTCTCAGGGCACCCCCGCATCCGCCCCAACCGCTTCAGCAGCTCCGTTGAATTACATACCGCTCTTCATCGGCATCTCCCAGGACGGCGATGGTGCTCCGAACGATCAGATCCTGAATGGACTTACGACGCTGCCCGACCCGATGGCTATCGGGGCGACCTGGGATCCATCGCTTGCCCAGCAGGTTGGTGCGGTCGCAGGCGAGGAGCTCTCTGCGCTTGGTTTTAACCTGTACTTCGGACCACCGCTGGATGTGCTCGATTCCCCTGGGGAGACCCCGCTGAACGGCCTGGCAGCCAACGTTTTCGGAGGCGATCCATACTGGGTTGGGGCGATGGGTCAGGCGTTCATTAATGGCTTGCATATAGGCAGCAATGGGCAGATGGCGGTGATCGCCAAGCATTTTCCGGGACAGGGCAGTTCCGATCGACCGGCGGGAGCAGAGGCGGCGACGGTTCGCAAATCCCTGGAACAATTGAAGCAGATCGAGCTGGCGCCTTTCTTCGCGGTGACCGGCAATACAACAGATCCGAATAGCGTGGCGGACGGGCTGCTGGTTTCTCACATCCGCTACCAGGGTCTGCAGGGCAATATCCGCTCGACGACTCGGCCGGTCAGCTTCGATCCGCAGGCCCTCTCCTTTATTCTCTCCCTTCCACAATTTACTACCTGGCGCCAGAATGGTGGGTTGATGATCAGCGACGACCTGGGCAGCCAGACCGTGCGTTTATTCTATACGACCGGCGGCCAGTCATTTGAGGCCAATCAGGTCACTTTGGATGCTTTCCAGGCCGGGAATGACCTGCTCGATCTGGGGAATATTCAATCCAGTGACGCTCCGGACAATTACAGCACCGTGCTCAAGATCCTGGATTTTTTCTCCCAGAAGTATCGCCAGGATCCTGTCTTTGCCAGTCGTGTCGACGCAGCTGTATTGCGGATCCTGACCCTTAAATACCGGCTTTACCCCCATTTCAGCCCAGAAAATGTCACCCCCCCTGAGTATCAGCTCAGCTCGCTCGGGCAGCAACAGAACCTGACCGCCGCCGTCGCCGGACAGTCCGCCACTCTGGTGAGCCCGGATCTCGCGGATTTAGCAACGCTGCTGCCATCGCCTCCGGGCCCCCATGACCGTATTGTGTTTCTGACCGACACTCGATCCAGCCAGCAGTGCAGCGGCTGCTCACCTAAACCGATGATGGAGGTGGACGCGCTTCAAAAAGCGGTCCTGCGCTTATACGGTTCTCAGGCTGGCGGTCAGATCACGAGTGTCCACCTGATCTCCTATTCGATGGACACCCTACCCGCGCTACTGCAGGGTGGACAGGGTAATACGAACGAAGAAAATGACCTGGGCCAGGCTCAGTGGATCATTCTCAGTCTGTTGGATGCCGAACCGAACGCAGCCCAGACCACCACCCTCGAACGCTTTCTTTCCGAGCGGCAGGATCTGTTGAAGGATAAGCATGTGATCCTGTTTTCCTTCAACGCACCTTATTATTTGGACGCGACCGATATTTCCAAGCTCACGGCCTATTACTGCCTGTATAGTAAATCACCAGCTTTTGTGGACGTGGCCGCCCGTTTGCTGTTCCAGGAACTGGCACCGGCAGGAGCGTTGCCTGTCTCCGTGCCTGGCACCGGTTATGACCTGTACACTGCCACAAAACCGGACCCGAGCCAGGTCATCCAGCTGGCCCTGGATCTGCAGCCCACTGCCAGTGCGACCCAGGGGGCGGAAAAGAGCCCGCAGCCAACGGTTACGGCCACCCCCTCTTTTAAAGTCGGAGAACCCATCTCGGTCCGGACTGGTGTGATCCTGGACCTCAACCACCATCCTGTACCGGATGGGACCCCGGTGCAATTTAACCTTTCTTCAGGTGCGCAGGGTGTTTTGCAATCGCAAGTCGCGGTCACGGTGCAAGGGATCGCGCGTGCCTCGTTCAGCACTACCCAGCCCGGCCTGTTTGAGGTGCGCGCCACGAGTGATCCGGCAACCACTTCGGTCGTTTTACAACTCATCGTATCCACAGAAGGTTACAGTGTGACGGTGATCTCCCCGACACAGGCCGCGGAGCTGACCCCTACTCCCAGGCTGGTGGCAACGGCCAGCCCGGTCGTACCGCCGACCGCGCCGGGAAATCCCAATCTGGGGGACTGGTTGATCGCAGTGGTCCTGCTGGGTGCTCTGGCGTACCTGGCCTATTGGCTCGGGGTGCGCCTCGTTTCAGCGCATTGGGCGTTGCGCTGGGCGATTTGCACGACCTTGGGAGGCCTGCTGACCTATAACTATCTTGCGCTGGGGCTTCCGGGGGCCGGAGCTTTGATCGGTTCCAGTGGTTTGATCGGGATTGCGGTGGTGGTCCTTGCAGGTGCAGCGGCCGGGCTGGGAGCGGGGTTTGCCTGGTCGCGAATTGTCAGCGCACGAAGGAGGCAATGAGGCTAATTACCAGAAGTCCAGCTGCAACCCAGAGCAAGATTTGGTCGGGGGCCCTCCGGATCTGGCGGAGCAGGGAGTTGGATGCACGCGACGATGCGGTGGAGGAGCGCACAGGGATTTCGCGGTTTCCAATCAGAAATTCCTGGAAATCGGTGATATTTGCAGGGCGGTCGTTCGGATGTAATTCCATCGCCCAAAGGATCGCCCGTTCCGTGCGTGGACTGATCGCGGGATTGAGGCTGCGCGGGGAGTGCAGGCTATCGGGCTGGAGAAAACGCTCACGGGCGTCGACGGGTGGGGTGTTGGTCAAGATGTGGTAGAGCGTGCAGCCGAAGGCATAGATATCACTGCGAAAGTCCGTGTGCAAGCCGTCCCCCCCGTATTGTTCCAGTGGCGTGTAGAGAGCCGTGCCCCGGCCCTGGATTACTGTGACGGTCATTTCATCCGGTGCGAGCGCTTTCACTAGGCCGAAATCGACCAGCTTCAGGGTACCGTTCGGGGTGATCTTGAGATTGGAAGGTTTGATATCCCGATGAACGAGGGGAGGATCCTGATGGTGCAAGTAGTTGAGCGCATCGGCCAATTGGGATGCCCACCCCAGGACATCGGCCTCCGCCAGGAATGTATTATGTTGTTTGGCCTCCAGCATCAGTGCGCGCAGGTCCTTGCCCGGAATGTAATCCATCACCAGGTAATCGCGCGGTCCGCTGGAAAAGAAATCTGAGACCTTAGGTAGGTTGGGATGGTCGAGGCGCGCCAAAACCGTGGCTTCGCGGAGGAATTGCTCGCGGGCCTCTTTGAGCAGATTGGGCGGCAGCGATCGGTCGTATTCGACCTCCTTGAGCGCGCAAAGGCGCCCATCCAGACGCAGGTCGTCGGACAGGTAAATATTCCCCATGCCTCCCTGTCCGATCCGCTGTTGAATCCGGTAGCGGCCACGCAGCACTTCGTTGGTTTTAAGTGCGATCGGCATAGCTCATTTAGAAAAGAAAATCACAGGCCGTGTGCAGGTGGAGGGGATTTCGGCGTATGATTCCACCATTGCACATTCGTATACAATTTGCTTTATCATAACATGTATATACTGCCCATTCAAGCGTTTTTCTGGTGAATTCCGGCCTGGACAGGGCGGGGCACGATCGGGCGGTTTTTACTGCCTGGACCGCTTAAGATAAGGAATGGTCAACAATGTGGCGGCCTTTTGCTTTGCCGCCTCGCCCCTGCGGTCATAGCGGGCGGTCGTCTGCACGTTCGCATGCCCGGCCATCTTGGAAACAGTCGCAATATCGGCACCAGCGTCCAGGAGGTCAGAGACAAAGGTTCGGCGCATGTCGTGAGGTGAGAAGTGGAACACACCGGCGCGCTTCGCCCTGTTGGCGAGGATGTGATAAACGGCCTGGTCGGTCATCCGGCGGCCGGCGGTGAGCACACCCTGGGTGTGAGTAGACCTGCCGCGACGGATGGCCAGGAACAGAGGGCCCGGTTCCGCACCGCGCACGGCCAGCCAGTCAGCCATAGCATCGGCCGCGCCTTGATTCAAATAGCCGGTGCGCTCTTTCATGCGCTTTCCCAGGATCGCCAGCCGGCCGCTTTCCGGGTCGTAGTCATCCAAGTCCAGGGTGATCACCTCCGCCCGTCGCAGCCCACAGGTGTACATCAGAGAGATGATCGCCGCATCCCGGATTCCGGGTAAGCCGGGGTCATTCTCGCAGTCCGTCATGAGGGCGGCCACTTCCTCAGAGGCGAGCTCCCGGCCGGCTGGGATATTTTGGCCTGGTACGTTTTTTAGGTCGGTGGCGCGGGCGTAGTCCTCAGCGGACATTAACCCCAACCGCCAGGCTTCTTTAAGTGTGCCTTTCAGGGCGCTCAGGAACAGGTTGACGGACGCCGGCGCATAATGCTCGATCAGCTTCGCGCGCAGGGCGGCGGCGTGCTGGTATCGCACTTGTGACCAATCCACGGCCAGGGCGTCGCGGTTGCCGGTCAAAAGCTCGGCCATCACCCTGAGCCCGAGCAACATAGATTTTCGACCCGTTGCTGCTAGGCTTGCCAAGTAGACCGCTGCCGGGTTCTGGTCAAGCGGTCGGGGCTGGATAACCACCAGCCCCATTGTTTCTGTGATTGCGATTGAATTATCTAGCATGACTGCGCCTCCAACCATGCGGCGGCTTTGGCGAGCTCCTCTTGGTAGGCTTCTGGAAACACACTCGCCGCATGGATCGCCTCGAAAGCCTCAGCGGCTTCCTTGCCGGACGTTCTTTCCAGCCAATGATAAAACCCCCAATACAGCTTACCTCTCTCTTCTGCGTTCATTTCGACTTGCCTTTCCGGGGCAATCAAATGCCCCTGATGAGTTCCACCAGGGGCAGGTATAATCTTGGAAGATCACGCCGCCGCTAGTCCGGTGGTTTGGTTTAGGACCGGTTGGCTGCATCCACAGTCAGCCGGCCCGTTTGTTGAAAACATTTTACATCCTATTCCCTCAAAAGTCGATAGACTGCGGTAAACCATCCGTTTGCACCAGACTACAGCATCAGGATGCTTTTTCGTCCTTCCCACCCCTCGAGGTGCCTGTGGCTGTCCAGCCCATGAGCTCCCCTCGCCGGCGCTCGAGTTCGGCCATCTCGCGGCGGTCAATGGTCCGGTGTTCCCGCGCAGCCTTCCGCCTGGCCGCATCCGGCACCCATCGCTCTTGATCGGCGAGGCACTGGTCATCCTGGCGCTCCCGTTCTACGCCTGGCAGCTCTGAGGCCGGCACGGTCAGGAGGTTAACCGGGAGGGGTTTTGTACTGCCGGCGGCGTGCTTACTTGCCAGTCCCCGCCAGTCCTGTGATGATCGCGTCCCGGATGGTACGGGGAAGTGTGAGCGAAGTGTTATTAAAAGCATCGATGGACTTCTTTAGGTCCCTTTGCGCCTGAGATGAATTGTCTAGCGATGTCTGGATTTTTCCATTGGTGACATTCCACTGGGCCACGGTCACCTGCGGAACCCCCATTTTGTCAGCGAGCCCCATAAATAGCTTCTGCCAATCATCGCCCGTGAGTTGTGCGACAGGCTTATTCAAGTCGCTGTTGTATACCTTTCCTCCCGGACCGGAACCGTAACCCTCACCAGCTGGAAGAGGGACAGCTGGGGTGGGAAAAAGTGTAACGAGCCTATTGAGAACGCCGCCGAACACAGGCCCATAGGTATTGAACCAGCCTCCGATAATGGGCAGTTGGGATTTCACCTCATCCACGACCCCCATGATGTCAGTCTCGAACGGCGTCAGAGCATTCCCAGCAACCGGCACAGCCCCTTGGGCAAACTCGCTGTTCGGTCCCAACCCGGGAGATCCGCCAGTGGCGTAGGGGTTCGTCGCACCCACCTTGTGAGACTGGGAAGCCCAAAAATCATAGTTTGCTTGCTGCGCCGAATAGGATGCAGGACGCCCGCCGGCAGTTCCTCCGCCCATAGTTGGCGCAAGCGGTCCATTCGCTGAGCCTCCCAGCAAAAGCGCCAGGAAGCCGCCGAACTGCTGGACGGCCGGGGTCATCTGGGTCACAAGGTTCCCAATCCACTGCACACTGGCCTGCAGCGCCGGGACGAATGCTTGACCGAAGATGACCGCTATACCCTTGACCTGGTCCTGCAGGATATTCATATTCTGGTTGAGGTTCTTGATATTCTCGGTCATCTGCGGGGTGAGGTTGAGCCCCATCGCCTTGGCCTGGTCGATGTACTTCTGCATCCCGTTCCCGGCCAGGTTCTCGAGCAGGTCGTCGAGTTGTGCGCTGCCGCGTCCGAAGATCAGCGTTTCGGCATTGTTGCGGGCGACGGCATCCGTGGTATTGGCAAACCAGTCCGCGACGGATTGGAGCAGCTGGGGCGAATCCATCAGGGTGCCGTTTACATTGTGCCAATTTATCCCGAGATTGGTCAGCTCGGTGCCGGTCGCACCGATCTTATCTTTGTTGGTCATCAGCCCTTTCTCGAGCATCATCATCTTGCTGGTCACGGTGTCAATCGAGATACCCACCGCGTCGGTGGCGAGTTGCAGGCCGGCTGCCTGATCGGTGGTATCCCCCAGCTCGAGCGTTGTGGTGTGCAGCTCTTGGCCCCAGGCCAGCGTCGTCTTGACCGCTTCGACAGTCGCGCCTGTCACCAGAGCGATAGTGGCGGCTGCAACTACAGCAAGGCCGTTGACCATGCCCAGATCGCTGGCAAAACCCATAATGCCGGCTGAATCATATTGGGTAATGATTTTTTGCGTGATATTTTCGAGTTCCATGCTATTTGCTCCTTATAACCCGTCCTTCCTGCCACTTCTGATAGCGGCCTGTACTCTTGGCAAAGACGGCTTGTGACTTGGCCGCGATACGTTCCATCATTTGCCGAAGTTCCTTACCGTCCTTGCTGAGTTGTATCCAGTCAGGCAGCGCCTCCGGGTTGACGATCGCCTTTTTATCGGCCTCAGCCAGGAGGGCATCGAAGCGCCTCCCCAGATCATCGAGCGCCTTTGTGATCGTTGCCTCTGCTTGCTTGAGTTCGATTGTTTCCATCGTTTTCATGTCTTTCTCCTTATCCTCTCCTTCCGCCCGACCAGGCAACGCCAGCGGCGGGCGGTTGGATCGGTTCGATCAGGTCCGCTTGACAAATCCCATCGCCGCACCCTGCTGGTAAAAGCCTTCCAGGGCGGGACCTGTGAATGTGATAAATTCCCGGTACTGACTCCAGTTGGTCATGCCCATCGGATTAATTTGGTCTCCGGTCCCCGTTACAACGTGCTGCACTTTGGCGAATTTCTGCGAGGTGTCATTCATGGCTATGACCTGTGCCCGCGCATCCATCAGGGTGGCAACGATCTTGTCTTGCGCCGCCTTCAATTCCTTGTCGAGCTTGTCCGCTTCCTTGCGGGCTGCTTTGACCTCCGGGCTGTCCAGCCGGGCGCGCTCTTCCTCGATCGCTTTCTGCACCTCAGCAAGCTTCTCGCGCGTGTGCCCGATTATATATTCCTGCGCCGCCACTTGCTGCGCCTGCGTTTGGCTTATGTGATCGAGCTGCAGGTGTTCGGCCTTGATCGTTTCGAGCTTTGCGCTCTCCGCCTTCAAGGCAGTCTGGAACTCAGCGACCTTTTTTTCCAGTAACTCAAGCTTCGTCATTGACGATTCTCCTTTCAGCCTCCTTGTGGAAGTTGACCAGTGCCCTCAGCATGGCCGCGGTATTCGTGACCTGCCACGGCATAATGTGCTTGCGGGCTTCATCCAGCCACGCATCGGCCAGGTAGTCGGCCTTATCCTCGTCCGGGCCCGCCAGTTGTTTGACAAATGCCTCCGTTGCCTCCGGGGTGTCGATCTGCGCGCTCTCGTCCGATATGGGGCGCAGGGATCGACCATCGAGAAGGACGTGCGCACATTCATGGACGAAGGTATGCAGGAATTTAGGGGGGTTGTCGACCTCTCTCGGATACAGCCGAATGATGGGCTTGCCGCGGTCGAGGCTCTTGTACATGGTCCCAAAGATGCGCCGTCCATCGGACGCACGCGACTCTTCAGGAGCATATTCAACGATGCAATCCTGCCCGGTCAGTTCTTTCGCCGCGGTCTCGAACATCCTGACGGCGTAATCCTTTCTCTCTCTGAGTGTGGTCATGGCTTGCCGTCCGGCTGTCCCATGATCACGCCCGCCTCCGGACGTTCGGCGTTCGCTGCATCTGCGCCTTCCTGGAGGCTTTGCAGATGCTTGCCGAGGATGTGGTCCGTGTCCTTTTGCCCGTGGCCTTGCAATCGTTTAGGCTGCGTCGGCGGTGGTACGTCCTTCTTTGGTGCTGGTGTTCCCGATGGTCCTTGCTGCTGTTTCATGGTCTTTTACTCCTTTTGAAATGGTTTGATTAGATCCGGTGCCTCCGCAACGCGGCCAGCGTCCGGTTGATTGAATAGGGTAATGCCGAGCTTGCAGACGATCTCCAGCGCATCCGCCCGGGTGAGCCCGGTGCTTGTCATCAATAATTGGCATTCATACTCGATGCATTCCTGATCACTTGCCGGCAGTTTCCGAAACGCCAGCGCCATGTCCGGTCGTTCGAGGTCCGCTGCATGCGGTCCTGGATGATCTGGCTGAAGAAGATCCTTGCGCTCCAGTTCTTCGGCTCGGCTTGGCCTGCTCCGTTTGTGGCTCATATCTGCCAATAGGCACCCTGAGAGTGCATCCTCATGAAGTCCACCACATCCCGGCTAGGCTGCGAGCGCCGTAATGCGCCATGCTGAGGGCAACCGCTGCGTCGATCTTCCTGCTCATCTTTTCCTTGGCGAGGCGGAAACCGCGAGGCGTCTCCAGGGCTGTAGCGTTCCTGAGATGCTCGTTCAGCGACGGATCGCCGTAGTGCCGAATGGTCCGTGAAATGACCGCATCGTACAGCGATTGATCCGCCTCGATCCTGCCGGCATTCTGCGCCACCTCCGCCACGTTGATACCTGCCTTCTGCCAGGTCAGGATCAGCGTATGCAATTGGTAGGGATCAGCGTACACCGCCTGCACCACGCCGGCCTTCTTCAGCCTCAGCACTTCGGCCCCGATCGTTTCGTCGAGGTCGACCGTTGGCTTTCCGCCTCGCAGGTCGCTCTTTTGAGGTTTCCAGATCCGGACCAGCTCCACATCTACGGTATCGGTTTCCCGATTGTTGTAGCAGCCGATCAGGGAGGTGGTGTCACGGGTCGTCGAAGCATCCGCCCCCAACACAAGGACGTGGTCCGTGCCGGCCTTTACCAGATCGCTGTAGCACGCATCCCAGGCGCCAGGCGGCAGGAATGCCCCTTCGCCCGTGGTGCGTTCGTTGGAATGCATCCTGGTGAACGTGGCGGGGCGTAGACTGGCAGCCTGCTCCGTGTAATAGGCTGCAGCTTCCTCGGGCGTGCCGCGGTAGCACCGCTGACGCGCTTCCTCGCCCATCATGTGGAACAGGATCAGGCCGGCATTCTTCCACACCGCCCAATCGCCAGGCAGCCGATCTCCACGCAGGCCACGGTCGACCAGGCCATGCCAGGTGTCACTCTCCGAAATAAAACCTGCATAGGAATCGCAAATCCTGAGCGCCGGCAGGCCGTAGGACCTCCCGGGAGGTGGCGTCATTTCCTCGTAGGCACGAATGCCGGCCTCGTAGAGCACACCCCAGACTTCGGTGCTCGAGCTGGTCAGGAAATTTGCTCCACTGTTCCCGGTAGCATCCGCAGCGAGCGCCACAAGACGGCTGCCTGTCAGGGTGAATTCGAGCTCTGTCTTGCCAACCTTGCAGTTCTCGCTGAGGAATGGATTGCGGCGGATCATCTCCACGATCTCCATGAACTGCCGGCCCGCAGATTGATCCAGGTCATTCCCAAGTGCGAAGTGCAGCCCGGGAAGAGCAAGCCACCTCCAGCACAGGAGCACGGCATTGACGAACGTCTTGCCTGTCTTTTTGACGTTCGAGACCGCGAAGGTTGTGCAATCGTCCCGATGCTGCCACCAGGCATCGAGCGCAGCCGCCTGCCATGGCGCCAGGCGGACGGGCCGGCCATCACTGATCCAGCCATGTGGACCCTGCGCCCATGCAACCGGACCCATGGTCTGCAAAGCCTCGGTGTATTCGTCAGCCCGGTTTTTCATCGGTATCCTTGTGATAAGCATCCAGCACATCCCCCAGGCGACCGCCCTTGCCGTTCTCTGCTTTCCGGACCGTATCCCACGCCCGAATCGAGCTGTTGGCAAGCCACCCGAACCGGGCTGCGTAGGCGTTGGCCTCCTGCAGCATGTTCTTTTGGATGGCAGCTATGAAGGCGTCGTAATAAAGCCGACTTACAGCCTCGAGGCGAATCGCCTGCGCTTTAATGACGCCAGCCGCGCCGAGGTCCCGGTAATCCTGCCTGACTTCGACCTCCGCCCGGGCCGCAGGACCCGATAGGGGAGCACCCGAAGTGAGTGCCTTTGCGCCCGCTGCGCCGCCGTGCTTCAATGCGTTCGTGTTTCCTTCTGATCCCATTTTTAAGCCTGACTTATGAAAATACTGTTTGTTGACAACGAGCCTGCCTGGCCAGGTGTACGCTTGATCCAGCCGCTTCCGCAGCCTTCCCATAGGGGCCGGGACTTACGGTCCGCCCGATCCGTTTCGCCAGCATCAAAGCCCCGGGCGCGAAGGCGAGGAAGCACATTGTTTTCCCCGAAAAGACTGACAGGACTGACACGTCCGACACGAAATACAGGGTTAATTAAAATATGCGTGCTTAAGGGGAAAAAGCCGTATATCCTGTCAGCACCTGTCAGCGTGTCAGCATCTGTCAGTATGGCGCTCATGCTTCCACCTCGCTTAAGGTAAGTGTTTCGACCTTGGAGGTCGCCACGATCCCGCGGAATCCGCGGCTGCCGTCACGACCAGCCCGGGCGGGTTCGTATCCGCGTTCAGTCATCGCCTGGGAGAGCTGCTTCTGTTTCATCGGACGCTCTCCAGTTTCATCACACCATGCGGTATAGACGGCATAGAGGGTCTTGAACGGCAGGAAGCCGTCGGCCAGCTCTGTTCTTTCGTCCAGGAAGTGCTGCAGCGTATCCATTTCTTCCCGATACCCGGCGGTTGCCTGGGTGACGGTCTCGGGCGGGTTGAGGCGGTCCTGTTGCCACAGGAGGCAGCCTTCGACGGCCCACCTTAGAATCCCGTCCCACTCCCCGCGCAGTTTGTCCAGCAGGTCAGGGTCCTGTTCGGCGGGTGGTATCTCGACCTCGAACGGGATGAGGCGCACCCGCCGCCATATTGCGTTATCCGTCCCGGTGATCTCCGGCTTGTGGTTGGCCCGGATCCACAGTTTGAATTCGGGCACGAAGTCGAAAAATTCGCCATGGAGGAAGCGGGCGGTCAGGGTATCGCCCCCGGTCATAGCCTTGACCTTCGGTTCATCCATCCGCCGCCCCTGTTGGATTTCGTTAATGGTCACGAAGCGGGCGCCCTTGAGCCGCGCCAGATCGTTCGGTATTCCGCCGTCAAAGTGGCGGGAGAGGATGCTTTCGGAGGGCGTGCCTGCAGCGTAGTCGTCGCCCAGGAGGCGCTTGTTCGTTTCCAGGAAAGTTGATTTTCCGTTCGCCCCGTTCCCGTGGCAGATGAAGAGGCATTGTTCTTTGGTCGTGCCTGTGAGGCTGTAGCCGATGCACCGCTGCAGGAAGCGCACCATTTCCGAATTTTCCAGCATGACCCGATTCAGGAACGCGTCCCAGGTCGGGCATTTTGCGGCCGGGTTGTAATCTGCGTTGACGATCCGGGTGATGAGGTCCGTCCGCCTGTGCCCGCGGAGCTCTCCCGTCCTCAGGTCCAGCGTGCCGTTTTGGCAGTTCAATAGATATGAGTCCCGGTCAAGCTCCTCCATGACGATTGCAAGTTTGTGCTGCGCCAGCATGAGCATGTTGACAAGCTGTGGTTTGTCCAAAGAGGCAGCGCCCCACTTCGCCAGCTTTGCAGCCTGGTCCCCGTCTTGTTCGGCCGCGGCCTCTTGGAGAATTCCCCGGGATGTTTGCTCCGCCATCTCCATGACCTTGCCGCGCTCGTCCGTGGCCCATCGCTTGCCGTCCCAGATGAGCCACTTGCGGCGGTTCGCGTTGAAGCGGGCCATATCCTGGAAGAGTTTGACGAATCTCCCCGCATTGGCGGCGTCCGTGAACGCTCCAGCGGCGGTCATGGTTGCTCTCCCGTGAACAGGGGGATTTCATTCTGCAGCGCCCGGGCTGCCATCCGCTGCGCCTCCTTAAGCATCTTGCGGCGCAGGGAGAAGTCCTTGACGATCGGCGCATAACGGGAGGCGTCGCAGGATCCGTCAAGATTCCAGCACTTTGTAAGAAAGGCCGGGCCCCCGACCTCTGCCAAATGGCCGGTCCGCTCGAGCTGGTCGGCGACGGCGTTCGGGTTGATCGCCTGGCGGGCCGTCTCTAGCGCCTTGATCGCCACAAAGATAAGCCTGGTCCGGCCGTCGTAAAAATCGGCGGTGTCCAGGTAACGCAGATCGGGCAGCATTTCGGGAACGACCATCAGCGCCCCCACGGTGTCCATTTCTGCTTGAGTATTGCTTGGTAATTCTGGCATTTCCTTGCGCATCCTTTACCTCATCCCACCGGCCGGGATGCGCCGCGGCCGACAGGATGAGGTGGAGCAACACGGCTCAAAGGCCGCTATTGCCACAAAAGTAATCGGCCAGTTCCGCGCCGGTCAGCCCGGTCCTTGGCGCGGGCAGATCCTCAAGATGGACGGTGCTGACCTGCTCCCCCTGGGGGAGGGGTGATTCTTTCCCTTTCGGATCCCTGGAAGAATCAGACAAGGGCAATTGTTTCTTTTTCGTCTTGCTCATGGTGCATCTCTGCGCTTCGCGCTGGTATCTTCAGCGGTTCGGCTCCCTGCAATTTCTCTAGAAGCATATGCAGGGCAACCCTGATGGTCTCTGAATTTGACAACCCGAACGCCGCGCGGATCGCCGCCAGGTCCGCGTCAGCGGCGGCGGTCGAATAAAAGATCCTGCGAGGGTTCGGATGATCGCTCATATTGTCAAACTAAAAAGTCAAGCGGACATGTCGTTGATACTCATTTCGGCGATTGCTCCTCGCCTTCCAATGGCGTGAAAAACAGGAAAGGCTTCTCGCTGGAAGGAAGCAGGCCGCGACGCTCAAGATCTTTCCGCACCAAAAGGCGCGCCTGTGTCCTGATATCTCGGAGCTCCTCGTCTGCTATAACTTTTAGTGCTGCCTTTTCAGGTTCGCTTAGGTAGATCGTCATACGCTGAAGCATTTCAACCTCCGGGAAATAAAATACCCTGTCTTGTTAGAGACAGGGTATCAGAGAAGCAGGGGGGCTAAAAAGTGGCTAAATATTTTGTCTAGATTTTGTCCCCCATCCGGGTTTTGTTATACGTTTGAATTGGCCTTTGGGGTCTACCAGGTTCCGCGCCCCTACACCTTCTCGCTCGCTCCATTCCCGAAACACATCAGCTTTTGACCGACCGAATTCATTCACTTGTGCCCAGGCCCACTCATCGTCAGGAGACGGGGGCCTTCCGGGTCGACCCTTCGGGCTGGGAGATTGGGTTGCCGCTCGAGTTGCCGCTTCATATTTGAGGCGCCATTCCGCTGCGCGCACATTTATATCAATCAACTTGAGCACCGTTGATTGCAGATCTGCGTTTGTCGGATCGCTGCTTTCTTTCAACCAGTCGACGCGCACAGATCCATCGTACCATCCCAAAACGCGCAGACGGTCCTCGGAGGTAGTCGAATGGATCTTATCGACAACGAAGATGGTACTATCTTCCTCTTCGACTGCCTGAAGATTGCCGTCTTGAGAATTGCTGAAGTTGATCAGGGTTTCGCGGACGATCATTTTCACTTGAGAAAACGTCAACTGGTGAGAGGTAAGCATATCGCAATCTCCAAACAAAAGGCTGGTTGCCCCAGGAACCAGCCCTCACCATGCTATAATGCGAGTGTCAGCCGGTCCCATCGGCTCGACCATTACCCCGGGCGTTCCAGCGCCGCGGGGTTATTTTGTCTTTTTGGTCTTATGATCTCCCCCCCTGGGGATATGCAGGAGCGCAGCCGCTTGCTGTTTGGCTCGCTCGGGCCTTCTGTCGTAAATGGCGGTCGTTTCCGGCCGGGCATGTCCCATCAGTCGCATGACGATGAGGACATCCACGCCCGCGTCCAGCAGCGCCGTGCAGAACGATCGGCGCAGGTCGTGGACGGTCACGTCGGGGATCCCGGCCAGGGTGCCGCGGACGTGCATCAGGTTATAGATGGACTGCGGTGTGAGCCGCCTGGCGTTGACGGATTCATGCCCGTTCGTCCCCAGGAAAAGCGGTCCATCGTCATAGAGCCCCTTGCGGTTCCCGGTCGCCTTCTCCAGCCGTTCATCGGCCAGGACGGATGCCCGGCGCTTCTCCAGCCACGCCTCGAGGGCTTCCTTGGCTTCCGGGATCTCAACGTATGCAAGACGCTGCCGGTTGCCCTTGGCGTGGCGGACGTTCAGCGCCCCGGATTCGGGGTCGTAGTCAGACACGTCCAGATTGATCAATTCGCTCCGGCGGATGCCGGTCGCGTACAGGAGGCTGATGACCGCCGCATCCCGGAGGCCGATGATCGTACCCGGGCAGGCGTCCATCATGGCGCCGATTTCCTCCGCGCTTCGGTCCTTTCCGGCGGGCAGCTTCTCGCCTTCCACACACTTTACCGAGTTGATGCGCGCCAGGGTTTCGGCGTCCAGCAGACCGGCCTGCCAGGCGGCCCTCATCACGCCCTTGATGCAGGACAGGCGGTGGTTCACGGTCCGATACGACAGGGTTTCCAGCATCTTCGCGCGCAGGGCGACGACGTGATAGCGCTCCAGTTTTGCCCAGTTGATCAAACGGTAATTGGGAATGCCTGAAAGCAGGACGGCGACGTTGCGCAGATCGGAAACGTAAGCCTGGACGGAGAACGGCGAGTCCATTTCTTTTAGGAATTGGTCGGCGGGGCCGTCGTCCAGGGGGGCGTCGAGGATGAGCGACCTGAGCTGCTCGGGACGGAATGTTTGAATTATTGCGCCGTTCGTGCTATCATTCATGAGGCAATTTTAGCACTTTGGGCTCGGCTTGTCAACAATTTGCTATATTATAAGCGTCTTTTGTTGTCCTGCTGTATAATGCATGTCATTCCCTGAATACCTATGGATACGCGGGATCTGGAAGAATACCCCCTGTTGATTGGTCAAAATGGCCCCCTCAAAGGTCAGCGCTGGGTCTTGACCAAGCCAATCCTGGTCGGACGTGAGGCGACCTGCGAGGTGGTCATTCCAGACCGGATGGTTTCACGTTTCCATGCCCGATTCTCCCCCCAGGGAGATGAGGTTGTGCTCGAGGACTTGGGTAGCAAGAACGGGACCCACTGCAATGGGAATCCAGTGACCCACCCCGTAGTGCTGCAGGATGGGGATGTGGTGTCGATTGCCCTGGCCCAGCAGTTTGTATTCCTGACATCCGATGCAACCAGTCCGCTGACCGAATCCAGCGAGAAACCGGGCCGGCTGCGTCTGGATCTGCGCTCACGCAGTGTCTTCGTAAACAATCAGGTGGTCGAGCCGCCGTTTTCAGCCTTGCAGTTCCGGGTGCTGCGCGTGCTCTATGAACGCCAGGGGCAGGTCATTGATCGCCAGCAGCTGGTGACCGAAGCCTGGGGTGAAGAACAGGCGCTCGGTGTTTCGGACCAGGCTTTGGATGCCCTCCTGCGCCGCATGCGGGATCGCATCGCCTCCATTGATTCATCGCATCCCTACATTGTCACCGTGCGGGGTCACGGAGTACGCCTGGATAATCCACCGCAAGAAGACGAATAGGGCTGTTTGAAAAGTTAATTGGGGGTTCCAATAAAAACTAAAGAGGCTGTCTGGCAGGGGACAGCCTCTTTTCATCAGGCCAGATTCTTTTTCATCGAGAATTTCAAGATCGCCCGATAAACCTCTTGCAGCTTCGCAATCAGATCCGTCTCTTCCTTCTTTGGCTGTTTGCCGGCCTGTTCTTCCGTCCGGGCCAGGACGCTGGCGACGATTGAGGTGAATTCCGGGGTTATTTCTTGGGCATGCTTTTCCAATAAGGATTGTAGGGTCTTACCGTCCGGGCTTTGCAGCAGTTCTTCAAGCAAGGCCAGCTCCGGGGGAGGCGCGCTGGCTTTCTGAAGGACTGCGACAATCTGCTGTAATTTTTGGATGCGGCCCTGATCCTTCGCCTTGTTCGCATCCTGCAGGGCGCGGTTGAGCACCTGGACGAAGGTATCGTTGACCTCCTCCATCCTTTCGAGGACAGCGTTGGGAATATCAGGTGCTGAGAGCAAGGAATTTAGCAGCTCCCCGGCATGTTTGTATTCTTCTTCCGCGCGCTGGTCCAGTCGGCGGGTCATCTCAAGCAGTTTTTCGCGCAGGTTTTCCAGTTTCTTGCGTTCATCCCCTGTTTTGGCCTCGATCTGCTCGGAAAGGGACTGAAAGAACAGGTAGTCCAGGGCAGGGCGGGTTAAACTGACCAAAGCGTTCAGCCGATCGTCGTTCGGTGCCTCAATGATTAAGGTCAGCAGTTTCTCCCGGTTGAGCTCCTTGCCAAGCGCTTGCAGGGAATTGACCGCCTCCTGGATCTCATTCGCCTGACCGGCCAATTTCTTCCCGTATTCCGTTTCGGTCAGCAGCAAGTTTTGGACGGCTTGCATCTGCTCGACAGGACCTTGCTGTCCACTGGCGACGGCACCTTCCATCAGGCGGTTGAAAATGGCAAAGAATTCAGCATCGATCGAGGCGGATTCCTGCTTCAAGATTTCACGGCACGCCTCAGGTGTGGCTGCTCCCAGCAATCGTTCAATGATGGCCACGCGTTTCTGCTGGTTTGCGATCATCTCGGGCGTGACTCCATCCGCTCCAAGGATGCGCTCGACCAGGCTCTGGTAGGTCAGAAAGTTCTGCGGGCGAAGTAGATAGGCCTTGCGTTTTTCTGGGGGCAGGCGGTTCGTGACCTGGTTGATGAGCGGTCCGATCAATTTCTCCTGCTCATTGACTGGCAGGCTGAGCTCTACCGGAAAATAGGTGAGCAGAAGCTCCTTGTCAGCGTCGTGGTAGACGATCGGGGTCGCCAGAGGTCCGTTGAAACCGCAGTTTGGGCAAACAGCAAAATTGGATACCCCTCCCAGCAGACGTTGTTTGGCGCCGGGATCCGAAGAGACATCAAATAGCTGCTCGACCTGGGCGACAATCGGCTGGCGGCAGCGGGGGCAGGAAATTTGGGTTTTTTGAGGTGCCATGAATATTCTCGATTTTCGTTCAAGGATGGCCGGCGGTGGATGTCCGGCCTTTAAGGCAAGGTTTTATTTTACCCTGAAACCGTCCTGGCGCGTTGAAGTTCAAGGGTTCGTCTGATTCGGCAGGGAGAAACAGATACGGGCGCCGCTATGCGGCTTCGGATCCACCCAGATGCGGCCGCCGTGGGCTTCGACAATGGCTTTGGCGAGATACAACCCCAGGCCAGCGCCTTTGGTATTGCGGATAGCCTTATCGGCGCGGTAAAAGCGGTCAAATACATAAGGGATATCGGCAGGATCAATACCGGGACCCTCATCGCTGACACAGATGACCACCTGGCCGGGGCGTGTCTGTCCAGAGATGCGGATCTCGCCTCCCGGTGAATATTTAATGGCGTTCGAGACCAGGTTGGAGATCAGCTGGCTCAGGCGGTTTTCATCGGCCATAATCACCGGGAAATCCTTGGGGAAATCAACGACGATCGTGTGATGGTCTGTCTGGGTCCGGAAGCGATCCGCCAAGCGCTCGGCCATTTCCGGCAGCGAGATATCGGCCAGATTCAGCTTCATGCCTCCAGCCTGGAGGCGGGAAGCATCCAGCAGGTCCTCGATCATGGCAGACAGGTGATCGGCCTCTTCCTCGATAACGCGTAAACTGTCACGGACGACGTCCTTTTCCCACTTTGCGTCCTCGCGGCGCAGGGTGCTGACATATCCCTTGATCAGCGCCACGGGCGTCTTCAGTTCGTGACTGACGATCGAAACAAATGTGTTCTTGATCTCATCCGCCGTGCGGAATTTCGTGATATCCCGGACCGTGGCGATCACGTTGCGCAAGGTCCCATCTGCGGCCAGGAGAGGGGCATAGGTAATGCCGACCGGCAGAGCGGGCTGCTCCGGCCGTTGCAGATCCCCCTCGACATACAGATAAGCGTTCGGGGTGAGCGGCCAGCCGCCCTGCTCGGCCTCTTCCAGGGTGAGCCCTTCCGGTTTATGCGCCCAATGGATGACCTCAGAGTGATCCTTGCCGCGGATTTCTTCGCGGGCCTTCCCGAACAGTTTTTCAAAAGCGATGTTGCCGCGTTCAATCGTGTGGTCGGCGTTCAGGATCAGGATCCCATCCGCTGCAGAGTCCAACAGGGCGTCCAGGCGGGCTTTCTCGTAGCTGATCTGGGTATAGAGCCGGGCATTGAAGACCGCAATGGCGGCCTGGTCAGCAAAGGCCTGCAGCAGCAATTTATCATTGGGGGAGAAGAGATCCGGATAGTTGCGGAAGATGAAGGTGACCCCGATCACCTGACCGTGGGCAGACAGGGGGAGACCCACCCCGTTCAGCAGTCCCATGCTGGCCGTGTAGGTCAGCTCCTTGAGCATTCGGTTGAGCTCGACCAGGTTGAGTTCAGCGACTTTTTCTTCCGCCAGGAGGGGTTCCAGATAATGTAGGAAAGCCGGAGGAATGCCTTGAGCGGCTGACACGCTCCATGAACCGGCCTCCTTTAAGGCGATCAGACCCGCCTGTCCGGCCAGCATTTCAATGGAAATTCGTAAAATGCGCGCCAAAAGCTTATCGAGGTCGAGTTCCTCGGTGATCAGTCGGGTAGTTTCCAGCAAGTAGTCGCGCTGGCGGACGCGGAAATCGGGAAGCATCGGAAGTATTTTATCACCCCCAGACAAGCGGCGTGTAAGAATTCTATTATAGGAATATATTAATCACGTTTGGTTCGCTCAATTTAATGGTGGATTGGTGGAATTCACCGCTCTGATGCAAATGCCAGCCGGCATGGCCAACACAGCTTGGCTGCCTTTGCCCCTATCAACCGGCTCGACCTGGAGGCACATCAGGGCAGCAGGTCGCCCAGCTGGTGCAGGACATAGCTCGGCTGGATGGGTGAGGTTGCCAACGCCGATTCAGGGGTCGCGCCGTTCAACATCAGGGCGGTGGACATGCCTGCTTCATGACCCATATAGACATCGGTCTCCAACCGGTCGCCGGTCATCAGGCAGTCGGCGGCCGGAAGGTTCATCAGGGTCAGGGCGGCTTCGATCATGTAATGCGACGGTTTGCCGACCACGGCTTCGACCCGGGTATTGGTACAGGCCTCGATGGCGGCGATGATGGAAGCACAGTCGGGCTCGCCGCCGCCGGGGACTGGGCAGAAGCGGTCCGGGTTGGTGGCGAAGAAGCGCGCCCCGGCCCGGATGGCATCGAAAGCGATCTGCAGCTTGCGGTAAACAAAGGTGCGATCGAAGCTGGCGATCACCGCGTCAATCTGCTGCGCCTCCTCGGTCAGCTCGAAGCCCGCACGGCGCAGTTCGGCGCACAGTGGCTCCTCGCCGATGACGAACAGGCGGGCGCCCGGCATACGCCGCTTCAGGAAATCCACCATCACCAGGGTGGAGTTCAGAATGTCCTCGACCGGGGTCGGCACGCCCAGGCGGGTCAGCTTGTCGGCATACTCCTGGCGCGCATGCGTGGGGTTGTTGGAGATGAAGATCGTGCGTGCGCCGAGAGCGCGCAAGGTCGTCAGGGTCTCGCCCGCCGTGGGCAGCAGGGCTTCCCCCAGATAGACCGTCCCGTCCAGGTCGAAGATGTAACCGGCGAAGTAACGTTCCGGAGTGGACAGGCTGCTCAAAGCACCTCCTGCCTGCCGATGACGGAGATCGCCTGGCCGGTCATGTAGCTGGATGGGTCGGAGGGCAGGAAGACCATCCCCACGCATACGTCGGCGTAGCTACAGCCGCGTTTCATAGACACCTGGTCGATGGTCGTCTAACGAACCTGCTCCTCTCTGATCCCCAGTCGCCGGGGCAGACGGTGTTGACACAATCCTCCCGCAGAGCACAGCGGGAATATATTGCAGTGTGTGAATCAATTCACTCATCTTCACAAATGTCCAAGAGTAACTCTAGCGCAATCAACTTCCGCCAATCGTTGCTCGGATAAGCTGATATCCTTCCTTTTCGAAAGCCGATGCGACTTTATCCTGGAGCTCTTTCCCTGGAGTCAGAGCAACCATGTAGCCGCCTCTGCCCCCTCCTGTGACCTTCGCGCCCCAGGCCCCTTTTTCGAGGGCTAACTTGCACAGGTGGTCCAGAGTTTCGTGAGACATTTCCATATCGATCAAGAGTTTGTGGTTTTTCGACATGATCTTTCCCGCGTTTTCCAGATCACCAGCTTCTAACGCCTTTTTCATGTCATAGGCCTGGGTCGTGATGGTCTTGAGACGCGTTGCAAAAAGCTCCGGATTGTCTTTCTTTTGCTTATCGATAAACTCATCCAGGGCCGCTGTATTCACTGTGACGCCGCTGTTGGCTAATACGATTTCAAATGATTTTGGAGTATGGATCATTTCGAAATGTTGTTGTTGGTTTTTTAAATAGAATAGAAGAAGCCCGCCATAAGTTGAGGCGGTATTATCCACTCCACTCGCAACCCCGTGATAAGGAAATTCCCCCTGCCAGGCTACCCGGTTGATCTCCTCGATCGAATAACCCAATTTAAATTCTTCGTTCAATGCCCGCGCAAGCGACACGCAACTGGCAGCGCTGGCGCCTACCCCACTTCCAGCCAATAATGTTCCCCCATAGGTAATCTTGATTGGATTCTTTTTGACGTCAATTTTCATGACTTCGAGAATTCTGTCAATTGAGCGCGCCTGCTGTTCCTTTTTCTTTTCCTTATACCCCGGAACCTCAATCCGGTTGTCTTCCAGGATCCACCCATCGCCGTGAATCCTTTCCACCGTTGCCACCGTTTCAAAGGGGATTGCCGAGACAATCGCCGGAACTTCATCCAGAACAAATTGATCCCCGATCAGGATTGTTTTCCCAAAACCTGTTCCTTTAGCCATGTGATTCTCCTTCGATGATTTTTTCCATTTCCTCGATCAGTTTTTCTTCTTTACCAATGGCCACCGTTGTGGCAGCTGTCAGACTATGGCAGGCATCAGAAAATCCTCCCAGTCGGGTTGTCGCTTCGGGAAGTAATATATTGAGTCCCATTGCTCTTCCCGCACGGATTTCCCCTTCCATATAAGGAGAAACCCGCATGGAAATCTTCACCTCATTGAACTTAATCGCGCCGAAGCCCGGGATTTCATCGGGAATGATCTGAAATCCTGCGAGGTATTTCTGGGGGTCAATAAGATTTGTGTCCTTAATGGCATCACAGAACGCCCCGATCATTTTTACCCCCATCGGGAAAAAGCGTTTTTCGACATGAAACCACTGGATGTGGGGCGCTTTTTTCAAAGCGCCTGCCTTGAGCCGTGTGATCTCTTCATTAAACATCTTCGTCCTGACAGCCTTTAATTCCTCCACCATCCGGTCCGACTCTGGTGTAACCCCTTCAAGGCAAACCCCAACCCCCATATCCGGTCCCTTTTGGTAATATCCCACTCCCCCTAAAATATCGAGATAGTCACCAAATTCAGTGCAGGGTATTTGGCCTTTTGATCCTGTCAACAGGTACTGCTCCCCTTTTGCATGTTTCCTGATCTCGATGAGGCCCTGTTGAACAGCCTCTAATGCAACTTCGCGGTTCTGGCTCACCAGCTGCCCGTCCACAAAAAAACCATCTCCCACCGCTCCCACGGCTGCGATATGGGCCATGTCTCGATTGACCGAATCCAGCGTGATCGCAAAAAGATAACAGGTTGTCGAGGCGGAAATATCTCGATCCCCTTTCAATCCATACAAATCAGGGTCCAGATTGTGAACTTTCGGATCGGTCGAGGCTTCAGCGACATGGTGATCCAGGATCAGCGTCAGATTTCTTCCCTGGTTCAATTCGGAAAGCAGAGGTGCGATCCTGCCGGCAAAATCGGCAAAGATGAGAATCCTGCCCTCCTGTTCGTAAATCTTTTTTAGCACTGCGGGATAAGGCTTTTCCAGACAGAAGCGCTGGACTTCAAATCCCTGCCGTTCAAGGGCACGCGTGAGTATGGCGCCCGAAGAAAGCCCATCGGCATCATTGTGGTGAAAGACCTGAACAGACTTGTCAGGCCATTGCTTGACTTCCCGAATGGCTTGTTTCATCGCGTCCATTAAGGTATTCCGCATGGTTCTCCTTTACTCAATCTACCCCTAAAGAATCCTAATAGAACCGTGATCCAATGCCCCGATCGGATCTAACGGGTCTCTTTCTCCGCCAGCGTGACGGATTCTTCAAAAATCGTCAGGGCCTCGTCCACTTCTGGCTTGGAAACGCTCAGGGGTGGCGCGATGCGGATGACGCTCTTCCCACAGCCGAGCAGGATCAACCCGCGCTCGAAAGCCAGTTCAGCGATCCGGTCGCGCAAGACCTCATGCGGCTTCTTACTCCTGCGGTCGGTTACAAATTCCACGCCGATCATCAAGCCGATGCCGCGCACGTCCCCGATGTGGGGGTGGCGGACCATGATCTCGTGCAGGGCATCCAGGGTGTATTCACCTATCTTGGCGGCGTTCTCCAGATATTCGGTTTCGATCAATTTGATGGTCGCCAGTGCCGCGGCACAGGCGAGCGGGTTGCCACCGAAGGTATTGCCGTGGGCACCGCGCGGCCAATCCATAACCGATTTGCGGGCAATCGCGGCCCCTATCGGCATGCCCGAGGCGATGCCTTTAGCGACTGTGATGATATCCGGTTCGACGCCGAAGTGCTCGATCGCCCACCATTTGCCAGTGCGGCCCATGCCGCTTTGCACCTCATCCGCCAGAAGCAGGATATGATATTTATCGCACAACTCTCGCAGGGCCGGGAAGAATCCGGGAGGCGGGACGATGTAGCCGCCCTCCCCCTGGATGGACTCGACCAGTATGCCCGCCACTTCCTCCGGCGGAAGGATGTGTCCCAGGATCTGCTCTTCGATATAACGGACGCACGTCTCGCCGTAATCCTCTCCGGGGAGGCGGTCCAGGATCGGGCGATAGGGGTCGGGAAACGGGGCATGCACGACCCCATTCATCAACGGGTAGAAGCCGCGATGGTAGGTCGGCTTGCTGGATGTAAAGGTGACCGCCCCCATTGTCCTGCCGTGGAAGGCGCCGGTAAAACCGATGAAGTTCATCCGCCCGGTGTGGTAACGCGCCAGCTTGATGGCCGTCTCGACTGATTCGGTCCCCGAGTTGGTCATGAAGGAAACCGCGGCTTCCGCAAAGGGAGCGATTTCATCAAGTTTCTCACCCAGCTCGATCCATGATTCATGGTAGAAGTCGGAAGAGATATGGATAAATTTTTCCGCCTGGTCCTGAATGGCCTTGACCACCTGGGGGTGGGCATGGCCGGTGGATACGACCGCTATGCCAGCACCGAAATCAAGAAAACGGTTGCCGTCGACGTCCCAGACCTCCGTCCCCTTGCCATGGTCCATGACAAACGGTAGGTCGCGCGGATAGGAAGGTGAGATCACTGCGGAATCGCGCTTGATCAGTGCCCTGGCCTTAGGCCCGGGTAATTTATAAGGTTCCATGCCATCCTCCGTCTGATGAAAGTTAAGCCTCGTCCGTCATTCGGCGAGTTTAAGCCTTGCATAGGTGAGGGCACCCAACAATCCGGCATCATCCCCTAACTTAGCGAAAGCCAGCTCCAGCCCTTCCAGGTAGGAGGGGTCCATGACATGCCGTTTCATGGACGCTTTCACCGGTTCCAGGATGAGATCACCACTTTGGGATACCCCCCCGCCGAAAATGACCATCGACGGGTTAAAAATGTGCAAATAATCCGCCAGCGCCTGGCCTAGGTATTCTCCGGCATACGCAAAGGCATCGAGGGCAAGCTCGTCCCCCGTCCGGGCTGCTTCTGCGATCTCGCGTGAGGACAGGGCGGTATTGGCGCGCAGGATCGAGGTCCGGCCAGCAGCCAGCTTTTCTTGAACAAAGCGGGCAATCCCCGGTCCGGAGGCGATCGCTTCCAGGTGGCCGCGCTGGCCGCAGGAACAGACCGGGCCTCCGGGCAGAACGGTCACATGCCCCAGCTCGGCAGCCAGGCCTCGATGCCCGAGCAGGAGCTGGTCGGCGTTGATCACCCCTCCACCAATCCCGGTGCTGATGGTCAGGTAGATCAGGTCGTGATGCCCCTCTCCTGCCCCGCAGGACCACTCGCCAAGGGCTGCCAGGTTGGCGTCGTTGCCAAGGAAGACCGGCACATGGAAGTGCTCGGTCAGCTTCTGCCCGAGTGGAAAATAAGCCCAACCCTTGATGTTGGGGGTTTCGATGATCGAGCCGGTCTCCGGGTCGAGCGGACCGGGGATCGCCACCGAGATGGCCTGCACCTGATCTTCCGGCCAAATGGAGGCGATCAAATCGACGATCCGGTCATAAACTTTGCCTTCATTGGATTGGGTTGCTTTGAGCTCATGTTTGATCGGGAGATTGCTTTTTTCGAGGTATGTGGCTCCGCGCAGGTGTGTTCCCCCGATGTCAAGAGCAATGATGGCGCCCATGCCAGCCATTATAACATGCGGAAGAAATAGTTGACTATTCCCCCATTCACTGCTATCATCCTCGTGATGTTAAATAAGCGGCAAACCAGGCGGGACTCATTTTTTCGGGGTTTGGCTGGGTTATTCCGCTTGATGGTCCCGGGGATCGGGGTCAAACGCTGGTTCCTTGTCCTGTTGCTCGGGATCATGTTGCTCGGATTGGGCCTGGCAGCCCTGCTGTTGGACCTTTACCGCACGGCACCCAATAACTGGTTGCTGCCCGTCGTTACCTTTCTTTCGCTGCGCTTCCTGAGCCGACCGGTCCGGGTCCTCATCTTCGGCGGGCTCGGTCTCGGTTTGATTGTGGTAGGGATCTGGGGGGTGAGCCGCTCCCTGCTGATTCCCTTCCTGCGGCCTGGTCAACCCCTGCTCGATCAGGTGAGCGAATACCGGCGCCGGGAGCGAGGGCCGCGGGTGGTCGTGATCGGCGGGGGGCACGGGATCGCCACAGTGTTGCGCGGCCTCAAGGATTACACCCACAATTTGACCGCAGTCGTTTCAGTGGCGGATGACGGGGGTTCCTCCGGAGAGATCCGCCGCAGCATGGGTATCCTTCCCCCGGGGGACATTCGCAACTGCTTGGCCGCTCTATCCGACGATGAAGCTTTGCTGACGCAGCTGTTCCAGTATCGGTTCGGAGGCGACACTGGCCTGGGGGGGCATTCGTTCGGGAATTTATTCATCTCCGCCCTGGTGGATATCACCGGCAGTTTTGAGGAAGCCATCGCCGAGTCCGGGCGGGTTCTCTCTGTATATGGCAAGGTCATACCTGCCACCCTGCATGATGTCCGCTTGGTGGCGGATGTCGAGCTTCACCATACCCAGACCGAGGTGCGTGTCGAGGGCGAGAGTCAGATCCCGAAAGCAGCCGGGCGTGTGCGGCGGGTATGGCTTGAGCCGAATGATGCCTCGGCATTTCCTCCTGTCCTGCAGGCCATCCTGGCAGCGGACATCGTGATCATCGGGCCTGGGAGTCTGTACACCAGCCTGCTCCCGAACATCCTGGTCAGGGACCTGCTGGAAGCCATCCGTTCCAGCCAGGCGCTGAAGATTTTTATTACGAATGTGGCCACCCAGATCGGCGAAACGGAGGAGTACAGCTGTGGCGACCACGTGCGCGCCCTGGAGGAGATCATCGGCACGGACATCATCGATATCATCGTCTGTAATACGTGTTATGATGGAACACTTATGGTGGGGACCCACTGGGTGCGATTAGATGAAGCTTTGGACTATGACCCGCGGGTATACTGTGCCGACCTGCTGGATCGGGAACATCCGGGCCGTCATGATGCGGTAAAATTGGCCCGGACCCTGATCGATCTTTATTATGAGCGGACCGGTCCGCTCGGCAAGGACAACTCAACGCTGACGCGTTGATCTCATATCTATATTTTAAGGAGGCTTTCAATGGCAGTTAAAGTAGGAATCAATGGTTTTGGCCGGATCGGCCGTCAGGTCCTGAAGGCCATTCGGGATTACTATCCCGATAAACTTGAGGTAGTCGCCTTTAACGATATTGGCGATCTGCCCACCATGGCGCATCTTCTCAAGTACGACTCGAATTACGGCCGCTTCCCCGGTACGGTGGAAGTTGCTGAGAATGCGTTGATCGTCGATGGGAAGAAAATCAAGGCTTTTAAGGAAACCGATCCTGCTGCAATACCCTGGGGCGACCTGGGCGTGAGCATTGTGATCGAGTCGACCGGCCTTTTCACCATCAAGGAAGATGGCGTGAATAAAAAGGGAAAAACGGTCAAAGGAGCGGTCAACCACCTTAAGAGCGGCGCCAAGAAAGTGATCATATCCGCCCCTGCCGAAGGGGAGGACCTCACTATTGTCTTGGGCGTCAATGAGGATAAATACGATCCCAAGATTCACCATGTTGTCTCGAATGCTTCCTGCACCACGAACTGCCTCGCTCCGGCCGTGAAGGTCGTGCACGACCGCTATAAGATTGTGCGCGCTTTTATGACGACCATCCACGCCTACACCAATGACCAGCGCATCCTCGATCTGCCCCATTCTGACCTGAGGCGGGCCCGGGCCGCGGCGATGAGCATCATCCCGACCACGACCGGTGCAGCCAAGGCGATCTCCCTGGTCATCCCCGACCTCAAGGGCAAGTTCGATGGCTACGCCCTGCGGGTGCCAGTCTCAACCGTCTCCATAGTGGATTTTACGGCGGAGATTGAAAAGGCTACAACCACCGACGCACTGCGCCAGTCTTTCCGTGAAGCCGCCAAAGAGCCCCGCTTTAAAGGCATCCTGCAGGCGGTGGACGAGCCATTGGTCAGCATTGACTACAAGGGCGACCCCCACTCCTCTTCCGTGGATCTACCCTTCACCAGCGTCCTCGGCAAAGCCGAGAACAACTTCATCAAGGTCGTTGCCTGGTACGATAACGAATGGGGTTACTCGGTCCGCACCGCCGACCTGGCCGCGTTGATGGCAAAATCGCTTTAAGATCATTGACCATGCCCGAAAATGCAACGTCCGCCTGAACGTGGCATTTGGCATGGATGGAGGCTACCATGTTCAATAAAAAGACGATCCGCGATATTGATGTCAAAGGGAAGCGTGTCCTGGTACGGGTGGACTACAATGTCCCGATTAAGGATGGAGTGGTGGGAGATGATACCCGCATCCGGGCGGCCATGCCGACCTTGCAGTACCTGCTCGATCACGGCGCGGCGGTGATCCTGTGCTCTCACCTGGGCCGCCCCAAGGATGGCCCTGACCCGAAGTTCTCGCTGCGGCCGGTCGCGGTGCACTTGAGCAGGCTGTTGACCAAACCGGTCGTTTTTGCCGAGGACTGCATCGGTCCCAAAGCCGAGGCTGCCGCCAAGAACCTGCGGCCCGGGGAAGTGCTGCTGCTCGAGAACACCCGCTTCCATCCGGAAGAGGAGAAGAACGACCCGGGGATGTCCAAACAGTTGGCCTCTCTGGCGGATGTCTATGTCAATGATGCCTTCGGATCGGCGCATCGCGCCCACGCATCGACCGAGGGCGTTGCCAAATTTCTGCCAGCGGTAGCCGGCTTTTTGATGGAGAAGGAAATCCAGTACCTGGGCGCCGCGGTCGCAGACCCTGCCAAACCCTTTGTGGCGATCCTGGGAGGTGCCAAGATCAGCGACAAGATCGGTGTGATCAAGAATCTGCTGAGCAAGGCGGATACGGTGCTGATCGGGGGGGGCATGGCCAACACCTTCTTTAAAGCCCAGGGCTATCCGGTGGGCGACTCCCTGGTCGAGGACCAGGCATTGGAGACCGCCAAGGAGATCCTGAAATCGGCCGGCCCCAAACTGCGCCTGCCCGTGGATGTGGTCGTCGGGGATAAGTTCGAGGCGGATGCAGCGCATAAGACCATGCCGACCGGTCCGATCCCGGCAGGCTGGCGCATCCTGGACATTGGCCCTGAAACGATCACGGCCTATGCCAAGGTCATCAAGAACTCCAAGACGGTGGTCTGGAACGGCCCCATGGGGGTGTTTGAGTTCCCGGAGTTTGCCAAAGGTACCTTCGGCGTTGCCAAAGCGGTTGCGGATTCCGGAGCGGTTTCGATCATCGGCGGTGGGGAATCGGTGGCCGCGGTCCAGCAGTCCGGGTTGGCGGGCAAGATCACCCACATTTCGACCGGCGGGGGTGCTTCCCTGGAGATGCTGGAGGGGTTGCAGCTCCCTGGCGTGGCTGCCCTGCAGGATAAGTAAAACGCCTCGGACCTGGCCAGCCCTATCCTCTGACCAGGTCCGATTTTGTTTTTACGGAGGGACGGAATGCCTTTCAATGCGGGCGAGATGGCCGGGCCATACCGGATCATCGAGCAGCTGGGACAAGGGGGCATGGCTTCGGTTTACAAGGCCTATCACGCTGCTCTCGATCGCTATGTGGCATTAAAGGTGCTTCATCCTGCCTTCCTTGAGGATCCGAACTTCCTGGCCAGATTTCAACGGGAAGCCCGGCTGGTCGCCAAGCTCGATCATCCCAATATCGTCCCGATCTTCGATTATTCGGAATATGAGGGCCGTCCCTACCTGGTCATGAAGTATATTGAGGGGGAAACGCTCAAAGCACGGCTGACGCGCGGCCCGATCTCTTCATATGAGATCTCCCGCATCATGGGTGCGGTCGGTGCGGCGCTCAGTTACGCCCACAAACACGGCATCCTGCATCGGGACATCAAACCGTCCAATGTATTGCTCGCCAACGACGGCGGGATTTATTTGGCAGATTTTGGCCTGGCGCGGATCGCGGCCACGGGCGAGTCCACGCTCAGCACGGACATGGTGATGGGCACCCCGCAATACGTCTCGCCCGAACAGGCCTTGGGCAAGAAGGATCTCGACGAGGGTACGGATATTTATTCCCTGGGCGTCATGCTTTACGAACTGGTGGTCGGCAAGGTTCCGTTCAACGCCGACACTCCCTTCTCAATCATTCACGACCACATTTACACGCCTCTGCCCATGCCGAGCAAGGTAAACCCGCAGGTTTCTGCGGAGGTGGAACGCGTCCTGCTGAAAGCACTCGCCAAGGAGCGGCGAGACCGCTATCCGGATATTGATTCGTTCGTGACGGCCTTTAACCAGGTCTGGACGGTAAAAACGCTTCCCGTCAGGGAGGAGTTACCGGCCTTTCCTGCAGATGTCCCCACCCTGGCTCCCCTCCCGGCCACAATGGCTCAAACTGCTGTTCCGGAGGCAGGCACCGTGGTCCCGCCCCCACCGCCGCTACCCGTTTCTCCTCAACCCGCACAAGCCGTCCCCGTCAAAGGGACCTCAAAGAAAGGATTTCCTTGGATGTGGGCCGCGGTGGGAGTGGTCCTTTTTCTGGGATGCGTGGTTACGTTATTCGCCCTGGCTGGATTTGGGCGGAAAGCCGGAGCCGGCAGCCCCCAGCCGGCTTCAGGAACGGGCGCGCCCTCTGCCCTGACCTCCCCTGGGGCGGTCACTGCGAGTTCCCCGGCTGTTGCTGTCGCGCCACCGTCCACTGCCTCAGCCGCGACGGCACCCGCGGTTATATCCATCACAGATGCTCGAGCACTGGTTGCTCAGCATCCCAATGACCCGAATGCCCACATCCAGCTGGCACTGGCTTATTACGCCAACAATGAGATGGGGCCTGCCGAAAACGAGGTAATCACCCTGGAAAGTCTGCTCAAGGGTGAAATTGCCCTTTGGGATGCCTCCCAGAAATTCGCCAACCAAGGGGCCTGGCTGCTGGCTGCACGCCTGCGTATCGATGCAGTGGCTGCTCTTCCCTTGCGCGGCAAAGAGGTGCCCGCTAAATCGCGCG
Organism: Anaerolineales bacterium; assembly: GCA_050013095.1. Classification (GTDB taxonomy): domain Bacteria; phylum Chloroflexota; class Anaerolineae; order Anaerolineales; family Villigracilaceae; genus UBA877. The sequence continues at coordinate 45,116 of JBEKFY010000006.1, read as the reverse complement.
ACCAGCTCCACATGACTGTTTATCGAGCCGCGGCCGACCAGGATGCGAATACCTTTCTGCCGTTTGACAAGCTATCCAGTATCGATCAGCCTCTGACCATGCTGGTCAACGCACGTTATGCCTTCTACTTTCAGAGTCAGGGCCAGGGTCAATCCCTGCTGGATCAGTTGGAACAATCCGATCCGAATATGCCTGAGGCAGAGCTGCTCCAGGCAGAGTTCGATGCCAGGATCGGACAATATGCCGCGGCGCGCCAATCCCTGACGGAGCTGGACAATAATCCGGGGACAACCGAATGGATTCGTGCGGCCGCCGCCTTGATCAAAGGAGCTATCCACTGATGCGTACCCCGTTTGTAGCCGGCAATTGGAAAATGAATAAAACCATCGAAGAGGCGCGGGCCCTCGTTTCCGATATGGCCCCGTCCTTGAATGCGGTCAAGGGAGTTGAGAAAGTGCTCTGCCCGCCCTTCCTCGCGCTTTTCCCGGTCGCGGCGCTCTTAAATGGGCTGGATATTGGGCTGGGCGCCCAGAATATGCACTGGGAGGTTAAAGGGGCTTTTACCGGCGAGGTTTCTCCGGCGATGGTCGCGGAATTCTGTCATTATGTCATCCTCGGTCATTCGGAAAGACGGACATACTTTGGCGATACCGATGAGGTGGTGAACAAGAAGGTCGCGGCAGCGATTGCAGCCGGTCTGGTCCCGATCTTTTGCGTTGGGGAGACGCTGGCAGAGAATCAGGCCAAACGGACGGAGGAAATTGTTTCCCGCCAGGTCAGAGAAGGTTTGAAAGGCCTATCCCACGAGGCGGCCGCCAGGGTCGTCGTGGCCTATGAGCCAGTCTGGGCCATCGGGACAGGCCTCGCTTCCACGGGCCCGGATGCGAATGCGGTCGTGAAAGGGGTGATCCGGCCGGAACTGGCGGAATTATTTGGGGCGTCGAACGCCCAGGCGATCCGTGTGCTTTATGGTGGTTCGGTCACAGCTGCCAATGCGGGCGAATTTTTCTCCCAGCCTGAAATCGATGGCGCCCTGGTCGGGGGAGCGAGCCTGAGGAAGGACGAGTTCGTAAAGATCACCCAGGCAGCCGCCAAATAGGAGAGGCGATGATCAAATCGGGGCTTATCGTCGGCGCAGGAATGTTCATCTGCGTGCTGCTGGCTGCCGTGATCAGCCCGTTATGTGCGTTGTGTGTCGCCATCTTTGCGGGCCTGGGCGCCGGTTATCTGACCGGTGTGTTCGAAAAACCGCAATCCTCCCCGGAGGTGATCCGGAGAGGCGCAGGGGCGGGGGCGATTGCGGGAGGTATGGCCATCCTGGCCCAGATCCTCGCTGCGGTGATCAATGCCGCGATCCTGCAAAACCCGCAATATCAGGTCTGGCGTACCTTTGGGTTGCCCCTGCAAGCCTCGACCTCGATCTTGGCTGAGCAGTTGCTGGCGGGTGCGTGCATTGGGATCTTGAATGTTGGCATCGCGGCCGGGTTGGGGGCAGGGGGCGGGGCCATCTGGTATTCGACAGCCGGGAAAAAAGGCCCATTGGCACAAACCCCATTGACCTGAAGCGATGGTAGGACTCTTTGCGAACCTGGACGGCCTGCTCTGGCTGCTCTTGATGATCGTTCCACTCATCGTTCTCCAGCGCCTGCTGCACCGAGAGATCCAGGCGGTCTTCTTGATCCTGTCCCGCCGGGCGGGGGTGACCCAGGTTGCTTTCGCGATCCTTTTCTTTCCAGGGGTGCTTCTTCATGAGCTCAGCCATTTTCTGATGGCCAAAGTGCTGGGGGTGCAGACTGGCCGGTTTTCCCTTGTGCCGCGTTCCCTGTCCGACGGAAGGTTACAGCTGGGAGCTGTGGAAACAGCCTCCGGAGGGGTGGTGCGCGATGCCCTGATCGGGGCTGCCCCCTTGATCTCCGGTTGTCTGTTCGTGGCTTATACGGCGATCTATCAGATGCACTTACTGTCCCTGTGGGATGTTCTGCGAAGCGGGGATTGGAATGCTTTCTGGAGTGGGGTAGCCCTGCTGCCTGCCCTGCCGGATTTCTGGCTCTGGTTTTACCTGACGTTTACGGTCAGCAGCACCATGCTGCCCTCCGCCTCCGACCGGCACGCCTGGTTGCCGTCAGGTCTGATCGTAGCAACTTTGATCGGCGTGGCGCTTTTGGCAGGCGCAGGTCAGTGGATGCTTGTGAACCTGGCACCTCCGGTTAATACTTTCCTGCGTGCTCTGGCGCTCATCTTTGGCTGGAGCGCGGGTCTGCATGCGCTCCTGTTTTTGCCTATTTTCCTGTTGCATCGGTTAGTGACAAAACTGACCGGGGTCGACGTCGGGGCATAGAAAAAACCCCGCGGGATCCGGCGCGGGGCGGCAAACGTCTTTTAACGGATCGAGGTCCCGATCAGCCTGTACCGAACTGGCGGTCGCCCGCATCCCCAAGGCCGGGAAGGATGTAGCCGCGCTGATTCAAGCGTTCATCGATGGCGGCCAGATAGATGGGCACGTCCGGGTGGGCCGCCTGCATAGCAGCGATGCCTTCGGGAGCACCAATCAGGCCGACGAACTTGATCTTCTTCACTCCCCAGCGTTTTAAGATATCCGTTGTGGCAGTGGCGGAGCCACCGGTCGCGAGCATCGGGTCGAGGATCAGGCACACCGAAACCGTCGGTTCGACCGGGAGCTTATTGTAATATTCGACGGGTTTAAGGGTTTTTTCATCGCGATACAGACCGATATGCCAGACCTCGGCGGATGGCATCAAATCCCAGATGCCCTCCACCATGCCCAAACCGGCGCGCAGGATCGGTACCAGGCCGATCTTCTCTTTGAGCTCTGCGCCTATGAACGTTGCCAGCGGGGTTTCGACCTGACGAGGCATGGTTGCCAGGTCTGAGGTAGCTTCATATGCCAGCAAGGCTGCCATTTCGCGGACCAGCTCCCGGAATGTCTTCGGGTCGGTATTTTTATCTCGCAGGCGGGTCAGTTTGTGGGCGAGCAAGGGATGTTGAGAAGCATGGACATTCGACATAGATTCTCCAAGCCGATAAGATAATTATAGCCTCCCGAACCTTTTTATGGCTTGACGAGTTGTGGATTAATCGAGTATTCTTAAATCAGAAAAGGGACGAGATAAAACCATGGCCGCGACCATACTGATTGTCGATGATAACGAGATTAATTTAAAGCTGCTCTCCAAGGTCCTGCAGATGGGTGGATATCAGGTGGTTACGGCGCGCAGTGCGAAGGTCGCGATCCGGCAGGTCCAGGACAGCCGGCCGGATCTGGCCCTCTTGGACGTGATGATGCCCGATATGGATGGCTATGAGCTCTGCCGCTCCTTGCGACAGCCACCCATCAATGCCTCCTTCCCGATCATCATGCTCACGGCAATGAACGATGAAGTTGAGCGCGGTCTGGCATTGAAGGCCGGCGCAAACGATTTATGGTCCAAGCCTTTCGAGATGGACGAGATGCGTTTCCGCCTGGATGCCCTCCTCAACAAATGATCCATTGAGGAGGATGAAGTGCAGCTTTCCAGCCTCCACATCCTTCTCACCTACCAGTGTACCCTTGAATGCGATCATTGTTTTGTCTGGGGCAGCCCGTGGCAGAGGGGGACGCTGACCCATTCCCAGATCCACGCCATCCTTGTCCAGGCGAAAGAGACCGGCAGTATTGCAAGCATATATTTTGAAGGCGGAGAGCCCTTCCTTTTTTATGCGACCTTGCTGAGCGGAGTCTACGCGGCTGCCGGCATGGGATTCCAGGTGGGGATCGTGTCCAACGCGTATTGGGCGAACAGTGCAGAGGATGCTCGGACTGGCCTGCAACCCTTTGCCGGCCACCTGACGGATCTGACACTTTCCACGGATTCCTATCATTCCAGCGAACCGATGGCTGCTCAAGTGCGCAACGCTCTTCAGGCAGCCGCGGACTTGGGCATCCCCGCCGGGACCATCTGCATTCCCGAACCGGAGGCGTCTGCCGCGCAGGAGGGGACGCTCATGTACCGCGGTCGGGCGGCCAGGAAACTGGCTGGACGTGCCAATCGTCTTTTTCCATGGGACGAATTTCAGCGCTGCCCCTACGAAGATCTAAAGGAACCCGGGCGCGTGCATGTAGACCCGTTAGGCAATATCCATGTCTGTCAAGGGATCAGCATCGGCAACCTCTTCCAGCAGCCTCTCAAGGAAATCTGCGCGCGTTACGACCCGGAAGCCGATCCGGTGATCGGGGTGCTGCTCGAGGGTGGACCTGCTGCGCTGATTCGAGAATATTCACTGCCGCACGTGCCGGAGTATGCCGATGCCTGTCACGCCTGCTTCGAAGCCCGACTGGCCCTGAGGAGCCGTTTTCCGACCATCCTGACCCCGGATCAAATGTATGCGTCGCAATCCTGATCGGCCGTCTGCCACAATCGTATCCCTGAAAGCCGAGGCTGTCGTTGAACCGAATTCAACCCACGTACCCGATCTTCGGATGTAGTTCCGCTTTGGGGAGGAATGAATGTCAACTGTACTGATCGTCTACTTAGCGGTCGGGCTGGTCACCCTGGGCTTATCCATCCCCCTCATCCTGGGCAAGATTCCACCCGGTGCGTGGGTTGGTTTGCAGGTCAAACGGATCCGGAAAAACCAGGATATCTGGTATCGGGCGAGCGCCTATGCGGGGAAATGGCTGTTGGGGACCGGTCTGTGGGTTATTTTTGCAGCCTTTGCCCTGAAAGCCATCCGTCATATCTCCTTGATCGCTTACGCCCTGGGAGTCCTGGCAGTGCTGGTCCTGATGTTGGGGGTTGGAACCAACCAGCTAATGCGGTACACAAAAACCTTATAGAATCAGCTTTCCATCCGCAGGGCGCGGCGTGTGGGTTTTCCACGCGGTAGAGGAGCCCGGTGATTTGACCCCGTAGCGCGGATGGCAAGGGCTTAATCGCGGAATAAAACGGTGACGATCTCATGCCCCTTAGCAGGGAAGAGGACGCTTCCTTCTTCTGAGATTTCCAGATCCGCCTGTTTCTCTTCTGCCAGGTTAATCATTTCCACGTGCCGGAAAGGGCGCCAGGTTTTGAGCTCCACCTGGATGCCGGCATCGCTAAGGTTATAACCACGCACCAGCCAGCCGCGGCCGTCCTCAGCTTCCTTGACCGCGCTGATGCAAAAATCGGCTGGTTGGGTGCTGACGAATGAAGCCCTGCCTGGCAAGGCGCCCGCATGTCGGGTGCTACCGACCGCCCGCAGCGGGGTCTGGAAGGCATAGGCGAGCGGGATGACATCCTGTGCGCCTGCGGCATGCGGTAGGATGGCATATTCGAAGGTCCATCGCCCCAGCATTTGGGCCTCCGGCGTAGCCAACTTTTGGCCGGCATGACCTTTGCGTGTAGCAAAATCATCACGCGACAGCCAACCAACGCAGCGCAGCAAGGTCAAGGCGATTTCCACATTACCCTGGGCGTTCTTCAGGACTTCCACCTCCGGCAGGCCGCGATTGGCAACCGTCAGCCCGAGCCTGTCACTGACGACCTGCGTGAAGGCCCGCTCGGGAACCTCCGGCCGCGGTTGTTCGATCCATGTTTCGTCGAAGGCAGGAACGCCGATCGGGCGTCGAACGATCTCGAAGGCACCATCGTGGTACCCGGCATCGGCTGCGAAAGGGGCGGGGAAGTGGACGCGTAAGCGGTGGTCGCGGGATGAGTTTTCCAATTCGGTCTGGATATCCAGACGGGGGAGGCCGTTGGTCAGGGTGATGCGGGTCGTGATGGGGGTGGTGACGGTCCGATGAAGTCGTCCTCTCCGGTCGGGGGTGAGTTCAACGGGTATTTTAAGTTCGAGGGAGAGTTCTAGCAGCTGCTGGACGGGGCCGCGCTGGCTGTGGACATGTCTGAGCCGGGCGGTCAGCAACCGGTCGTCTTCCGGCGGGGCGTAATTGTACTCATCGCCGCGGTCCCCGCCGTCGATGAAGCGGTTCAAACCCGGGTAGATGGCTCCGGTACGCTTGTCCAGGACGGACACGGTCCCATCTTTTTTGGCTTCGACCCTGAAAAATTCATTTTCGATCTGTGTGACAGGCCCGGGTGAGCCTCGACGGGACAAGAGCCCGACGAGACGTGCTCCCAACGGCGAGGTTGCCAGGCGCGCCCCAAGCGGCATCAGGATGCGGAGCGCGGCGTTCAGCCGGACCGGCTGGCTGTGCCCCGGTTTGTCACGCAGCCAGAAGGTACGGTAACCCAGTGCCGGGACGTGCGGTGCGGCAAAGACCAGCTGGGTTGACGACCCCGTGCGCGCTTTAATATTGAAGGTCGACAGGCTCGGGTCGGCGAGGCAGGCCTGAATTTCCTTCACCCCCTTATCCCAGTTCGGCAGGTTGGGCTCCCCGCCCTCATCCATCACCGCCAGGATGAAGACCTGGGTGCCCTCGCGCAGGACGGTCAGGTCCTGAACAGTCATTCCGACGGCGCGCCCTCCATTGACCTGGCCGAACATCGCCTGGAACTCCTTCGGATTAAGGGTGGTATTGATGATTTCACGGCTTCCCAGGCCGCGGGTTTCGAAGGGAAGGGCCGTGCCGGTTTCATCCACCAGTTCGAAGGCCCCGCTGCTGGAGGCGGGAATTTCAAGGATCGCAGTCAAGGCATCCGTGCGGAGATGACTGCTCGGATTGAAAATGACAATGGCGAGTCCCGGTTCGGATGGATCACCGGACTCCGTCCGGATAGACATTGCCAGGCTTTCCAGGCTCTCCCGCGTGACCTCTGCGACGATCTGGTCGACCTGGTCGAAGCGCACCCGCATTTCCCGATGGACCTGATCAATCGAGCAGCCACAGATCGAATCATGCGGGTGGTTTTGCAGGAGCAGCCGCCAGGCCGCCCGGACGATATCCGATTTTTGTTGAAAGATCGGAGAGCGGCGTTCTGCAGGAATCCAGTAGGCGAAAGTGCTGAACGGTTCGGTCCATTTTTCCAATAAGGTCTCGCAGGCGTGATTCCGCTGTTTGATCCACATGCGGGTGGAGAGCACACCCGGGAGCAGGTGCTGGCGTTTGCAGTCGCGCATTTCCCCTTTCACCTCGGGCAGGGATTTCCCTTCCAGAGCGGCTTGGGTGGCCGTCAGGTAGTTGACCAGGGTCGAGTGGATGAGTTCGTCACCGTCCAGCAAGCCGCGGGTGGAGGCGATGGCTCTGGGCGTGTTGGCCGACGGCTCCATGTGGTCGTTCCCGTTCATCAGCAGGAGGTGCGGTGCGGCTGCGTACGGCAGGAGTTGATCCCTCAGATGCCGTATTTCAAGCGTAAAGCTTTCGGGCTTATCCACCGGCAGGTTGGAAGCATACCCATAGCCATCGCGTAAATTGGCTGTAAAAACACGTGACCCGTCCGGGGCTTCCCACCACAGCTCGCAGGCTTCCTGGGGCTGACCGCGCCAGAAACAGGCGGTGCGGATATTGAACCCGTTGAGAATCTGAGGCATCTGGCCAATATGACCGAACTGATCGGGGCTGTAGCCCACATGCATTTTCGGACCGAAACGGCGGCAGGTCTGATCTCCCAGCAGCAGGTTGCGGATGGTCGCTTCCGGGCTGACCAGGAACTCATCCGGCAGAACGTACCAGGGTCCGATGGTGATGCGGCCATTCTGAATATACTGCCGCAGGATCGCCTCACGTTCCGGGCGGACCGCAAGGTAATCTTCCAGGAGGATGGTCTGTCCATCCAGCATGAAGTATTTGTACTCCGGGTCGGCTGCCAGGATGTCCAAAAGATGGTCGATCAGGTGGACCAGTTTAAGCCGAAACTGCTGAAAGGTGAGATACCACTCCCGATCCCAATGGGTATGCGAGACAAGATGTAAGGTTCGCATAGTCATCCTATGTTGGTAAACCACGACCTACTGAGTCCCTCCGCGTGCAAGGAAAGCAACCAATGCACCTTAACGGTACAAAAGGTTGCCCGACGATCCATGATCTTATCCGTGCGATCCTTTCGGTAGGCCTGACCGACTTCGGCAGAGGTCCGGTTACGGCCAGCTCTCCATCGGATGAATTGAGCCTTGGTCATAGTTTGACTTTTTCTTCGGTTAGTTGTCCAGCTTCCAGCAGGGCTGCCGGGCGGTTTGAGATCGGGAAGCGTCCATGCAGCGGGCTTATCCGTGCACCCAGTGCGGTCGAGGTCGTAACGACCCGGGCGAGGGGGCGGACAAATCCAGTCATCTCGACCGCGGCCTTGAATTCTTCCAAGGTGGCCGCGTCCCAGCCGCCGAAGAGACCATAAAGGAACATGTAGACAGGGAAGCTGGGCAGGATGCCCACGAATAAGATGAGCAGGCTGGTGAGTGCGTCGCCTTTCCATATCAATCCGGTCAGGTAGCGCAGGAGGGCATAATGGCTTGCCGCGGCCAGCAGGGGCGCCGCCAGTGACTGCCAAACGTAGAAGCGCTGTGGAAAGCAGACGCGGTGGTTGATCACATAGGCTGCGATCCCTTTTGAAAAAAGGCCTACGAAGTAGGCGATGATGAGGCCGTTGATCTGGAACCTCTCCAGCAGGATCCAGGCCAGGACCACCCGGATGGTCTGCTCTGAGAAGATCAGGATGGATTTAAGATAGGGGCGGTTTGCGCCCAGCTGGACGTTATCCCCGACCCAGGAAGGATATTGCACGGCACCCCAGATGGAGAGCGGAATCACGTATTGCGCAGCTCGGACGAACTCCGGACCGGTAGCACCCAGGATAAAGCGGTCCGCGACGGCCAGCAACACAGCCCCCAGGAAGGCGCTCACCATACCGCCGTATTTATAGGCCATCGTCGAGTAATACTGGCTGAGCAGACGTTTCCCGTTCGAGATGGCTTCTGAGATAGCCGGCATGAAACCGTCGTACAGCGTTTGCAGGATGTTAAAGGCAAATATGAAGTTCTGCGCAAGCCCCCAGTTGCCCCAGATCTCCGCATAGTTGATCAATCTGGCCTGAGTGATCCAGATCTCCGCAGCCTGGCCGAAGGACCACGCCACCGATCCGAGCATCTCGAACACCCCGAACTTGAACCCGGATTTAACGACCTCCCAATCGAAGTGGGCCAGGAACAGGATGCGGGCATTGTAGCCGAGCCGATGATAGAGCCAAAGGCCCAGGACAAACGTCAGCGCTTCAGCCGCGTAGGCCGCGATCCCCAACCCCAGCAGGCCGCCAAAAGCTCCGCCGAATACCGGGTGGGCTCGTCCCCAGGCATACATGATCCCCACGAAGATCGGCTGGACGATCATCGGCAGAACGAGGTTCAGGGCGACATCCAGCAGGCGGGAGTAGTCCATGCGCTGGAGACCGTTCAGAACGTTTCGCATGACCTGATAAAAGCCCGGGATCTGAATGAATGTATGGATAATGACACTCCAGGCATACAGGGCATAGGCAGTATGTGGTGCGACCGTGCTCGCCAAGCCGATCACCAGGGCAACCTGGATTGCACCCGAGAGGGCCTGCCACCAAACGAACAGCTGAGCGTACTGGATGCCCTTCTTCGGTTCATTGACACGATACTGGGATAGAAACTTGTTTAAGGCCGCCGCTGTACCCATATCAAAGAACTGCCAGGCCAGGGCGAAGAATTGTGTCACCCGCCCCCAGATCCCCAGGGCCTCGGCTGACGGCAGGATGTAGGTTGGCAGGATCAGGTTCTGATAAGCGATCAGGGGGATGAACAGGACCAGGCCGATGGTCAGGGCGACCATAAAGCCCGAAAGAGGTCGATGGAAGCCGACCTGCTCCCATTCCGTCCCGGCTTCCCTGACGTCAAAGCTGCCCCGGTCGCTGACGATCCGGTCCAGCTCCTCCGGATGCGCCAGGCTGTAGCGGCGCACGAGGAAGTAGGCCAGGAAGGAGATGACCACGAGCACGGCCATCAGCAGAAGCAGTATATTACGCTCGAGCGGGTGAGGCACCGGGGAACCGGGATAATCGGCGAAGGAAAGCGGGGTGCGTCCTGCGGCCCGGAGGGTCAGGTGGTAGATCAGGTAGTTATAGTAAGCCCACTCCTGGATCTGAGGATTATCTTGAGTGCTGAGAAAGGCATTAAAAATAAACGCGTGACCGCCGGCTGTGCTCCACAGCACCCAGGAATTGTCCTCGTAGCCGATCACCAGGGGCTGGACGGATGAGATCGGTGTGCTGATCGTATAGCGCTGCCTCACCTGCGGGGAGCTGTTCCAGATGATCTGTTTGGCCAGTGGATCCTGCTTCCCATTCATCTCGGTCAGGCTGACCGGCGCGTCAGTGCGCTGCAGCTCGACCGGTAAACCAAGCAAGGTTTGCACGTCTGCTTGTTTCGTGTCGGGTCCCAGGATCAACACCAGGCCTGCGCCCTGGTGGATGCGGCCGGCGATCTCCTCGAGATTCGGGATGCTGTCGTTCAGCAGGAATACATCCGCCTGGCTGGGGTCGCTGACCATTTTAAACGTGTTTGCATTACCGGTCAGGGTCAGCGCTCGGCGCACGGTGCTGTCGGCTGCTCCCGCGTAGAAAACACGCACCGTGTCACTGGCTGCGGCGGGGGACGCAAAGGCCACCAGGAAAAAGAAGGCCAGCAGGGCAGCAAAATAACGGCGCATCAGGTGCTCATCGTTTGAGGATGAAATTTCTAAATTTCAAACCCGTTCTCCTGGATCACACCGGCGAACCATCTCCCGCTATCCTTGATGGTGCGCTGGAGGGTACGATAATCCACATAGACCAGCCCAAAGCGCGGCCCGAACCCATGGGCCCATTCGAAGTTATCCGTCAGACTCCAATGGAAATAGCCCTTCACCGGAAAGCCATCCTGGATGGCGCGGTGGACCTGGCTGAGATGGTTGCTTAGATAGCGGATGCGGCGCTCATCCCGTATGCGGCCATCGTAGTCTTTTCCGTCTGGGACGGGGACCCCGTTTTCAGTGATCATGATCTCGCATTTCGGCCGGTAGTCGCTCCAGATGCGCTCCAGCAGGGCATAGAGCCCTTCCGGGTAAATCTCCCACATCCCCGAATATTCGTTGCCTTCCGGGTAGACCTGGCGGGCCGCGACGACCGGAAATGCGAGGTCGTTCTTCACCACCGTCCGGGTGTAATAATTAATCCCCAGAATGTCGAGGTTGCGGATCTTTTCCAGATCTCCCCGTTTGATCAAGCCTGTGAGCAGCAGCCGGGCCGCGGATATTTCCTGCATCGGTGAACTGCCCCTGAGCAGAGGATCCAGCATGGAGCGGTTGAGGACGGTATCGATGCGTTTGGCTGCTGCCCGATCTTTCTGGGAGTCGCTCGCGGGAAAGACCGGGTTCAGGTTCAGGGTGATGCCCACCTTGACCGGCTGTCGGGCCGAGGCGCGGATCGCCTCTGCGGCCAGTCCATGGGAGAGTAACAGGTGGTGGATGGCCCTGAACCCGGAGGGTGGGTCTTTAATGCCAGGCGCGTGCTCCCCGGAAAAATATCCGGCGAACGCGCTGACCCAGGGCTCGTTAAGCGTCATCCACACCCTGACGCGGTCGCTCAGGCGACCGGTAACGAGGCGTGCATAGTCCGCAAAGGCGTAGGCGGTATCCCGGTTCGGCCAGCCGCCTTTGTCCTGAAGGGCCTGCGGGAGATCATAGTGGAACAGGCATAGATAGGGTTCGATCCCCCTGGCGAGCAGCGCGTCCACCAAACGGTCGTAGAAATCCAATCCGGCCGGGTTGGGCTCACCTCTGCCGGAAGGCTGAACCCGGCTCCAAGCCACCGAAAAGCGGTAGGACTTCAGCCCGAGTTCGGCCATCAGAGCGACATCTTCAGGGTAACGGTGGTAATGGTCTACCGCCGTATCGCCGGTATCCCCGTTGGCGATACGACCCGGGGTGTGGGTAAAGGTATCCCATATGGAAGGGCCTTTGCCATCCTCGTTCCAGGCGCCTTCGACCTGATAGGCTGAGCTGGCGGCTCCCCAGACAAAATCGTCCGGGAAGGTGATCCTGCGCGGCATGGTATCCTCCTGGAGCATTCGATCATTTCAAGGATAACGGATAAATTCTATCTGCGCAAGTTGGCTAATGGAACCCGCCCGACGGTTCTTATGAAATCCAGTTATTCAAGGCAGGTGGGGTCTCCGGGAAAGTGCCAACCGCTGCCTGTCTTGGAAAAGGTGCGTTCAGGAGCCACTTTTTCTGGTTATAATCAACCTTATGAATGAAGCCATCAAGCGCGTCCTGGATCCCGAGCAAAAGCCCGATGACCGTCTTGACCAGACCCTGCGACCACAGCATCTGTCCGACCTGATCGGTCAGGAACAGGTCAAGGAAAACCTGGCGATTCTGATCGCCGCGGCCCGCCAGCGTAGCGAGCCTTTGGACCATGTCCTTTTTTATGGCCCTCCCGGTCTTGGAAAAACGACCCTGGCCCATGTCGTGGCGAACGAGATGGGGGTCAATATCAAGGTCACCTCCGGCCCGGCGATCGAGCGTGCCGGAGATCTGGCTGCGATCCTGACCAATTTGCGCGCCGGGGATGTTCTGTTTATCGATGAAGTCCACCGCCTGGGCAAGGCCGTCGAGGAGGTCCTCTATCCGGCAATGGAGGATTATGCCCTGGATATTGTCATCGGCAAGGGGCCCTCGGCCCGGTCGATCCGCCTTAAATTACCGCACTTCACGGTGGTCGGGGCCACCACCCGCCTGGCGCTGATGACCGCCCCTCTGCGGGCCCGCTTTGGGGCCGTTTACCGTCTGGATTACTATGACCCACAGGCCATGCAGTCGATCGTCCGGCGCGCGGCCCGCATGCTGGGGGTGGAGGTGGAGGAAGGCGGCGTGGAGGAGATCGCTCGGAGGGCGCGCGGAACCCCTCGGGTGGCCCTGCGGATTTTGCGGCGCGTGAGGGACTACGCCCAGGTGCGTGCGAGCGGCAGTGTGACACGAACGGTCGCCGCCGAGGCGCTGACCCTGCTGGCCGTGGACCCCCTGGGTTTGGACGATGTGGACCGGCGGGTTCTGAGAACGGTCATTGAGAAGTACCATGGCGGGCCGGTCGGATTGAGCACCATCGCAGCCTCCATCAGCGAAGAGCCGGATACCATCATGGATGTGGTCGAACCGTATTTGCTGCAGCTGGGCTTTCTCGACCGTACCCCGCAGGGTCGCGTGGCCACCCGGCTTGCCTATGACCATCTGGGTTTACCATATAATGAGGAAACCCAGCCAAGACTGATCTGAAATGCAGCCCATCGTAAAGATCTTTCTGCTCTTGGGTGTGTTTTTTCTGGCGCTCGCGGGCCTGGTCACCATCTTCGGAAAACTGAACCTGCCTTTGGGACGTCTGCCAGGGGATTTCCGCTTCCAGAGTGGGAATGTCATGGTTTATCTGCCGTGTGCCACGTCGATTGTGCTTTCCATCCTTCTCACCCTTTTGTTGAATTTGATCCTGCGCTGGATCAAGAAATAACCTGCCGCCTGAGCTTGCCCCTCCAGGAAAATTAAACCTCCTTTCCTCGGCTCGCCCAAAAGAATGAGACGTATCCCCCAAAATTCCCCTTGCCTTTCGGGCAATTTTTGAGTATCCTTGGCCTTCTTCCTGTCTACGTTCGTTGGTTTTTTATCTATTTTGAGATGGTTTAATGTTAGGAGAGAAAAGCATGGTTGAAACCACCCGAACTTTTCAATGCCCGTCGTGCGGCGCCTCACTGGAACCCGCGACGGGACTGACGACGATGAAATGTGGGTACTGCGGGACATCGGTCGTCATCCCCGAGGACCTGCGGTCCACCCCCCGGGCGGACCCGGGGTCTGCCTCCCCCGTAAACGTTGATCTCAGTCAGTTGATTGCACGTGCCAGCCAGATGGGGGAGGTCGCCAGATTGGCGCGTACAGGGGAGCTGGCGGCCGCCATCAAAATGTATCAGGAAAACAGCGGCGCCGGCTATGAACATGCCAAGATGGCGATCGAGGCGATCGCTTCAGGCAAGTCCCCCAACCTCGATATGACGAGCGCAGCGCCGATGATGGCGGAAGTCATCACGGCGGCCGCAGCCGCACGTGCATTGGAGAACAGCGCTCGGACCCGACCACGGCGGAGAGGAAATAGCTGCGGGGGAACCCTTGTGATGGTTTTTATCCTCGCCGCTCTCGTGATCTGGGTGATCACTTCGACCGGCTACTTGGGAACGGTCACGAGTACTCTGCACGGTCTGATCGCGAATATCAGGTGATGAGATTCCGAATCGCCCAACCGTAACCGGACCGCTGCCACGCGGTCCGGGATGCGTCCTCGACGGAGGAGGTTGACGGCCGAAAGCCGGGAAGCTCCTCCGTTTTGTTTAAGGGAAAAGCACCTTTTCGTCCCTGGGCGAACGCCTGGATTGCTCGGCGGGAGGGGACCCGAAACGCCACCCCGCCGGATGGATATTGCAGGTATCATTAAGGCTCAGGACCGGGGTTGTCCACCGGCAAGCGATGAACCGATGAAGACCTCTGACTTCGACTACCTCTTGCCCGAGGAGTTCATTGCCCAGACACCGATCGAACCGCGCGACGCGGCGCGATTATTGGTTTTAAGGCGTTCCAGTGGAGCGATCGAACATACCGTTTTCCATGAAATCGGCCGCTATCTGGAAGCGGGCGACCTGCTGGTGTTGAACCAGACCCGCGTGATCCCGGCCCGGTTCTTTGCAACCAAGCCGACCGGTGGAAGGGTGGAGATGCTGCTTCTTCGTCAGCAGGACGAGCTGATCTGGGAAACCCTGGTCGGGGGCAAGGGGTTGTCGAAGGGCAAGCAGGTAACGGTTGAAAATGGCCCGCAGGCCGAGGTCGTTTCGGTCGAGGAAGGTTCCCGTCGCCTGATCCGTTTCAGCGAACCGATCGAACGATATTTCCAGACGGCCGGCCATGTTCCTCTGCCCCCGTACATCCACGAGCCTTTAAAGGATCCTGAGCGTTACCAGACGGTCTACGCGCAGATTCCTGGTTCCGCGGCTGCGCCGACCGCAGGACTGCATTTCACCCCGCGCCTGTTGGATGAACTGAGAGAGCAGAAAATCGGGATTGCCACCGTGACCTTGCATGTCGGATTGGATACCTTCGCACCGGTGAACGAAGATGACCCCCGACAGCATCGGATCCACACCGAATGGTGCCAACTGTCCCAGGAGACCGCAGCTGCCATCAACGCAGCTCGCCAATCCGGAAGGCGCGTGATCGCGGTCGGGACAACCTCGGTTCGCACCCTGGAAAGCGCAGCCCGAAGTCTTTCCGAGAATGGGGAGGGACTGATTTCGGCCTTCAGCGGTCCAACTGACCTTTACATCCTGCCCGGTCATCGGTTCCATCTGGTAAATGGGATGATCACCAACTTCCATCTGCCGAAGTCGACCCTGATCATGCTGGTCAGCGCCTTCGCGGGGCGCGAGCGGATCCTGAAGGTCTATGAGGTCGCCAAACAGAACCGGTACCGGTTTTACTCGTTCGGCGACGCGATGCTGATCTTGTGAACTACCCAACCGCTCAAGCGGGGGGCTTCTTACTTCAAAGAGCTTTGCCTGAAATCAGGCCTTGCAGGCTCTCCATAGGCGTGTACGTTCGGGTATTTCCCACCCTACGCTAGTGCGACCATTTGGTTTTTTACGCCTGATATTCCCAGACCTGAAGGCCGGGGTTTTCCGGTGCAGTCTTGATAAGATCCGGTTTGGTTACTTCGGTATCGGGTCGGGGGCGATTCCCAGGGAGCTGTCGAGTACATCGTTCAGGATCATGGTGCCCATCTCTTCTCCATAATAGATCAGCTCCGGGATCTGACTCGGGTCATCCATCTCGATCGATTTATTGAGATCGACCTGAAAACGGCGGAAATCCAAACCCTGAAAGAATGTATTCACCAGGCGTACCTGCTGGTCATCGGCAGAGGCCAGGAAGGCATCCAGGGTAGGGATGAGCCAGTCCCAGGCCCAAAAGCGTGCCGGCTGACCTGGGTGAATGCTTTTTGGATCTCGACCCGTCCCGAGACTGATCAGGGTTGTTTCCGCCGGATCCCATTTCAAGCAGAAAGCCAGTTCGTAGGCCGCCAGGTAGCATGGGTTCGCGTAAGAACCTACCCCACCGTCCACAAACCGGCCTTCGACGACGGGAAAGTAGGTCGGGACGCTGCTGGAAGCGAGCACAGCCCGGACGACCGGCCACTCCCTGTACTCTGGCTTCCAGGGTTTGATGAAAAGGGTCCGGTTAGCAAGGATATCGAAGGTTGTGATCACCACGTCGGTGGGCGGGTCAGCCTTCCAGAAATCGCCCATCTTCCTGGATCCCATGAATTGATGCAGGGCCGCCTCGAGTGGCGCGTGCGGGTAGCGGTAGCGGGTCAACGGCCAGAAAGTACTGCGCAGCGTTTTTTTGAAGATTTTGGGCCCCAGGCGGACGTACAGCTGTTCCATCTGGGCAGCGGACAGTCCGGAACCCACCCCGGCCGCGATGATCGATCCGGTGGAGGTGCCGGCCGCCAGGCGGAAAATGTCATGCACCGGTCGGCCGAGGTGTTTTTCCAGCAAAGACAGGGCGCGCGTGACGATCACACCGCGAATTCCGCCTCCGTCTATAGCGACAGCCACATTCTTCCGCAAAGGTTTCATAGATCTATCCTTCCATCATTGGGTCTGGCTTAAGTTTAGCGCAATTCCACCAAATTTCAAAGCTGAGATAGGGTAGAATTCGGGAATCGAAATGACGACTTTACAGATATTGAATGAAGAGGTGACCTCCTGCCGCCGTTGCCCTCGCCTGGTGGATTGGCGGGAAAAGGTCGCTCGCGAGAAGCGCCGCGCCTTCCAGGCCTGGGATTATTGGGGGAAGCCGGTGCCGGGTTTCGGAGATCCGCAGGCGCGGGTCTTGGTCGTCGGTCTGGCTCCTGGGGCGCATGGTTCCAATCGCACCGGTCGAATGTTCACCGGGGATGCTTCCGGTGACTTTCTATTTCCGGCACTTTATCGGGCTGGATTCGCCAGCCAGGCCACCTCGCTTCACCGTGGGGATGGCCTGAGATTGAAGGACCTCTATATCACTGCCGTATGCCGCTGTGCACCCCCAGATAACAAACCCAGCATGCTGGAGATGGCGAATTGCCAGCCATACTTATTGCAAGAGATCGAGCACCTTGACCCAAAAATATTCGTCGCCTTGGGACGTATCGCCTTCGACAGGCTGGTGCGGATCTTACCGATTCAGGACGATCTGCCGGTTTTCGCGCATGGGGTATCCTACCGAATCGCCAAGGACAAGACCCTGGTCTGCTCCTACCATCCCAGCCGGCAGAACACCCAGACCGGCCGTCTGACCAGTGCCATGTTCGATCAAATCTGGGACAAGGTCCGAGAGTTGCTGAGGAGATAAAAAGCCTTGCCGAACAACTATGGTCCTATCGCTTTGCTCGGGTCCGGTGAGACCTCCCTGGCGGGGGGACGGGTGTTCGAGATGATCGCCCAGGGGTTGCCCCAGCCTCTGCGGGTCGCCATCCTGGAAACTCCGGCCGGCTTCGAGTTGAATTCCCCCCGTGTCGCCGGGAGGGTGGGAGAATATCTGCAGAACCGCCTGAAGAACTTTAACCCCCGGATCGAGGTCGTACCGGCTCGTAAACGGGGTACTCTGTTCAGCCCGGACGAGGCCCCTCTCCTGACCCCGCTGCTGGATGCCGATCTGATCTTTATGGGTCCCGGTTCCCCGACCTATGCGGTGCGCCAGCTGAGCGGCTCGCTGGCCTGGGACCTCATCCGTGCTCGGCACCGCATGGGGGCGGCGCTCGTCTTCGCCAGTGCAGCGACGATCTCGATCGGTGCCTGGGTCCTGCCGGTGTATGAGATCTACAAAGCGGGTGAGGATGTACGCGTTGTACCAGGATTGGACCTGTTCGCTGACTATGGCCTTCCGATATCCTGCATTCCCCACTGGAACAATGCCGAGGGTGGAGAGGAGCTGGACACCAGCCGGTGTTTTGTCGGCCTGGAGCGGTTCACGGAGTGGTGCAAGATGCTGCCGCCCGGAAATACGACGATCGGCCTGGATGAACACACCGGTTTGATCCTTGATCTCGGAGCAGGTCGCTGCATCGTGAGCGGGGTCAGCTCGGTTTCACTGCTGCGGGAATGTGCCCCAAAGATTTTTCCGGCGGGGGCGGAATTCAAGCTGGATGAAATTGGCCGATGGACCTGGCCGGAGTCACCCGCTCAGGGGATCTCCACCCCGGCCTGGGATTTGATTGTGAACAGGCCGTCAGGAACTGCTTCGGATGAAGTGCCCGCTGCTATCCAGCGACTTGCAGAAGAGCGCCAGCAGGCCCGGGCCCGAAAGGATTGGAAAACCGCAGATCTCCTCCGGGACCGCATCAGCGCCCTCGGGTGGACAGTCCAGGACACACCTCAGGGTCAGAAGATTGTCCGATGATAGAAATCGGGACTACAATAAGCCTACCTCTTCAAGGAGATTCCTCGGATGCGGGCGGTTGAAATTATCATCAAGAAGCGCGATCAGGGTGAGCTGAGCCGGGAGGAAATCGAATTCTTCGTCGACGGGTTCACACGCGGCGAAATCCCCGATTATCAGGTCTCAGCCTGGGCGATGGCCGTCCTGCTGAAAGGCATGACCCCCCGCGAAACCACTGACCTGACCCTGGCAATGGCCCACTCCGGGGAGATTCTGGACCTGACAGGCATCGTGGATATTGCCGTCGATAAGCATTCCACCGGAGGGGTGGGGGATAAGACCAGCCTGGTGGTTCTGCCGGTGGTCGCCGCCTGCGGATTGCCGGTCGGAAAGATGTCCGGTCGCGGCCTGGGCTTCAGTGGAGGGACGCTGGATAAACTGGAATCGATCCCTGGCTACCGCGTCAACCTGACCACAGAAGAATTCAAGCGCCAGCTCAAGGATGTCGGGATCGTGCTGACCGGTCAATCGCTGGACCTGGCTCCTGCGGATGGCAAGCTGTATGCCCTGCGAGATGTCACCGGCACGGTCCAGTCCATCCCGCTTATCGCCTCCTCGATCATGTGCAAAAAGATAGCCAGCGGTGCGCAAGCCATCCTGCTGGACGTGAAGACGGGATTGGGAGCGTTCATGGAGACCCTGGAGCAGGCGCGCACCCTGGCGCGTCTTATGATCTCCATCGGCGAGCTGGCCGGACGCAAGGTCGAAACCCTGCTTTCGGACATGAACCAGCCGCTGGGGGAGGCAGTCGGGAATGCCCTGGAAGTACGCGAAGCCCTGGAGACCCTCGCCGGAAGAGGCCCTGCGGATTTTCGGGAGCACTGCCTGACCGTCTCTGCGCATATGCTCCGGCTGGGAGGCCGCAGCACCGAGCTGGATGCGGCGCGTTCCCAGGCACTCCAGGCTCTGGACTCGGGGAAGGCCCTTGCAAAATTCAGGACGCTGGTTGCAGTGCAGGGTGGAGATGTAGCCTATGTGGACCACCCGGAGCGATTGCCAAAGGCTGCCCGGATCGAGGTCGTCCAGGCCCCTCGCAGTGGTTATCTGACCCAGGTGAATGCCCGCATCATCGGCGAGGCCTCGTTGACCCTCGGCGCAGGACGCGCCCAAAAAGGGGATGCGGTGGATCATGCGGTCGGACTGCTGATCCACCACAAGGTTGGGGATCGGGTCGAAAAAGGCGCTCCCCTGTTCACGGTCCACGCCAATGAGGCTGGGAAGCTGGCCGAGGCCAAGGAAAATGTCCTGGCGGCCCACGCCATTGGGGACGCTCCGGTCCCTCCCTTGCCGCTCTTCTATCCTTTAAACGGAAACAACCATTAATTGATATATTGGATAGTGTGAGTACACTGGACGGGCTAAGCCACTCAGCGAACGCGGGCTTTTCACCCCCTCAAGATACCGGCGACGCGCGTTGTGGGTCACCTTAGGCACGATCGTTCCCGCCCGATCTACCTCCAACCCCAGGGGCTGATCGATTATAGAATTCCCTCTTGCGAAACTATTTCAGGACAGGACGCTCCACCGTTACCCCATTAATAACATCATGGAACTGCCACTTGAAAGAGAAAGCATTTCCATTAATAATAATATATGGTGATTGAGGTAGGGGGTATGGTATTGTATTACGTATACTTGCAGTATCTCTGAACTAGCATTTGCCTCCTTAATGGTAGATGGCGGGTTTTTTGTTTCAAGATCTAAGTAGTCCTCAGTAGGTACAACCATCTGATCGATGCTACTCAAGGAGAGAATCATGATAGGGAAAAAACGACTCATCGAGTTCGTCTTCATTGTCCTGCTGGTGCTTGTCCTGAGCGCCTTCCGAACAGTGACCGCGCGGGCAGACGATGCGACACCCCCGCCTACCGCGACACCTGTGGTGACCCTGCCCGCGGACGACGGCTCCACGGGAGGGACGGATGTCGCGCCCACGGATACGGCGACACAGGTTCCGACGGATGCGACCGTGACGCAGGCCGCGCCAACGGACACTTCGACGCCCCTTCCCACGGATGCGACCGTGACACAGGCAGCGCCCGCGGACACCTCGACGCCCACCGATACGAGCACAGCTACCCCAGTTCCCACGCAAGCGTCGGGGGATGCAGGCCCGACCGCGACGGATGCGAGCGCCCCCCTTGTCTCCCAGATCCCCCAAGGGAACGATCTGCCGTTGGTGAGCGATAACCAGCCAGCCGTCCCGGCGGAAGCCGAGGATATCCTCGCGGTCGGCGATCCGATCTGGTGCCCGACCGGTGTCACCCCCAAGGCCAACACGGGCGGCTGCACCGCCCCCTTTACCTATTTTGATGGTACCGGAGGCTTGCTGGAAGCCCTGGCGGGGAAGGCGACCAACGGGACCATCTGGATCGAGTCCGCTTATGGCGACTCCCACGATAGTTCGGGTGTGACGCTGAGCGACGCTACCACCGGGGGTATTGGAACTTCAACAATCGTGAAGTACGCCCTGACCATGCAGGGCGGCTGGACTGGAAGCAGCAAAACGATCTCTGGCAGCTCCACGTTCACCAACATCCCGTTGACCATCAACTGGAACTCTGACGTGATCCTGAACAATATCACGGTCACGGGAGTCAGCAGTGGAACTGCTCTCGATGTCACCACGCCCAAGAACATTACCTTGACTAGTGTGAACGTAAATGCCAATACTGGCGCTGCGGGGGCAGTTTTGGATAACTGTCTACTTAAATCAATCAAATGCACGGGTACAGGGAACGTGACCGTGAAATCCAGCCAGTTCAACGGCAATACTGCTGGAGACGGATTATATGTGCAGTCCAACGGCACCATCAGCTTGAGCAGTGTTACAGCTGACGGCAACAGTGGGTACGGTGCTGATCTCGAAAATTATAATGCCTCCAGTGCCAAGAACGTGACCCTGACCAGCGGCCCGTACGAATTCAATGGCAACGGGGGAACCGGCCTGAACATCTTATCGAAAGGCGCGATCGCCCTGAAAGACATCGACGCGCTGGGTAATACATCCGGTGATGGGGCTTACCTGGATAACACCTTCGCGACCGGTGCCCAGGGCATCACCCTGACCGGCAGCAACGTCTTCTCCGGGAATGTCTCGAGCATCTCATCCGGCCTCGAAGCTTCCAGCACTGGCCCCATCACGGCCAACAACCTGGTGGCGAACGCCAACGGGTATTGGGGGGCGGTGTTGGATAACACCTACTCGAAAACAGCGCAGGGCGTTACCCTGACCGGAAGCAGCAACCAGTTCAATTCCAACCAATTCGGACTCACGATCCATTCCCTGGGCAACATCACGCTCAACAGCGTCACCGCCAACTACAACTCGGGCGATCCGGGTACCGGCATGCCCTACCTAGCCTCTGGTGCTGCACTGGATAACTGCCAGTACAGCACTAAATGCACGGGGACTGGGAAGCTGACCCTCACAGGGACCAACACCTTCGAGGATAACGATCGCAGCGGGTTGGTAGCCTGGAGCGGGGGTACGATCACGATCAGCAACCTCTTGGCCGATGGGAACGGCCATGACAGCGTGACCCCCGGCGGTGAAGGCGCATTCCTATCCAATGCCTGGGCAACGACACCGAGAAGCGTCACCTTGACCGGCACCAACAGCTTCAGCAACAACTACAATGACGGCCTGGATGTGCAATCCTTGGGTGCGATCGCGGTCAGTAACATCACGGCCGATACCAATACAATCGGGAACGGGGTTAACCTGAGCAACTTCTATACGGGTGCCGCGGGATCTGAGATCGTCAACGGGATGAACACCTTCGACTCCAATGGATCGGATGGTCTGGACGCCTACAGCCGCGGTGCGATCCTGTTGTCCAACCTGGACGCCGAAGGCAACACCGGCTACGGCGCGTGGATCGATAACTCGTATGCATTGACACCGCAAATCGTAACCCTCAACGGCATCAACCTGTTCAACTCAAACCATCTGGATGGGTTGGATGTGATCAGCCATGGCACCGTCTACCTGAACAATATCGGTGCCTCTGGAAATAGTGGCGCAGGTGCGTTCATCAACAATACATTCAACCTGACCCATCCACAAAATGTGACCGTGAGCGGAACCAATACACTCAATAATAATGGCGACTCGGGTCTGGCCGTAGTCACCTACGGCACGATCGCAGTGAATAATATTACGGCTGACAACAATGGCTTGAACGCTGGCGCCTACGGCTGGGGTGCCTATCTCGACAACTGCGGCTTCAGCGGCTCGAGTTGCCTCCCGGCTCTCGTTAAAAGCATCACCCTGACCGGCATCAATACATTCAACGGAAATTATCAGGATGGACTCTGGGCAACTTCCCTGGGAGCCATCAAGGGAAATTCCGTGAACGCCCGTGGGAACCGCCTGGACGGCGCCTACCTGAATAACCAGTGGGGAAAGGGCTCGAACGGCGGCATCACCCTGACCGGCAACAACTCCTTCCTGAATAACCTGGGGAATGACGGTCTGGAAGCTTACAGCAACGGTGCAATTTCGCTGAACAACCTCACCGCGAATAACAACACCGGCGATGGCGTCCGTCTGGCCACCCACAGTCTGACCACCACCGGGCAGAACGTGACCCTCAGCGGCAGCAACATCTTCCTGGGCAATGGAGCGGATGGACTTGAGGTGTACGCCGATGGCAACATCACGGTCAACCATGTGCTCGCAACCGGCAATCACTCGATAGGAACCGTCCTGGATAATTGCCTGTTGAGCGGCACCTGCAAAGGCTCCGGAACCATCACCCTGACCGGCCTCAACACCTTCTCCAACAACCTGTCCGACGGCCTGGATTTCACCTCCCATAAGACGGTCACCCTCAACAGTGTGACGGCCAATAAGAACTCAGGGATCGGTGTCAACGGAATCACCGACACCTCCATCACGGTACTGGGCGGCAGTATGACGAGCAACGTGTCTTATGGATGGCAGTTCTATGCCAATACGACCGTTACCTTGAAGGGCGTGTTTGCCATCGACAACAATGGCGGGGTGGAGACCCATCTGTTGCACGGGACCCTGCACATCGTCCGCACGTATCCATAAAACCTCGTCGGGACCCAGGGAGATGATCAAATTCTGATCCAAGGGGACAACC
The DNA here is from genome assembly GCA_050013095.1 of Anaerolineales bacterium. Lineage (GTDB taxonomy): Bacteria > Chloroflexota > Anaerolineae > Anaerolineales > Villigracilaceae > UBA877. The sequence goes on along the minus strand of JBEKFY010000006.1, from coordinate 21,563 downwards.
TGCTTTGAGGTTCTTTTCCAGGGACGGTCACCTGACCGTCCCTGGCTTTTTGGATCAACCCGCTTTGCGGTGCCCACCCTGCCGTACCCGGACTCTCCCAGCATGTCTCAGAGGGGATTGCTTCAAGGAGAAAGTCCGGCTGATCGATCCTTATTACAAACTGCGGGGCCTGATGAGATTATAAAGCTCGAATCTTGCTCTGGCAGCAACCGCATGTTTCGAGGCGAGAACCGGCGATGAAGCGTGCACAATAGGGTGTCTGCCGTGACAATCAAGAAACCGATGTTTACCTTAAATCCGGATTGCTTAAAGCAGAACTTTAGTGCATAATATTAGTGAGTAGGAGCGCATCATGGCGAAGATATCTTTGCGTGTATATAACCATGAAATCGAGGGCTTCATTGAGGCCGGTCAGCTAGACGAAGCCATTGCTCACTGCCACTACATCTTGAAGACCTTCCCGATGTACGTGGAAACTTATCGCCTGCTGGGGAAAGCTTTCCTGGAAAGCCGACACTATTCAGACGCGGCGGATATCTTCCAACGCATCCTGATGGTCGTGCCAGATGATTTTGTATCGCATGTCGGGATGAGCATCATCCGGGACGATGAGAATAAATTGGATGAGGCCATCTGGCATATGGAGCGCGCCTTTGAGGTCCAGCCCTCGAACCCAGCGATCCAGGGCGAGCTGCGCCGGCTGTACGGCCGACGCGATGGGGTTGAGCCGCCTAAGATACGCCTGAGCCGGGATGCGTTGGCGTACATGTATGCTCAGGGGGATTTGCATAACCAAGCGATCGCCGAAATTCGATCGGTGCTGGCCGAGGATGCGAACCGGCCCGACCTGCTGGTGATGCTTGCCAGGTCTTATCTGCGTGGAGGACAAAAGGTACAGGCTGCTGAGACGTCAGCAGGTTTGCTCAAAAAGTACCCTTACTGCATGGATGCTCTGCGGATTCTGGTGGATGTCCTGCCTGGGACGGCCAAGGCCGATAACACCCAGGTGTACCGTCAGCGCCTGGTCATGCTGGACCCCTATGCCTCCTTTGTCGCCGGTTCGGTTTTTCAATCCAATCAGGTGGCAGATCCGGCCGTAAATCTGGAGAAGTTGGAATATAAAGCGGAAAGTGTCCCAGCAGCGTCCCATACGGATTGGGCAACCTCCCTGGGGATTAAACTAGGGGAGGAGCATAAAGGGACCGAACCGCAGTGGCTTTCAGGGGGTCAACCAACCGAACCGCAACCTGGACCCACACCCGCTGCACCTGTAGAATCCCAGCAACCGCTGGTCTCTTTTGAACCGATTCCGGTGACACCTGAACCGCCCCCGGTCACGTTTGAAACCTTGGAAGCAGATTCGGGCGCGGCACCGTCTGGAACAGCTGTGCTGCCTCCCGCTGCTGCGACAACCCCTGCCGCCGCATCGCCTGCATCATTCGAACCCCAGCCTTCCGCACCCGTGGTGCCTGCCGCTGAACCTGCGGCGACACCCGGGCAGGCAGGCGAGTCGATCCCAGATTGGTTACGGGCGGCTGGCTGGCAGGAGTCGACCGGAACCGCATCGGAAGCCCCCGCTGAAATGAGCAATGAACCTCCCGCCGAACCGCTGGCTGCCGCGGAGATTCCTGACTGGCTGAAGTCGATGGCGCCTCCCGACGTCGCCCAGAACCTGACACCTGCCGGAGGGCGGCCTCAACCCTCTCAAGCGCAGGAGCCGCAGCTCTTCAGCGAGGATGTTCCGGAATGGCTGAAAGGCGCCCTTCCTCCTGCGGAGACCCCCACGCGTGTTTCAGAGCCGCCCGCGGCACCGCCGGCGGTAGCACCGGCAGCTGCAGAACCGGCCGCGCCAGAAGAAACCAAGACTCCCCCAGCGCCACCGGCTACGGCGCCTGCTGTGCCGACCGCTTCCCTCACCACCCAGCCGGGTTCCGCGGAGCAAGAGGACGACCTGGCCTGGTTGAAGAGCCTGGCTTCAGACCGTGGCGGCACGGAAGAAGAGCCGCCTGCCATCTCCCAAGAGCAGACGGAAGAACTTCCCGACTGGTTGCGTCCGGCCGGTGCAGGGCAGGCCGGCGCCGCACCCCTTGAGCCGCCGGCTCCCATGCAGGCTGCGCCGGTCGAGCCAGAGGTTCCTGTACAGCCCGCACCGATCGAGCCGGAGGTGCCCGTACAGGCCGCACAACCGGTTTCGCCAGCCATTATCCCTCCATCGGCACCCGCGGTGATGGAAGAAAAACTGAGTCCGCCATCCGAGGAACTCACTCCCCCAGCGGCAGAAGAGGCTCAGATCCCTTCAGGAGGGGAACCGCAGGCCTTGGAACCTGCAGCTGCTCCGCAGGAAGAAGCCCCGGCAGCCCCGCCATCCCAACCGGCCAGCAAACCGCTCGGCATCGAGGATGATACCCTGGCCTGGCTGGAGAGCCTAGCGGCAAAACAGGGTGCCAAGCCGGAAGAACTGCTGACGAAACCGGATCAGCGCTCCGAAATACTCCCCGACTGGATCCAGAAAGTTGTACAGGAACAGCCTTCCGATCAGGTTCCAGCGGAACCGACACCACACGTGCCAGAAGTACCACCCAGCCCACCGCCGGAGGTCGTTCAGGCGCCGGCTGAAATGCAGTCGCCTGCACCCATGCCTGAACCACCGGTCACGCCGGCCCCTACAGAAGAACCGGAGACAAAGGTGGAACCGGCCACGGTCGGCGATGATATAACCATTACATCCTGGTTGAGCAAGCTGGATGTCGAGGAGACCATTGGGAAGGCCTCAGCTGGAGAAAAAGCAGCTGTTCCTCCTGCCGAGGAACTGCCCGATTGGCTGAGGGATTTGGAAAAACCTGCCCCTCGGGAAGAACCTACTTTTCAGGGAGAGAGCAAACCGGAATGGCTGAGTTCTACCGCGGAACCGGTGGTCCCGGAAAGCCCGGCTGCACCTGCGCAGGAGCCAACCCAACCTGAGCCGGAGCTACCCACTTGGGGCGATGAGAACGCGCCTGTCACGGCGGCCCCTGCACCGACCTCCGCAGAAGAATGGGTGCCAGCCGAAAAGGCCGGGGCTTCCATCCCGGCGCCAGAGGCAACGCCCCAGCAACCGCCCGTGCCGGCGGTCACTCCGCCGATTCCGGATACCCAACCGGTCAGGATCATATTCGATAAGTCAGCTGCGACTCCACCCGCGGTGCCCAGCCCCGCTGCGCGTCCTGCCAAGGGTCCTGGTCCGGAGAAGGACGCGGAGCTGCTTGCGAGCGCGCAATCGGCTCTCCAGGCCAACCAGCTGAAAATCGCGATGCAGACCTACGCCAAATTGATCAAGAAAGGCCGCCTGCTGGAGGAGACCATCCATGACCTGCGCGAAGCCACTTACCGGTTTCCCGTGGATATCATCGTCTGGCAGACTCTGGGTGATGCTTACATGCGTGCCAACCGTCTGCAGGATGCGCTAGACGCATACAACAAGGCGGAAGAATTACTGCGCTAATGGCGGATACAAGCCACTCTGCATGGTAGAATCTAGCTTCGAGGCACTTGCCTCGAGGCTATTTTTTATTTGCGGAGGCATCCATGGAACGAACCCTGGTCCTGGTTAAACCGGATGGTGTCCAGCGCGGCTTGATCGGGGAGGTCATCGGTCGCCTTGAACGGCGGGGGCTGCGGTTAGTAGCTGCCAAGTTCATGCTCGTCAGTAAAAAACTAGCCGAAACTCATTATGCCGTCCATAAGGGGAAACCTTTTTACGACGGTCTGATCCAGTACATAACATCCGCACCGGTCATGGCCATGGTGTGGGAAGGGCCAAACGCCATCGCGGCAGTGCGCCAGACGATGGGTGCCACCCGTCCAATCGAGGCAGCTCCCGGCACCATCCGCCATGATTTTGCACTGGAGACCGGTCGTAATCTCACCCATGCCTCCGACAGCCCCGAGAACGGTGAGATGGAAGTGGCGCTCTGGTTCCGACCGGATGAGCTTGTCACCTGGACGCGCGACACCGATCGCTGGATCTTCGAGAAGAGTTAAAATTGAACGGCCGTTGGCAGGTTTCCTGCCAACGGCCGTAGAGATCAATGATCATATCCTTATTGAACCCGCAAGAGGACCTTCCCCTCGTTCCATAGTTCTTCCAGCCGGTAATAGGCACGCGTGTCGGGGGCAAAAAGATGGACCACCACTGAACTGTAGTCCAGTATGATCCAACCGCCGTCGGGTGTTCCTTCTAGGCGGCCTTTCTTCTTGAACTTTCCGCGGGCCATTTCCAACACAGCATCCCCCAGGGCGTTCAGCATACGCTCACTTGTGCCCGTACAGATCACGAAGTAACTGGCAAACGAAGCGATCTTTTCGATATCGAGCAGGAGAATGTCTTCGGCCTTCTTTTCCTCCAGGGCATTAACGATGGCGCGGGCAAGTTCCAAGGTTTCCAGGGGTCACCTCATCAGGATTTCAGGTTCATGGCGTAGAGATGGGTATAGATCGAACCAGCAGGTTGCAGATCGCTCTTGAAGATATAGATGGTATCCACCACCAGTCGGCCGAGCAGTCCGACCTGGCAGCCCTCGAGCTCGGTCCGAATTTTGGTCAGATCTGCGGCTGAGGCATTCTGCCCGACCCGTCCGATGGTCAGGTGGGCCGAGAAGGGGCGTTCTTCAGGAGGATAACCCAACCGGGCTGCCACGGCCTCGACCCCATGCTGGAGGGTCAGAAGTTCAGGAGGGGCTTCAAGCCCGATCCAGATCACCCGTGCCCGGCGTGTGCTAGGGAATGCTCCGAGCTTGCCCACGGAGAGTTCGAAAGCCGGGTGCTGGCCGGATTCCAATTTCAAGACCTCTGCCAGATGTTCCAGGTTGGAGGGCGAGACCTCGCCCAGAAATTTCAGCGTTAGATGGATGTTCTGCTCGGCCACCCAGCGCACCAGCGGCTTGGGCAAGGCTTTTTGAATACCGGAAGTTACCCGTGTAATCGCCTTCTGGATCTCGGGAGGAAGTTCGATCGCTATGAAAGACCGCAGCATCAGGCACCGAGCACTTTCTGTATGGCGTTTGTGAGATCGTGAAAACCTACTGGCTTGGTCAGGTAGAGCGCGGCTCCAGCATCCAGACCAGCCTTGATATCGGAAGGCAGGCTTTTGGCGGAGACGATCACCACCGGAATGCCGATCAGTTCCGGATCGCGTCGCATAAAGCGCAGAACTTCTAGGCCGGAGATGTCCGGCATCATGATATCCAGCAAAACAGCGCTCGGTTTCTCCTTGGCGATGGTGGTCATGGCCTGTGTGCTACCGAAGACCTTCAGGACCCGGTAGCCGCTGACCCGCATCATTTCAGCGAACATCTCGGCGGCATCCTGCTCATCCTCGACGACGATGACGGTCTTCTCTTCGGAAGGCATCCATCTGCTCCTCGGTCATTTCAAAAATAGCACAAGATGCATGAAATAGCAAGAGGCTTCACGTCCTGTTTCCGTATCAACCAAGGATGCGAGTTTTGGAAATTACCGGGACAAAGGATTTCGTCTTTTATTTTTGATTTTAGCTGGATTAAGTGTCTGCCAAGGTCAAGTCAGTCTGCATGCTCTGTCAGGTCTTACGGCCGGACGCTGTGCGGTGTCAATTTTCATGGATAACGCCGTGGATGCAATGCATGGCAGAGGTGAACTGACTTTGCGCACCTCGCTCAAGGATCAAACGGTGGTGGTGGAGATCGAGGATAATGGGCCGGGTATCCCGCCTGATATCCAGCAGCGGATCTTCGAACCGTTCTTCACGACCAAACCACCAGGATCGGGTACAGGCCTGGGCTTGCACATCGCCTATACGATCATCAATAATCACAACGGACGGATCGGCGTCGAATCAAAACCGGGGAAGACGATCTTTCGGTTCACGCTCCCGATCCAGCTGCCGCGCTAGTTTGAGCATTATTTGCCAGTCGTAGATAATTACAGATGCCTGCCTATTCCTCTTCCTAGGAATCCGTCCTTTTTTCCTTCGATAAAAGACCCACCCCGGAGGTGAAGGTCACTCGGGTCTCTCCCGGAGATACTCGTCGGGAGTGTCGATATCCCTAAAAATGGAATCGTCCTCGACCGGCAGATAGATGATATCGAGCATGTGCGCCTGTAGGAACTCGCGCGGTGTGGAACCCCGTGGGAGTGCCTGGAGTCCTCTCCAAAGCGGCTGGGCAGCCAGCCAGGGGTGACCGCGCCGGTTCTCAAAGCTGGGGATGATCAGCGGCGCACCGCTCTTATCAAAAAGAGAGCACAGGCGCTCGACCGTTTCCATCCGGACCTGAGGTTGGTCCCCCAGGCCGATCAGCGCCGCGCTGATACCCAGGGTCAGGCTGGAAAGCCCAACCTGGATGGAACTCAACATCTCACCCTGGGCGTACAGGTCATTATAAATGGAACGCACGGGAAAATCCTTGGAGAGGTCGCCTACCAGCGCCTCGGTCTCCCTACGTGCTCCCCCCGTCACGACGCAAATATCCGCCACCCCCGCTTCAGCGAATGTTGCCACCACCTGTCCGAGAACAGTGGTCTGCCCCCACGGCAGGAGCAACTTGGGCCGGCCCATGCGTTTTGATTCACCCGCGGCCAGGATGATGGCGGAGATTTGTTTAAATCTCATCATCGATTCCCTGCCTTCAATTTGGCAAGATCTTCCGGTGTATCGATGTCCAGCAGCAGGCTGGGGTCATGCCAGGGCAAGTACGAAACAGGATATTTGTTGAAGATTGCCCTGCCGCCCACATCTCCCTGGAGCAACTCCAGGTCCGGAAAGGTGACCCGGTCGAACAAAACCGGGTTGGCCCGCCGGTCCTCCACGAACGGCGCGAGGACGGGGGGCAGGTCGGTGGAGTGACGTTCCGCGAGCGCACGCAAGACGGTGGAGGACACCTGGGGCTGGTCTGCAAGCAGGAAGATCACCGCACCGGTCTCGGTCGGGATCCGCTGCAATCCGCAGCGAATGGAAGAGCTCTGGCCTTCCTGGTAATGGTCGTTGTGGACAATGACCACCGGCAGGTCGCGGAGCGCGGAGCGCACATCGTCTGCGCTGGCACCGCTCACGACGATGACCGGAGAGAGGCCAGCCTTCAAGGCGGTCTCGGCTACCACGTGCACAAAGGGCTGCCCCTGCCAGGCCAGCAGCTGCTTGACCTGGCCAAAACGCCGTGACTCCCCGGCTGCGAGCAGAATGCCGGCCACCGGTTCGAATACAGCGTGGATTACCTCCTGCTGAAGGGAGGCCACCACCACGGAATAATAGATCGTGAGGAGCTTCTCAGACACATACCTGGCCTGGGCCTGCAATTCATCGGTATCTGCCTGGTTCAGCAGGACGATACGCCTGGCGGTGGCGGGAATGTTCTTGAGACCCCCACGGGGATGCACTAACACCCGCAGGAGGGCTTCCCCGGTGATCAGCTCCCCGGGAGCCAGGCCGCTCAGGCGGCTGAAGAGCTCGACGCGGTGGACGGTGCGCTCATTCAGCGGCTGGCCCAAGGCGGAGACTCCCGCCACGACGACGACGATCTTCACGAAATCCGGGATTGGCGGTTCGTGATCCGAAGGAGCTTTGAGCGGTTTGCTGCGTGAACCATCCGCTTCGATCAGCAATGGCAGGGATCGTTCCTGGCATATTTCGTGTAGTCTAACAACCTGCTCGTTGGATAACCCAGATGTCCGGTCGCCTTCGAGCGGACCCGTGATCAGCGTCACCCCATCCGGTATCGCCTGTTCGAAAGCATCCAGATCGGACAGGCTCTGGATGATGATGTGCTGGTGGGCCAGGGGGGTCTGGGAGCTTGCCAGGTGGGTGGTCGCCGTGACGATTACCGGCGGCTCTAGTTCTCGGGCAAGCTGGAAGAGAGCGGTGGTTTTACCGCCTGCGCCGACCAGTGCCAGGCAAGGAATGGGAGGGAGGCGCAGGGCATGGGTCAGGTTCATGTCCAGAGGGTAGAACGCACTTCCGGTTTCAACAGGATGGCTTCCAGGACGCCACCGCCGACCGCCAGCGCCTTATCCGAGACCAGGTTACACAGGGCCGGGTCGTCACGCGGATCAAGGTCGCCTACTTTCAGTCCTTTGGTAACTTTCAGTCCCTGATGGAGCAAGCCACGCAGGATGCCATCAAACACCGCGGAGATCGGCTGCCCTTCCACCTCGGCGATCAACCGACCGGCTTCGATGTGTTCGCATAAATGCGCGTGGGCTATAAATTCTCCATCGGCCGGTGCGCATAAAACGCGTTCGACCTGCCGGCCCTGAACTGGATCTGGCTGGCCGGTGTCCGGCTCTGACCCGCCGCGCCAATAGACCCGGCCAAGAGTGTGGCTGCGGCGCGTCTCCACGACGACCTGGCAGTTCTCTCCGGCAGAGAATCCGGGACCCAGACCGATATAGAGTTGAGGCACATAGCCGATCGGTTCCGGCGGTCGCTTCGTCATGCGTGCATCCACGATCACAGACGGGTGCAGGGATTGAGCAGAAGTGCATAACGGATCCACCAATACGGGAACCTGCTGTTTTCCCAGGATATTCAGAATGCGCAGGGTGTCACTGGGATCGTTCACGGCGCGAGCGGTGATGCCCTCGACGGTGATCTCACCGGAGTAGACCGCTTCAGCGAAGGACACGGTCCGCCGGATGGCGAGGGGCTGCGGTAGTTCAGCGAGTACGACGCGCAAACCGGTGTGGATCAAACGGAGAGCAACGCCGGAGGCCAGGTCGCCCCCTCCCCGTATCAAGATCAAGGAAGGCATAGGAAAATGGAGTCAGGAGAGAGCAATTTCATTGTCCGCTCTGTCATTGGACAGGCACGAGACTGTTTGTTCGAACAGGCGGTGCCAGACAGGCCAGGGATTAAATTTTTCCCAGGCCGTGCAAGACGCGCTCCGGAGTCAGGGGAAATTCTTCGTACCAGACCCCGGTCGCATCATGAACTGCCGCAGTGATCGCCGGGACCAGTGGCAAGAAAGGCATTTCTCCGAGTCCGCGCGCCCCAAAGGGTCCGTTCGGCTCTGGAATTTCCAGGACAATCGATTCGACCGTGTCCGGGATGTCCAGGATGCCGGGGATGAGATAGGTGCTGAGCTGATCGGTCAGGATGTGGCCGTTTTTGGTGATGAAATTCTCCATCAGGGCATAGCCTTCGGCCTGGACCACTCCACCTTCGATCTGTCCGACGACCAGCGCCGGGTTGATCGCCTGCCCCACATCGTCCGCAGAGACCACGCGCAGCACCTTGATAAAGCCGGTCTCGGTGTCCACCTCCACTTCGACCGCCTGGGCGACATAGGCATAGGACAGGTTGGGGACCGAGTAGCCGGTTTCCCGGTCGAAGGGGGTAGTTTTAGGGGCGAGGTAGGTGTACTCGGCGATCGCCGGCCGGTCCTCCGCCTTCCATCTCGCCATAGCCGCCTCCGAAGCGCCCTTGATGGCATTCCCGGCCATGAAGGTCATGCGCGAAGCCGAGCAGCTGCCGGAATTATCCATGGTGGCTGTGTCCGAGGTCAGCAAGGAGATTTTTTCGACCGGAAGGCCCAGCGCCCCGGCCGCAAACTGCCGCATGATGGTATGCGTTCCCTGGCCGACTTCGGCGCCGGCGTGCCAGACAGCCGCGTGCTCGATTTCGGCTTTACCGCGCAGTTCGACCCGTGCCCAGGAGTTTTCCTGGTAGCCGAAGCTGAAGCCGACATTCTTGAAACCGCAGGCGAACCCAAAACCGCGCCGCAGGTGTGGCTCTTTGGGCTGGACCAGAACCGGTTTTTTCCAGCCGCGGGAGGTCTGCCTGACCCCGGTTTTCCGGGAGGCGGCTTCGATACACTCCACGATGGTGACGCGGCCCGGTGCCGGGGTCCCGACGTTGAGCGTATCGCCATCCCGCAAAGCGTTACGATGGCGGAATTCGACCGGATCCAGACCCAGTTTCTCAGCCAGTTTATCCATCTGCAATTCAGCCATGAAAAGGGCCTGTGGGGCGCCGAAACCGCGGAAGGCCGCGGTTGGAATATTATTCGTGTAGATGCCGTACACATCTTCCTTGACATTCGGGATAAAGTACGGGCCGGTTGCGGTGATCGTGCAGTTGCCGAGCACCTTGTTGGTAGTATACATATACGCACCGGCATCCGCAATCACCTTGGTTTCAGCGGCGATCAGCTTGCCATCCTTGGTTGCACCCCACCTCGTGCGCAGGGTCATTGGATGACGTTTGCCGTGGGCGACGATCGATTCCTTGCGGCTCCAGATGATCTTTACGGGTCTCTTCAGTTTCCAGGCTGACAACGCTAAATGGACCTGGACCGACATATCCTCACGTCCGCCGAATGCCCCACCGATCGCCGGGTAGACCACCCGCACCTGTTCAGGGCGCAAACCGAGGGCGTGCGAGATCTGCTCCTGGTCAGTGTGGGCCCATTGGCCGCCGCATTCGACCGTGATGAGTCCATTTTCATCTATATATGCCAGCCCGGCTTCCGGCTGCAGATATGCGTGTTCTTGATAGGGGGTGTGGTATTCACCCTCCACGATCACATCAGCCTGTGCGAATCCGGATTCGACATCGCCCTTACGGATGCGGTCATGGACGCAGATATTGAAATCCCCAATCTCCGGGTGGACACGCACCGCACCGCTTTGCATCGCTTGCTGGGCGTCGAAAACGGCGGGCAGATCCTCGTATTCGATATGGAGCAGATCGCGCCCTCTGGCGGCGATCTCCTCGGTCTCGGCGATGACGATGGCGACCTGGTCCCCTTCGAATCGCACGACATCTGCGCCGGGTTTGGACGACCCGGGTCCGCACAGGATGGGTTTATCCATTTTCTGCAAACCGCACTCGTTGACCGGTACATCCTTGGCGGTAAAAACCGCGACCACACCTGGCAGGGCTTCGGCCTGGGTGCTGTCGATCTGGACCACACGGGCATGCGGGCGTCCGGCGAGGAGGATTTTCATGAAAAGCATTCCTGTCCTTGACAGGTCGCCGGAATACTTTGCCGCACCGGTGACCTTCCCGAGGGCGTCCATGCGGGGAACGGATTGGCCGATTGCGGAATGGGTAATTTTCATATTGCTAAGGGACCTCTGAGAATCGTTGGGTCTGGAATGGTCAGCCTCTGGGTTTGCTGCCCCACTTATATCGGTCAGGAGGAGCATCCACGGGAGAGTAGCGCGCCGGTCCGATCCATCGGTAGGTTGCTGCGTAAAGCGTGGTTGCCACACCGGTCAGGATCAGCACCGCGATCACAAAAAAGCAGGCGATGGCAGCCAGGTCCGTGATGCTGCTGATGAACTGAGCGATCCAGCCGATGATCGGCAGATTATAGACGTTAGCCGGGAATTGAGGGTTCCCCAATAACTGGGCAGGGATCAACCCCGTGGGTTTTACCCACCTGACCACCAGGTAGGCCACCCCATAGGAGAGCACCGGGACAACAACCCACAGGATGCAGCCGATCCCGCGCCAGATCGGATGGATCGGGGTAGGCCGCACCTTGGTGGAGGAGCGCTGATATTTGGCATATTTACCCATTCACCACTCCAATCATGGCACAGTTCCACACCTTGGCTATCAAGATGGTGATTAGATCTGGTCGTTCTGCTTGGCGGCATCCTCGATCGCTTGCACGATCTTATAGTAGCCGGTGCAGCGGCACAGGTTCCCGGTGATCGCCTGGGTAATCTCGTCGCGCTGGGGATGGGGTTTCTCCTCCAGCAGCATGGCCGCGGACATGAGAAACCCCGGGGTGCAATATCCGCATTGGACCGCCCCATCCTGGATGAAGGCTTCCTGCACGGGATGCAGTTTTTCACCTTCGGCCAGACCTTCCACGGTGACAATTTCCGCCAGATGCGCGCGTGGCGCCGGCACCAGGCAGGCCATCACCGCCTTGCCGTCCAAGAATACGGTACAGGCGCCGCACTCGCCCTCGGCACAGCCTTCCTTTGTACCGATCAGACCGGCCTCCTCGCGCAGCAGGCGCAGCAGGGTTTTTTCGTGGCCGCTATTAAAGGTGAATTCCTTGCCGTTGATCTTGGTCCGGATGGGTTCTCCGGCCTGGTAAGGCCGGCCAGAGCTGGCTTTTTCTGCGAGATGGCTTTCCGGTCCCGCGAGCAGCACCGGGTCTTCCGGGAATCCGGACCGTTCTGTCCCGGCCGCGATCGCGGACAGAGCGCGCCCGGTCAGGACACGCACCGTGGCCCGGCGATAGGCCGCAGAGCCGCGCAGGTCGTCGATGGGTCGGGAGGCTTCTGCAGACAGTTTGGCGGTCCGGGCTATGGTGCGCTCGGTCAGTTTCTTGCCGATCAGGTACTCTTCGGCCGCGGGGGCGTGGATGATGGTCGGGGCGACGGAACCCAGGGTGATCGAGGCCGAACGGACGTATGCCCGATCGAAGGTTAGCAGCATGGCGATATTGACCACTGAGATCGCCTGGGCACGTCGCAGGCCCAGTTTCACGAAGTTGCCGCGCTGGTTTGCCTGTATGGCAGGGAAGGCGATGTCCACCAGCATTTCATCCGGCTGCAGCACGGTCTTGCGTACGCCGGTGTAGAAATCCTGGAGCATCACCTTGCGCTCGCCCCGGGTGGATTTGAGGATCAGCCATGCGCCCAGGGCCATCAAGGGGGTGATGGTGTCATTGGCGGGGCTGGCGGTGATCAGGTTGCCAGCGATCGTGGCACGGTTGCGGATCTGGGCGGCGCCCACTTCCCAACAAGCCCGTGCCAGGGGATAGGCACCTTCGCGGACCAATTTGGAGGCGGCAGCCGCATTATGGGTGACCATTGGACCCAGATGGAGCACCTCGTCTTCATCGAGGGTGATTTGATTCAGGTCGGCCAGGCGGGTCACATCGATCAGGGTATCGATCCCCGTGCGGACCCCGCGCTCGAGCTCAAGGATCAAGTCGGTCGCCCCGGCGACCAGACGGGCTTTTTCGCGCTGCTCGGATAAAATATGCAGAACTTCATCAACGGAGGAGGGGATGAGGTAGTGGTTCCACATGTCTCTATTAAACCACAAAGACACAAAGGATGCAAAGCAGACCTTTGTGTCTTTGGAATGGGAAGATATCTTTTACTGCGCAGCAGGCGCAGCGGGGGCTGCAGAGCCGGTCAGGGTCTGGTAGCGGCGGTCATAGGTCTCCCCGGCCTGACGGGCCAGGTCGGCTGCATTGCGGATCGCGGCCTTCAAACCGTCTCCCCCGACCGAGCTCTCTACCGTGTCCAGGGCGTGGCCGATCTGATCGCCCAGCTCGAAGAAGGCCACGTCGAAGGCATAGATCTGTGCCAGTTCCTTTTCATTGATCTTGATCGTATCGAAAAAGCCGGAGTAGCCGTAGGAGGCGTTCTTGATGCGGTCGGTGAAGGTGCGCAGCTTCAGGCTGACGTTGTCCAGATCATCCAGCAGGTCGATCTGCCCGGCATCGGCAAGATCCTTTTGCAGGCGCGAGGCGCGGTTGGCAAGTTCGGAATACTTCAGGGCCACCTGGTCGCGCAGCAGCTTGTCGGCCGAACGGCGGTTGCTGCGTTCGATATATCCGCTGAATCCTGGAATATAAGACAGGAGCTTCTTGAAAATATCCTGCTGCCCCTTGACGGTATCATAAAGATCGCTCATAGTTCCTCCAGTGAGATGAAAGGATCGCTCTGCTCCAACTTTGTGCCGATTATACTGCTCATGGACGGAAATTCAACCTGCACATTCGAATGAAACCCATTCGTCTACTAATAATTACGCAGGGGTGGCTGGAAGGTTGTACGATTCTTGGGTTTGAGAGCCTTCCGCGGGATCGCCAGGTGGGGGGATTTCTCAGAAATGGACGATCCGGGAGAGCGACGCGGTTCTCAAATGCCCTCTTCCACAGCAGCTGTCCGGAAGATCTTCGGTCCAACTTGTTACCTGATTCCTACTTGGCCAGGCCTAAGCGGACTTGGAGCGGAGCCGGCTGCCGGGATCTTTTTTTCGTCCGCTTTTCATAGTCGTATTATAATTAGACGGCATTCCATGCCTTGGATGAACTTATCCTGTTCTGCGAAAGGAGTAATCCATGATCGTCACAACCAAGCAGCTCTTTAAGGCCGCCTACGGAAAATTTGCGATCGGCGCCTACAACATCAATAACCTGGAGCAAACCATGGGCCTGTTCCAGGGGAATATGGACAGCCAGGCTCCCTTCATTATTCAAATCAGCAAGGGTGCCCGCTCCTATACTCATAAAAGCATGCTGGAAGGGCTGATCCGGGCGGCTGACCAGCTCTTCCCGGAAGCCATTTTTGCCGTCCATCTGGATCACGGGGATGAACAGTCCTGTTATGACTGCATCAGCAGCGGTTTCTACTCCTCGGTCATGATCGATGCCAGCGCGGAAGTGTTCGAGAAAAATGTAGAGATCACCAAGCGCATCGTGGAGGCGGCTCATGCAAAGAATATCGTCGTCGAGGCGGAGCTGGGCCAGCTGGGGGGTGTCGAGGAACACGTCAAGGTGGACGAGGCGAACGCCAAACTCACCAATCCCGACCAAGCCAAGCAGTTCGTAGCCCTGACCGGCTGTGATTCACTGGCCTGTGCCATTGGCACCAGCCACGGCGCGTTCAAGTTCACGGGTTCCCAGGGTCTGCATTTCGATGTGCTCGAGCAGATCCAGAAGCGCCTGCCCGGCTTTCCGCTGGTAATGCACGGCTCGTCATCCGTGCCCCAGGAGGAGGTGGAACGCATTAACAAGGCCGGCGGTAATCTGAAGGGAGCCAGGGGTGTTGACGAGAACGAGTTCGCCCGCGCCGCGATCCTGGGAGTGACCAAGGTTAATATTGACACCGATGGCCGCCTGGTGTGGACACGCGTACATCGTGAATTCTTCCGTGATCACCCGGAGAAATTCGACCTGCGCGATCCAGGAAAGATCTTCATGGCGGAGTACGCCAAATTCATCGCTCACAAGAATGGGAAACTGGGCAGCGCCGGGCAACTGGGCACCGTTCGGAAAGTGGTCAAGTAATTAAGAAAGACCGCTGTTCCAGAAGGGCTGGTGATTGCAAATGATCTCGCGGTCCGCCCCCCCTAGATTGACTGAGTCCGTGTGGGGAGACGGACTGCTTATTGAAAGGTAAAAAAGGAAAAATGGGCGTTGAGAATTGGAAAGCCTGGCAGTTCTTGATCGGCGAATGGACCGGGGAATGGAATGGGGAATCCGGTCGCGGCAGCGGGTATTTGACCGTCTCCCCTGATTTGCACGACAGAGTCGTGGTCCGAAGAACTCACGTTGATTTCATGGCTAGGCAAGACATCCCAGCGTATGCCCATGATGATTAACTATCATCAAACAAGAACTGGATGGATTGACCCTGGATACTTATCGGTTGCGGCGTAAGACACCTGCTATCAGGCATGTGGATGCAAGCCGACCCGCCGAAGGCCAGGGCCTTCTTAAAGTCCGTTGTGAGTTGCGCAAATCGTGAAAATCTCCTGCAGAGGCCGTCGAGATTTCATTTTTTTACTCAGTGATCTCAGCGGACTGCGCGAAGAATTGCTTTTTTTGCCTAAGTTCCCCGACTTTAAGAAAGCCGTGCGCCGAAGGCGGTGGCCTCTTGAATTCAAGAACATCTGTGCTACATTAGGCAAGATGGGCATCCATCAAGCCTTCAAGTTCCGCCTCTACCCGAACGCGGACCAGCGACAGGCGTTGGCCCGCCAGTTCGGGTGTTCGCGCTTTGTGTATAACTCCTTTCCAGCCAGTGGTGCGCGAACGGCGATTACCGCAAGGTGGACCTGAAGCTGGCGGAAAGGGGATGGGACTGTCCGGTGTGTCATGCGCATCATGACCGGGATGGGAATGCGGCCTTGAACATCCTCCGCGAAGGGCGCGCTCAATCTGCAATAAAACGTAGGGCTGGAACAGCCCGAACGACCGGAAGTGCTGATGCTTACAGCAAAACGCCTGGGAAGATCCGTGCAAGCAGGGCGGGTCTAAGAACCAGGAAGCTCCCCGCTTCAGCGTTGGAGTAGTTCACTTTGACAGCGATGGTCACGTCATCTACACCTATGTGAAGACTTCGAAGGACGACAACACGATCACCTGCATGAGCGATGCAATTCCGGACACACTACGATTTCGTTTCACGTACCCGAAGGGATGGGGACAATCGGTGATTATCCGTTTCGAGATTTCGTCACTTGAATATCCCGAGTGGTATTAGGTCCATACAGAAGGAATCGTACACAGAAAGAAATAAGGCTCCCTACTTCGGCAGGAATGATTTTTTTGAAGGTGATGCATCGGACAAAACCCCCTACCTTAATACCATCGAAACGCCCGGCATTGTTTGCGCATATGCCTCAGGGATGGTTGATCGAAAATGATTAAAGGAGAATATCGTGCCATATAATTTGGAGCTTGCCCGACGGATCAGGATTCAGATAGGGTCACTTGCCGGCCTTGAAGAAAAAAAGGTGTTCGGCGGAGTAGGCTTTCTGCTGAATGGAAATATGGCTTGCGGTGTCAACCAGGAAAACCTGGTCGTGCGGCTGGATCCGAAGCGATCGGAAGATGCCCTGGCGAAGCCTCATGTAAAACCTTTCAGCATGGGCAGCAGGTCCATGGCGGGCTGGATCGTGGTATCTCCGCAGGGCTGTAAGAACGACGAGGATTTGAAGACCTGGATTCGGGAAGGGATCGACTACTCCGGCTTCCTTCCACCGAAATGAAACCGGCTGTCCAGTCAAGGGATGCCTGCCCCCATGCCCAGATCGGAACAAGGTGTTGACCGCCAGCGTTACCAGCTCATCCCACGCGTCCTGATCTTCCTAAGGCGCAGCGGCTCCGTCTTATTGATCAAAGGCGCGCCGACGAAACGCCTATGGGCGAACAAATACAATGGGGTGGGCGGCCACGTGGAGCCGGGGGAGGATATTCTGGCAGCTGCCCGGAGGGAGCTGCTGGAGGAGACCGGCCTATCAGCAGTTTTGTGGCTGTGCGGGACAGTGGTGGTTGAGACGGGCCAGAACCCCGGGATTTGCCTGTTCGTTTTTACCGGGGAGTGCAATGCAGGCCAACCCAGGCCTTCCGAAGAGGGAGTCCTGGAATGGGTCCCGCTCGTGAAGATCCCCGAGCTACCTGTGGTCGAGGATCTGCCCGTCCTGCTCGATCGCGTCTTTTCGATGAAACGCGGGGAACCTCCATTTTCAGCCCACTCCTCTTATGACCGTCAGGAGAGACTGGTTGTCCAGTTCGCCGATTAGGCTGAAATTCCTCCTGCCTCTCGATTCCCAAGTTATGTTACCTAACGAGCAGGCTGCCCCTACTGGCATTTGGGGCAGCCTGCTCGTTGAGAAGGTGCTCGATCTTTCAGGAAATCGTCAGTTTCCCATCCGTAAGGATATCCGGAGCGTCCACGCTGCCCTGACCGTTGCCGAAGTAGTAGGATTTGATCACCTTCACATTATGGGTGAGTCCTCCCACCGTGGCATTGATCCCGTTCTTGCCATTGCCGGAAATGTAGCTGTTCGAAATGGTGAAATCATATCCATTCGTGGTAACGTTGATACCGTCATAGTTTGTATTGTCCCCGTTGTCGAATGCCTGGATGTTGGTAAACGTTTCCGCACCCTGGGATGTGGACACGATCCCGTAATCATAATTGTGGGAGGTGGTGACTTTGGTCAATGTGATCGTCTTGCCGCTGCCAGAAGTGTTCAGGAAGAGGCCGTAGCGCTCGTTATTGCTCGCCGTCGCACCGGTGACGATGATGGTCCCCTGGGTGGAGATGCAGAGGCCGTCAAGGCTATTTCCACTGAACGTGTTGGCGCCTTTAGTGTTCAGCACACTCACATTCCCTGTTAGTGTAGAATTATCCACATAAACGCCATAAGCTGAAGTGTAGTTGTTAAGAGATGTGATTCCATCCAGGGTGACGCTGCCCCTGGACACGATGTGGATGCCGTCTTGCTTATTGTAGGACGTATTTGCCGATAAAACCGAAACGGAACCAGCCACCGAACTGTGCGAATTGTCGAGATATGCACCATAACCGCCATTATTATCCATTGCAGTCAAATTGCTCACGCTAATGGAGCCATTGCTGTTGACAGCCAGGCCAGTGACACCGTCGGTTGCAGTCACGGTGGTGAGGGTCACATTGCCCGAACCAGTGCAAGCACTAGTTAATTGACAATTGTCAAGGAGAATGGCATAGCCAGTTCCATTAGCCTGACTGGATAGTTTACTGCCTGTGACTGCCCCCTTGGTCGCCACATCTAAAACATTACCATTGTAAGAGTACGCAGTGATATTCGTTAATGTCACCCCGGCCGTTCCATAAGTATTATCGACTGCAATCGCTGCATTGGTATCGTTCTCTGCATTGATGTTCCCCAGCACCACCGCACCTCTGGTCTGAATATCTAATCCCCATTTACTGGATCCAAAGGAATTCATCAAACTGCCGGAGTTTTGCACCGTAACACCCGGGGCCGGGGTGCCTGTGGAGCTGGAATTGTCCAAAAAGGCCGCGTAGCCCGCGGTGTTTCCGTCTGCAGTGACATTCGTCAGCGAGATGACACCCTTTGAGGTGACATTAAGACCATCCGAGCCCGTGTCACCGAAATTGCCGTTGGTGATGGTTACATTTCCGGTGCCTGTGGTGTTTACGATAAACAGCCCGCGCACGATGTTAAAACTTGTATCCACCCCGCTGGCCGTCACACTTCCTGAGGTGTTCAGGTCAATGCCGTCAAAATGGTTAGATGTTGCTGTAACCGTATTCAGTGTGATCGAACTGGTTCCTGAAGCATTGTTCACCCATATCCCATTCTGGGTGTTTTGGGATGCTACGGTATTCTTGATGACCACGGCCCCGTTGGTGTTGAAATAGACACCATAAGTGGCATTATAAGAGAGAGTATTCAATGAAGAACCGCTGTTGGTCAGGGTGATACCCGCAGTGCCAGAGGTATTAACAACGTTCAACCCGTATCCACCGGAAGTATTGTACGACGAATAAATCCCGGTCAGGGTCACGGCACCTTTGGATAGGATATAAGTTCCCGAACCGCTGTTGGATTCCGTATCCACCTTTGAAAGGCTGACGTTAGCCGCGCCGCCACCGTTATTCTGGATATAGAGCCCGTAAGCGCCATTGCCAATGGCAATCAATCCGGTAACCGTGACTGCCCCATGGCTGGTAATGTTGACTCCGCTGAGGTGATTGCTATTGGAAGTGACGGTATTGAGAGACACAGCTCCCGTCCCACCCGTGTTATCAATGAGTAACCCGACTACTGGCGAGTGATCGAGATCCAGGTAGCTCAGTGTTACGGCACCGTTGGTGAGGATATTCAATTCATTTCCCATCGTATCGGCCACATTGTAATTGTCTTTAATCACACCGTGATTGGCGCTGGTTCCCTGGACAACGATCCCGCCAATCCCGGTGTTGTTGTCCAGATAAACGCCGGCGCTCGCCGGCTTATTCCATTCGACATCCGGGTTAATCACGGTGATAGTGCCTTTTGCATTGACAAATACACCCGCATCGGAGTTGTACATTGAATTGACATTTGAAATGGCGACCGCGCCGGTACCGGCATCGTTGATCTGAAGACCTATTCCTCCAAGGTTTGACTCAACCTCAATGTAATTAATGGTCACAGGTCCGTTTGTCTGGATGTTTAGCCCGCCGCCCCCTGCGTTGTTGCTGATCACATTCCAGTCACTATTGGTTCCATTGATCACCACCCCGCCCGTCCCGGTTGAATTATTCAGATTGACGGCGTAGGCATCGTGGGCCGTTGAATTGTCATTGTCTGCAACGATTGCGGTTAGGGTGATCATCCCCTTGGTGGACACGTTCAACCCCCAACCAGCATTATCCGTGGTCGACAAGCCGCTGGCAGTGACCGCCCCCTGGCTGAAAATTTTGAAACCGCTGCCGCCATTGTATTCAGAATAGACTTGATTGAGAGACACAGCCCCTGTTCCGGCTGTATTGTCAATGTATAATCCATCTACGGGTGAGTAAGAGAGATCAAGGTAATTAATCGTTACGGCACCTTTGGTTTTGATATCCAGTTCCCTTCCCGCGGTATTCGCCAGGTTGTGGTTTTGTGCAATATTCCCCCAGGCTGTGCTGGTCCCCTGGACAACAATCCCGCCTGTACCACCGTCGTTGTGCAGATAAACACCAGCGGTCGATGCCTGATTTCCGGCGACATCCGGGTTATTCAAGGTGATGGTGCCCTTTGCAATGACATAAATACCCTCAGCCGTGTTGGAGTATGAATCGGCATTGGAAAGTGTGACCGCGCCGGTACCGATATCGTTGATATTGATCCCTATTCCGTGGTTTGACTGAGTCTCAATGTAATTAATGCTCACCGCCCCGGTGGTCAGGATGTTTAACCCGCCCGTTGTACTGTCGAATATTTCATTCAAGGCGCTACTGGTTCCATTGATCACCACCCCGCCTGTCCCGCCAGTATTATCCAGGTTGACGCTGTAGGCATTGGACACTGTTGAATTGTTTTGGTATGTATAGATTGAGGTCAGGGTGATCGTCCCCTTCGCTAAGGCGTCCAACCCCCAGCTGCCGTTGTAGCTGAACGTACCGTTGTTGACGGTAATCGTGGCAGCCGAGCTGGCAGCAGTGTTTAGAATTGCACCCTCGTTAGTATTGTTCGATGCCTGCACGGTATTCAACAGGATGTTGCCATTTGAGAGGATATTGATCCCTCTATAATTATTAGTAACTTCCGTGTTCGAGATGGTGACGGTGCCGCTTCCAGCTTTGTTATCGATATATAAACCTCCTTTATCAGACGGATCAGACGCAGCCTGATTGTTATCGTCCATACCAGAATTGCTGCTCACGGTGACACTGCCCTTTGAGAGAATGATCAGGCCGTCCTTTTTATTATCACTAATATTACAGTTCGTCACGGTGACGGGTTGGGCAGACGCAGCCGCTTGATTGGACAACCACACTCCATTGCCATAGCTATATGTGGTGGTTGAATTGAGGACGGAAATCGCACCATTCGACTGAATGGTCAGGGCATAATCCGTGGTGGCGGTCCCATCGTTATCCAATTCCGCGTTGTTGAGGGTGACACTCCCTGTCCCATAGGTGTTCACGAGATCAATGCCCATCGAATGATCAGAGTCTGCGTAAATACCATTTACCGAAATATTTCCCTTGGCAAAAATGACGAGCCCATAACGTGGGTTTGAATTGGCCGAATTTTGGCCCAGGGTATTCAGGACGGTCACCGATCCCGTCCCGGCAGTCGCATCCACGTTGATCCCATCCTGGTTACCATTCCCGTTAGACTGGATATCGTTTAAGGTAACGCTGCCTTTGGTGTTTACAACCAACCCGTTGAGATGAGAACCTCCAAAATCCCCACTCGAAATGGAGATATTCTGGGGGGACTTGGCATAGCGATTGTCAAAATACCCGCCATTATCAGAAGAAGAGTAGTTGGCGGTGATATTTGAAGCCGTGATCGCCCCAGAAGATGTGATATTAATATTCGCTTTTTGGTTGCTCGAGACCGAAAGGTTCGTCAG
>JBEKFY010000005.1:0-144359 GCA_050013095.1 Anaerolineales bacterium | reverse complement strand
ATCCGGAGCTGATCATCCTCGACCTCATGATGCCGGTGATGGACGGGTACGAGTTCATGCGCGCCTACCGGTCGAAGCGCGACACCCCGATCATCATCCTGACCGCCCGCGTGGACAGCGATGACAAGCTGGCCGGCTTCGAGCTCGGTGCGGATGACTACATCATCAAACCCTTCCGCCCGCGTGAGCTGATGGCGCGGGTGAAGGCCGTCCTGCGCCGCGCCGGGAAGATCGGGCCTCCGGCACAGGTCCTGCATGCCGCGGACGTCACCCTGGACCGGGAAAACCACCTGGTGCAGGTGGGAGATCGCTATGTGGACCTGACCCCCTCGGAATTCGAACTGCTGAGAGTGTTGATGTCCGAGCCGGGGCGCGTGTTCTCCCGCCTCGACCTGCTGGATATCCTGCAAGGCGTCCGCCTGGAAGGCTACGAGAGGGCCGTCGATCTGCACATCAAGAACCTGCGCGCCAAGATCGAACCTGTCCCCCATGCACCGCGCTACATCGAGACGGTGTATGGGACCGGCTACCGCTTCGCCAAGCCATGAAACCCATGCGTTCGATCACCTTTAAATTGCTGATCGCCTTCCTGGTGATCAGCGTGCTCAGTGTGGTGCTGATCGTGCTTTCGGCACGCGGCCTTACCGAGAACGAATTCAGAAATTATCTGTTCGATCAAAACCGGAACAGCATCCTCTCCAACCTTTCAAGCTATTACACCCACAACGGGACCTGGGAAGGTGTCAGCACGGCACTGGTGGCTCCAGAACAGACGCCTCCCCTGCGTGGTGTTGAGCAAGGCAGCAGCTTCTTTACCCTGGTCGACACCAACAACCGGGTTGTGCTCGCCGGCATTGGTGATCATATCGGTGACATCCTGTCGCAATCCGACGTCGCCAAGGGGCTGCCCGTTAAAGTCAACGGGATTACGGTCGGCGTGATGGTGACCCGTCAGCCTGTCATCCGACCCAACCCGGCGGATACCGCCTTTATCAATCGGGTGAGGCAGATCTTCCTGGTGAGCGGTCTGGGCGTCATCGCCCTGGGCGTACTGCTGGCGCTCCTGCTCTCCCGAACGCTGACCCGCCCGATCCGCGATCTGATCACCGCCACCCGGGCGATCTCCGCAGGAAAACTGCCTTACGAAGTCCCGGTCCGCTCGCATGACGAGCTGGGCGAACTGGCAACCTCGTTCAACCGGATGAATGCCGAGCTGGCCCATTCGACCGAACTGCGCCGGCAGATGACCGCCGATGTCGCCCATGAATTGCGCACGCCGGTCAGCGTCATCCTGGGGCATGCGGAGGCTGTGCATGATGGTGTTCTGGCGCCTTCCCTCGAAACGTTCGAAATCATCCGCGACGAGGCCGGCCGTCTGGGAAAACTGATCGAAGACCTACGTACGCTCTCGAGGGCGGATGCAGGCGAACTCCCGATGGACTTCCAGCTCCTGGCTCCTGATAAATTGCTCGAAGATGTCCGCTCGACCCACCGGCATCGCGCCGAACAAAAGCAGATCGCCCTTCAGGTCCAAGTCCCGTCGGATCTGCCTGAAATCTCCGCAGACCCGGACCGGATGATCCAGGTCTTGAACAACCTGGTAGACAACGCCCTGTCGTACACACCGGAAGGCGGGACCCTCCTCCTTTCCGCCCAGGTCGTGGGCACCATGCTGGAGATCCGGGTGAAGGACAGCGGTCCCGGCATCGCCGAAGACGAGTTGGAGCGCGTCTTCGAACGCTTCTACCGCTCCGATCCTTCGCGACACCACAACGAAAATGGCTCTGGTCTGGGGCTCGCCATTGCTCGCTCCATCGTCGAGAAGCACGATGGCCGAATCTGGGCAGAAAGCAAAGTGGGGGTTGGAACGACGATGGTCATGCAGCTACCCATTCGGATGGGTGAATCCGAGCACTGAAGACCATCGCCTGAGATAATCCTTCCGTGGCAATATTCCTACCGGCTGGGTGGCTGAGACCACCCAGTTTTCTTTCGCGTTCCGGCAGTTGGCTGTCTACTTCCCTGAAGTTCCTTTTCTCGAATTGACCCGAATCGACCCATTCATAACCTGAATCCATGCACAGCAGCCGGCAAATTCGAGGGCCTCCAACCCGAGAGCACCCTCCCCAGGCCTGGATCTGGATAAAAATTGATGATTTCTTGATGTTCGCGCCCCCGGGCTTGTTCTTTTTTTGACCGAAAATTCGATATACTCTTTGCGTAAATCCGTTCGATCCTGGAGGGAACCCGATGAACGATCTCCTCTATATTGGCCTTACCATTATATTTCTGCTCCTCAGCTGGGGTTTCATTGTTATTTGCGAACGCCTGATGGAGGATAAGAAATGAATATTCTATACCTCATCGTCGGTCTGATTACACTGGCCCTTTTCATCTACCTGGTCCTTGCCCTCTTGAAACCGGAGTGGTTCGAATGAACCTCTTTAGTTGGCTCCAACTCATCTTTTATCTGGTTGTCCTGATCGCCCTCGCCAAGCCGCTCGGCACGTTCATGGCCCGGGTGTACCAGGGCGAGCGCACCTTCCTCGACCCACTCCTGCGGCCCGTCGAGAAATTGATCTATCGTCTGTGTGGCGTGCGCCCGGACGAAGAGATGAACTGGAAGGTTTATGCAATCGCCATGATGCTCTTCAACGTCTTGGGGCTGCTGGTCGTGTACGCCTTGCAGCGCCTGCAGGGTTTCCTCCCGCTCAACCCGCAGGGCTTTGGCGCGGTTTCCCCGGATTCATCCTGGAACACGGCTGTCAGCTTCGCCACCAACACCAACTGGCAGGGCTACGGCGGCGAGACGACCATGAGCTACCTGACCCAGATGCTTGCCCTGACCACCCAGAACTTCGTTTCTGCGGCCACCGGCATGGCCGTGCTGATTGCCATGATCCGCGGCATCGCCCGTCACACCACCAAAACCATCGGCAACTTTTGGGTGGACCTGACCCGTACAACTCTTTATATCCTGCTGCCTCTGGCACTCATGGAAGCCCTGCTGCTCGTTTCGCAGGGTGTGGTGCAGACGTTTGGACAATATCAAACCGTTTCCGTGCTGCAGCCCACGAGTTACCAGCAGGCAAAGACGGATGCCAGCGGGAACCCGGTCAAGGATGCCGCGGGCAACCCGGTTATGGTCACCGTCCCGCTGACCAAGCAGGTCCTGGCGGTCGGCCCGGCGGCCTCGCAGATCGCCATCAAGCAGCTCGGCACCAACGGCGGCGGCTTCTTCAACGCCAACTCAGCCCATCCCTTCGAGAACCCTACGCCGCTCTCGAACTTTGTTGAGATGCTCTCCCTGCTGCTCATCCCGGCGGCGCTCTGTTACACCTTCGGGAAGATGGTGGGGGACACGCGCCAGGGCTGGGCCATATTGGCAGCCATGACCATCATTTTCGTGGCGTTATTGGGAGTAACGGTCTGGGCCGAATACACCGGCAATCCGGCCATCGCTGCGCTGGGCGTTGACAGGAAACAATCCAACATCAACCCGGGTGGGAACATGGAAGGCAAGGAGGTCCGCTTCGGCGTGGCCAACTCGGCCCTGTGGGCAGTGGCCACGACAGCGGCCTCGAATGGCTCGGTCAACTCGATGCATGACTCAAACATGCCGCTAGGCGGCATGATTCCGTTGTGGGAGATGCACTTAGGCGAGGTGATCTACGGCGGGGTCGGTTCCGGTCTGTACGGCATGCTGGCCTTCGTCATCGTGGCAGTCTTCGTGGCCGGTCTGATGGTCGGGCGTACGCCCGAATACCTGGGTAAGAAGATCGAGGCCTATGAGATGAAGATGGCTTCGCTGATCCTGCTGATCCCGGTCTTCACTGCCCTGGTCGGCACCGCGGTCGGGGTGATGACGCCTGCCGGTCAGGCCAGCGTCTTTAACCCCGGCCCGCATGGCTTCACGGAAATCCTGTACGCCTTCTCCTCCGCAACCGCCAATAACGGCAGCGCCTTCGCCGGGCTTAATGCGAATACCCCGTTCTACAACACTGCACTTGGTTTTCCTTTGTTCTTCGCCCGCTACTGGCTGGCCATCCCGGCCCTGGCGATCGGCGGTTCGCTGGCGCTCAAGAAAAAGGTCCCGGCGGCCGGCGCAGGCACGCTGGCTACCCATACCCCGCTGTTTATCTTCTGGCTGATCGCGGTAGTCATCATCGTCGGGGCCCTCGGCTTCCTGCCCGCACTGGCGCTGGGGCCGATCGTGGAACATTTGATGCTGTTTCATTAGGATGGTTTGAGAAAATGACTGCACAACTTGGAAAGCGATCCTCGCTTCGAAGTGAATTGTATCAACGCGCGATCCTGGATTCTTTTATCAAGCTCAACCCGCGCAAGATGGTGCGCAACCCGGTCATGTTCGTGGTGGAGGTCGGGAGCGTGCTCACGACTGCCTTGTGGATCCAGGCGCTCCTCGGCAAGGGCGAAGCCCCGGTTGGTTTCATCGGCGGGGTGGCCCTGTGGCTGTGGTTCACCGTCCTCTTCGCCAACTTCTCGGAAGCCGTGGCTGAAGGGCGCGGCAAGGCCCAGGCGGAAGCTTTGCGCCGGACGCGCCAGACGACCCAGGCCAAGAAGCTGCGCAGCCCGAACCGCCAGGCCAAGTTCGACCTGGTGGCCTCGACCGGTTTGCACAAGGGCGACGTGTTCCTGGTGGAAGCCGGCGATATCCTCCCGGTCGATGGCGAGGTCATTGAGGGCATCGCCTCCATCGACGAAAGCGCCATAACCGGTGAAAGCGCCCCGGTGATCCGCGAGTCGGGCGGAGACCGCAGCGCGGTTACTGGTGGTACGCGCCTGCTGTCCGACTGGCTGATGGTCCGTGTGACCGCCGACCCAGGCGAAGGTTTCCTGGACCGCATGATCAGCCTGGTGGAAGGCGCCAAGCGCCAGAAGACGCCCAACGAGATCGCCCTCGACATCCTGCTGGCCGGCTTCACGATCATCTTCCTGATCGTCTGTGCCACGCTCTTACCCTATTCGCTTTACAGTGTCGGCGTGGCGGCCGGCAAAGGCACGCCTATCACGATCACGGCGCTGGTGGCGCTGCTGGTCTGCCTGATCCCGACCACCATCGGCGGCCTGCTCTCCGCGATCGGCATCGCCGGCATGGACCGCATGATCCAGCGCAACGTGATCGCCATGTCCGGCCGGGCGGTGGAAGCCGCCGGGGATGTGGACGTGCTCCTGCTCGACAAGACCGGTACGATCACCCTGGGCAACCGCCAGGCGGTGGAGTTGATCCCTGTCGCAGGAGTCAAGGCCCAGGAGCTGGCCGAAGCGGCGCAGCTGGCCTCCCTGGCCGATGAAACTCCCGAAGGCCGTTCGATCGTCGTGCTGGCCAAGGAAAAGTACGGCCTGCGCGGCCAGACCATGGGCCCCACCGAAGCCGCACCCCAGGGGATGCACTTCATCCCGTTTTCCGCGACGACGCGCATGTCCGGCGTGGATTTCGACGGCACCTCCATTCGCAAGGGAGCTCCCGATACCATGCTGGCGCTCGTCCAAACCAAAGGCCATCCCGCTCCCTCCGACCTGAAAACCCAGGTGGAGGCGATCGCCCGCGGCGGCGGTACGCCGCTGGTGGTGGCACGCAACGGTCAGGCCTTGGGTGTAATCCACCTCAAGGACATCGTCAAGGGCGGCATCAAGGAGCGTTTCGCCCAGCTGCGCAAGATGGGCATCAAGACCGTGATGATCACCGGCGACAATCCGCTGACTGCGGCCGCCATCGCGGCCGAGGCCGGGGTGGACGACTTCCTGGCCCAGGCCACGCCGGAGGCCAAGCTCAAACTGATCCGTGATTCCCAGGCGGGCGGGAGGCTCGTGGCCATGACCGGCGACGGCACGAATGATGCCCCGGCCCTGGCCCAGGCCGACGTGGCGGTGGCGATGAACACCGGCACGCAGCCGGCACGCGAGGCCGCCAACATGGTCGACCTGGACAGCAACCCGACCAAGCTGATCGAGATCGTGGAGATCGGCAAGCAGCTGCTGATGACCCGCGGCGCCCTGACCACCTTCAGCATCGCCAATGACGTGTCGAAATATTTCGCCATCATTCCCGCTGCCTTTGCCTCCACCTATCCGGCCCTGGGCGTGTTGAACGTCATGCAGCTGGCGACGCGCGAGAGCGCCATCCTCTCGGCAGTGATCTTCAATGCCCTGATCATCATCGCCCTCATCCCGCTGGCGCTCAAAGGCGTGCCGTACCGGGCGGTAGGGGCGGCGCGCCTCCTGCGCGACAACATCCTGATCTACGGCGTGGGCGGTCTGATCGCCCCCTTCATCGGGATCAAGCTGATCGACATGCTGCTGGTGGCCCTGCACCTGGTTTAGGAGACTTGCCATGAAGAGAGACCAGTTTCGGATTACATCCAGGCTTTTCGGGGACAGCCTCAAGGCCGTCCTGACAATCGCACTCACTACCATTCCCCTTGTTCTGATAGGGCGCGCCGCGCTCGGGGAGGCGGTGATCGCCCTGCTCTATCTGGTTCCGATCGCATGGAGCGCCAGCCGCTGGGGGCTGGGGCCGGGCATGGGTGCAGCTCTTACAGCCGCGCTATGCTTCGATTTCTTTTTTACTCCCCCCTTTTACAGCATGGCGATGGACCGCCTGGAAGACTGGCTCGTGCTGGCCATCTTTCTAGTGGTGGCCATTGTGGTGGTCGAACGCATCCAGGCCAGTCTGTCCAAGGCCCGCGACGCCACGTTCATGTACGAACTGAGTGCGGTCCTGGCGGAGGCGCACACCCAGGAAGCCGTAGCCCACATCGTAGCCCGGGAGGTCCAGCAACTGTTCCAGGCCTCCCTCGTGAACGTGATCTATCGCACCGGAAATGGATCGCCCAGCATCGTCATCAGCCAGCCGGTCAGCGTCAGCCGGGAGAGCAAACCGGACCGGATTATCCCGATCTTGAATGCCTGGGGTCTGGTGGGCGAGATCCAGATCTGGCGCGGCGCTTCCCTTGAACTGCCCGCGGAAGACAGCCGCCTGCTCCAGAATTTTGGATTGCAGACCGCGCGGGCTTTCGAACGCACACAGCCGGTTGAAATACGAGACCAGGTCCAAGGGCCGACAAACAAAACATTGGCAAGAGAGTAAGGTGAATATGCGCGCACAAATCCGACCGGCCATCATGGCCTTACTGATCTTCACGGTTCTGATGGGGATCGTCTACCCATCTGTCGTCACCGGGATCGCCCAGCTGGTCTTTCCCCGGCAGGCGAACGGCAGTCTGATCGTCGTCAATGGAAAGGCCGTCGGCTCGAGTCTGATCGGCCAGTCCTTCGACGATCCGAAATATTTCTGGGGACGGCTCTCAGCCACCGGACCGTATCCTTATAACGCGGCGGCCTCCTCCGGGTCCAACCTCGGACCGACCAACCCGGCCTTGCTGAACGAAGTCAAGGCCCGCATCGCTGCCCTGAAAGCCGCTGATCCCTCCAACACCCAGCCGATCCCCGTGGACTTGGTGACCTCCTCCGGCTCCGGTCTGGACCCAGACATCAGCGTCGCAGCGGCCCTCTACCAGGTCGGTCGTGTGGCGCGAGCGCGTGGCATGAGCCAGGCTGCTGTCACCACCCTTGTCACTCAATACACCGAAGGACGCCAGCTGGGGTTCCTGGGGGAGCCGCGCGTCAACATTCTCAAGCTCAATTTGGCACTGGATGGGATAAAATAAGGCAGATCGCGTACAACGCATGTCTGCCCAGAACCCTGATTCCCGCCCCGATCCCGACAAGCTGCTGGCCCAGGTCCAGGCCCAAGAGCAACAGGCAAACCGCGGCCGGCTGAAAATATTCCTCGGCTATGCGGCCGGGGTCGGAAAAACGTTTGCCATGCTGGAGGCCGCCCACCAGCGGAAAGAGGGGGGGGTAGACGTCGTGGTCGGCTACGTCGAGACCCACCGGCGGGCCGAGACCGAAGAACTGGTCAGCGGGCTGGAGGTCATTCCACGCCTGCAAGTCGCCTATCGTTCCGTCCAACTTCCCGAGATGGACATCGACGCTGTGCTGAGGAGGCATCCACAGTTGGTTCTGGTAGACGAACTAGCTCACACCAACGCGCCCGGCTGTCGACATGCCAAACGCTTCCAGGATGTCGAGGAGCTGCTCGCCTCTGGGATCGACATCTATACCACCCTCAACATCCAGCATATCGAAAGCCTGAACGACGTGGTGGCGCAGATCACGGGCATGACGGTGCACGAGACCATCCCGGACCGTGTGATCGACGAGGCGACGGATATCGAGCTTGTCGACCTGCCGCCTGAGGAACTGCTGAACCGCCTGAAGGAGGGCAAGGTCTACATCCCTGAGCAGGCCCAGCGCGCTGTCCAGAACTTCTTTCGACAGGGCAATCTGACCGCCCTGCGTGAGCTGACCATGCGGCGTGCCGCTGAACGGGTAGATGATCAGATGCGTGCCTACATGCAGACGCGCGCCATCCCTGGCCCCTGGCCTGCCGGAGAGTGTCTCCTGGTCTGCATCAGCCCCGGTGCGCTCGGCGAGCGCCTGATCCGTACCGCCCGGCGCCTGGCGGATGAGCTGAACGCCGAGTGGTTTGCGATCTATGTGGAAACGCCCGACCAGGCCGGGATCTCCCAGGAACAGCGCGACCAGGTGGCGCAGTCCCTCCGGCTGGCTGAAGAACTCGGGGCAAAATCGGTGAGCCTGCCCGGCCAGTCTGTGGCCGAGACGGTCATGGACTACGCCCGCCGGCATAATGTCACCAAAGTGATCGCCGGAAAGCCGCTGCAGGCACGCTGGATCGAGGCTCTGCGTGGTTCCACCGTCGACCAGTTGATCCGTCAGAGCGGGTCGATCGACGTGTATGTGATCAACAGCGAGGCCGACCCGTCCGCCAGGAAGGCCGTGGAGGCCTGGCGGCCCCATCGTCCCCTGATCCGCTATTTCTGGGCATTGATGCTCGTTGCAACCGCGACGGGCCTGGGTGCGCTGCTGTCCCCGCATATCTCGCCGGCCAACCTGATCGTGATCTATCTGCTGGAGGTCGTGGTCGCCGCGTTTTACCTGGGGCGCGGGCCTGCCATCCTGACCTCGCTCCTGAGCGTGGCGGCTTACGATTTCTTCTTCGTGCCCCCGCACCTGACCTTTGCTGTCTCCGACACCGAATACTTGCTGACCTTCCTGGGCCTGCTGGCGGTCGGCCTGGTGGTCAGCCAGCTGACCGCCCTGGTGCGCGGCCAGGCCGAGGCTGCCCAACGCCGGGAGAGTCAGACGGTTGCCCTGTATGAGCTCGGCCGCGACTTGGCCATCACCTCCGGCCTGGATGCCGTCACGAAAACCGTCATCGAACATGTCAGCCAGACCTTCGGCCGGGAGACTGCCATCTTTCTGCCGGAAGGCGGCCATTTGAAGACCCAGGCGACCAGTCCAGGGCTGTCGATCTCTGAAAATGACGTGGCGGTTGCCGACTGGGTGTTCGACCACGGCCAGGCCGCCGGTCGCGGCACGGACACGCTGCCGAACGTCTCACTGCGCTATCAACCCTTGAAGACCACGCGCGGGGTGGTCGGCGTCCTGGGCGTAAAACCTTCCTCACCAAGTCAAGCTTTGACCCGCGACCAGCTCAGAACCCTGGACGCCTTCGTCAACCAGATCGCCCTGGCCATTGAACGAGCACGCCTTGACGAACAGGCCCATCAGGCCGAGCTGCTGGAGATCACCGACAAGCTCCAAAATGCATTGCTCAATTCGATCTCCCATGACCTTCGAACCCCCTTGGTCTCGATCACCGGGGCCCTGAGCAGCCTGGCTGACAGCCAGGTTGCCCTGGACGAGAACGCCCGACGCAGCTTGATCGAAACGGCCGGCGAGGAAGCGGACCGTCTGAACCGTCTGGTGGGTAACCTGCTCGATATGACCCGCCTGGAGTCTGGTGCCATGCGGGTCAAACGCTCAGCGGTGGACATCCAGGATGTGATCGGTTCGGCCCTGGAGGAGATCGGCGCGCGCCTGGCCGGGCGCAGCGTGAAGATGGACATCCCGGACAGCCTGCCGCTCATTTCAGTCGATTTTATGCTGATCGAACGCGTCCTGGTGAACGTGATCGACAATGCCTTGAAGTATTCCCCTCCCGAGTCCGATATCGAGATCCGGGCTTTCCTGGCGGGCGCCTTCATAGAAATCACGGTGGCTGACCGGGGAGTGGGGATTCCGCCGGAGGACTTAAATCGGATCTTTGACAAGTTTTATCGCGTCCAGCGGCCGGATAACGTCAGCGGCACCGGCTTGGGACTTGCCATCAGCAAAGGGATCGTCGAAGCCCATGGCGGATTCATTTCTGCCGAAAATCGGCCGGGAGGCGGAACCATCATCACCATTGCGCTCCCCGTGGAGGGCGAAAATGGGTGAACAGGAACTCCGTGTCCTGGTGGTGGATGATGAACGCTCCATCCGGCGCTTTTTGAAAGCCTCACTCGGCAGCCAGTTCACGGTTTTCGAAGCCACCAACGGGGAGGAAGCGCTGGCGGCGGTTGCCAGCGACCATCCGGATGTCGTCCTCTTGGATTTGGGACTGCCGGACCTGGACGGCGTGGAGGTCACCCGACGGCTACGGGAGTGGACCCAGGTACCGATCATCGTTCTCTCGGTGCGCGAGCAGGAGAGGGACAAGATTGCCGCCCTGGACGCAGGCGCGGACGATTACCTGACCAAACCCTTCAGCGTTGGAGAGCTCATGGCCCGTTTGCGCGCCGCCATCCGACGTTCGGTCCAGGTGGAGGCGGGGCCGGTTTTTCGGACCGGAAGCCTGACGGTCGACCTCAACCAGCGTGAAGTGCAGGTGAATGACCAGGCGGTGTCCCTGACACCGACCGAATACGATCTGCTGCGCACCTTCGTCAAATACGCAGGGAAGGTGCTCACCCACGACCAGCTGCTGCGTGCCGTTTGGGGGACATCCTACGAGAGCGAGACCCACATGCTGCAGGTCAATATCAGCAATTTGCGGCACAAGATCGAGCCTAATCCGGTGCGGCCCATCTATATCGTCACCGAGCCGGGGGTTGGCTATCGGCTGAAGGTCCTTTAATTCCATATCCTTGCGTCCGCATTCCTGAGCCGGGGTATGCCTCGGCCCTCGACCATGCTTTGGCGCGGAGGGGGATCAATACGCTGTATCCAACGTCCGTTGGACTGGGCCATGTGTCCACGCCAGGGCTATTTTGTGATTCCTGCCGGACCTCTCCGGATTGGGGATGTACTTCTTATCTAATCTTCACCGATTCTTGATATAATCTTGCCATCTTCCTGCCCGATATTGTCATCGTCTTGACACCAGCTGCAATTCGGTCAGGCCGTGGAAAACCAAAGCTACAGAAATAAAAGAATGCATCCAAAGAGATCACGCTCCCTGGTGGTAGATGACGTAGATGCCATCAGGTTTTTTGACGCTCGATGCCTATGATCTTCTCTATCGCACTGCTGATCGTAATCGTCTTCCTAGCCTTCAAAGCTGCCCCGGTAGAAAAAAAGGAACACGCCCTCATTCACGGCGCTGGGCAGATTGGTCTGCTGGCTGCGCTGGCTTTGTTCGGCGTGGATTACTTTACCTCGTTTTTTTACGCCACCGGCGAGTTGATGAGCGCCTTGCACCCCTATCATCTCCAACAATATGCCTTCATTGCGGTCATCATCATCGCGGTGGCCAATGCGGTATTCGGCATCCTGTATATGTATTCACTGGGGGTTTTCAACGAGGGCGGCGGTTCGTATACGGCATCGATGCGCTACCTGATGCCAGGCCTGAGCCTGGTGGTGGCGGTCGTCCTGCTCCAAGACTATATTTTCACCATCGTTGTCTCCAGCCTCTCCGGCGTGGACCAGTTGCTCTCCGTGACCAACTCATACAACATCCCCTGGATCTACCATGTGGCAATCGGCGTCAGTCTTGTGACCATCACGTGGTGGCTGACCATCCGAGGGCGCGGGGAATCATCCCGTGTCGTGTTCACCATGCTGGGCATCTTTATTCTGCTGACCATTGCCATGGCGGTTGGTTTGTTTATCGCCAAAGGAAGGGGCGTGGCCTCCCTTCCCTATATTCCTCCAGCGGTACAACCGACCCTCGGGCAAGCGCTGTACCACATGCTGTCGGCTTCCATGAAGGGCCTTGTGGCTTTGAGCGGCCTGGAAGCCATGTCCAACGGCATTCAATTCGTCATCAATGAGGATTTTGCCTTGGTGAAATGGGGAAAGATGCACCTGCCTCAATTGAAGGGCCTATGGAATTTTTACAGCGGCAAGTCTGGGATCGGCCGGATGGTGCAAACCTCCTTTCTGTTCTACGGCGGGCTAACCACGGCTTTTCTGGCCTACTTTTCAATTCGCTTCAACGCCTTCGATGGCACAGCCGGGCGCTCCCTGGTGGGCAACCTCTCCTTCATCGGTTTCAGCCAGATCCCGGGGGGAACGGTTTTGTATTGGGCCTATCAGATCCTGGCGGTCGGCTTGCTTGCCGCCGCGTCGATGACCGCCTTCCAGGACCTGCAAGCGACCGAATGGCGGGATGTAGCCATCGGAGAAATTCCCGAGGTCATTGTCTATCGCGATAAACACGGCACCTTCACCCGCTCGGTGACCATTGCTTACGCCCTGGTGATCCTCATCACCTTCATCATCCATGGAAACACAGCCCTGGGCATCCCCTACTACGGGATCGGCGTGTTCATGCCGATCATGATGATGGGTTTTGCCATCCGCCGGCATATATTAAAAACATTTCCCAAAGGGGCCCAGCGCTCTTGGGGAGCGCTGGGCGCTGGCTTCGCGGCCGTCCTTTCTGGCATTGTATTTGTCGGTCAAATCGCCGGAAAATGGACGGAGGGGGGCTGGGTGGTGCTGATCTCGTTCAGCGCCCTGGTGATCACTGCCAATCTGCTGTTGATCTCTCCGATCGGGTACCGGGAACCAAAGCAGATCTATCGCATTGTACGAGAGAAGGCGCGCGTCCAGGGTGCCATGGCTTCCATCGTAGAGTGGCAGTCCCTGAAAATGCAGGAATATCGTTACAACCTGCTGGTCTGGATCGCCAGATTTTTCGAGCTGTTTGGCATCCGCCGGCCGTTACGGTTTGAGCCGCCGGCTCCGGCGGGTGACTATGACCATGCCCTGCACACCGACCACCCTGAATCCCCGTCTTTCCTCCAGCAGTACCTTGACAACAAGCCCAGGCCACCCAAACTGGGCGGAGCCCCCAAGGAAACTGCGCCCGGGGATACGGATGAAAAAGAAAAATAACTATTTCGCAGGATAGGTGCGGGAAGGTCAAGCCGGCTCGCCGCTTCTCCCCCGAAACCCCACCCCCTTGTTCCGGAAGGGCTATCCTGACAGATATCCCCTTTTGGCAGGTTCGCCCCCAGATCCTCGGGATTAAAAACACCCCCGGGCAGTTCAAAACCGCCCCGGGGTGTTTTGGGTCGTATCCCGCTCTAGTGATGTTCTTGTTCCTCGGCGGCTTCCGCTTCAGCTTTGGTTTTATGGATGGTCCCGTCCGGATGATTCGGGGGTGCATACAGGGTGTACAGCTTCAACGGTTTGGTGCGGGAGGCATTGATCACGTTGTGATAGGTGCCGGCCGGTACGATGGCCGCCTCGTTCTCATGGACCAGGTGCTCTTCTTTCCCATTTAGGACGAACCTGGCCTCGCCCTGTTCAATACGAAAGAACTGGTCCACATCGGCATGCACCTCGTTACCGATCTCCTCGTCCGGCTGCAGACACATCACGACCAGCTGGCAGTGCTTCCCGGTGAAAAGAACCTGACGGAAATATTGATTCTGGATGGTCTGACTTTCGATCGGTCCAAAATATCCAGTCATGTGCCCTTCCTCCTTTTTTTAAGTATTCGTGAGAATGAAAAGAATATTCAGCCTCTGGCCGGAGCGGTCATCGAGTCGGGGGACAATCCCGGTAAAAGCGGCCAGCTTCCGCGCTCGGCCGATTCTCTTAAGTTAATTCGATCGTCCGCAGCACGACCAGGTCGAGCGTGTCCGCTTTGGAGAGCTGCCCGGTTTCAACCCGGCTCACCCGGCAGAGAATCGCGCTGGAGTAATCTCCGGTATCGACGATGGCGATCTTGTCACCGACGCCCAATTTCTTCTTGTCCAGGTAGAGTGGATTCGCCATGGTCACTTTGCGCGGGGAGCCTTTGATGGAAGTGACCCAGCGGCCGCTCGCATGCGCAGCCACCGCCCCGGAGGCGCGCAGCTGCTCGATGACGCTCTTTTTTCCCATGCTTCCTCCGTTATTTTCACAGGTTCGATGTCCGTCAATCGAAAGAAGGCAGTCGAACCCTTCCAGCGCGTATGCGACTGTGCCACAAGCTACTCGGTGGTCCGGTCCCGATTCCGAGAATCGATCGTCTCCCCAGTAAATTAGGAATCAAAGAGCCAGGTGCTGCGCGAGTAATTGTAGACCAGGTTATAGGCGGTCGTATACCCTGCGACCACCCCGCTGTTCAGGGTATAGATTGCATATACGCTGACGGTGGCGGTAGCGTTGCCCAGGCTCACGACAGAGACGCTTTGCACATTCACATGGTAGATCGTGTCCCAGTAGGCCACATAGCTCGCATAGCCCCCCTGCGAGGCATTATTGTTATGGCTGATGAAGTTCGCATCCAGCAGAGACCAGGCTGCCGGATAATTGGCGCTGTTGATCTGGCTGAAGTAATACAGAATGAATTGGGTAGGCGACTGAGAAGTGTAATAGGGTTGCGGATAATAGGCCGGCGGGTAATAATAGGCCGGCGGGTAATAGGGGGCATACGATTGATAGGGTGAATCGAACATCCAGGTGGCCCTGCTGGTATTGTAAATCAGGTGGAAGGCATCCGTGCTGTAGGTGACGAGGCCGCTTTTCCATTGGTATTGGGAAACGACGGTCACAACCGCGTAATAACCGCTCTGGCTGTCCACATACACATTTTGAACGATGACCTCGTGAACGGTATCCCAGAAAGCCACATAGCCCGCATAGCCCCCCTGCGAGGCATTATTGTTCCGGTTGATGAAGTTCGCATCCAGCAGGGACCAGGTCAGCGGGTAATTACCGAAGTTGATCTGAGCATAGTAGTACCGGATAAAATCCGTCGGGGCCTGCGTAACCGGTACGTATCCCTGTCCGCTGCTCCCCTGGGAGATGTAGGTCGGGGTCAGGGTCACGGTCGGGGTCGGAAGGGTCACGGTCGCGGTGGGGGATGGCAGGGCGGCCGTCGCAGAGACCGGGATCGCGGTCGCAGTGGCTGGAACGCTGGTCGGGGTGGGTGGTATGGAGGTCGGCTGAGCCGTCAGCGTTTGGACCACAGCAGTCTGAATGGCATTCCCGGGCAGGACCGTTGGAACCGACGGGACGGTCTGCACGCAGGCAGAAAGGACCCAAACGGCAAGGAGCAGTATCAAAGCAGTACGTTTCATTATAGTAACCTCCGAATCAAAACCGACCGAGAGGCAAGCATTCGGTTGAAACAGGAGAGGGCTAGCGAGATGTCAGACGACACGAGGGCGATCGGAAGACCCTCCTCCGAATGCTATGCGTATTATACAACCAGAGACGATTAGCGGATGATTATAGTTCCCTGACATGCACTGCTTCCCATGTCTAAAACCGGACGGGAAATGGGTGCAATCTTATGCTTAGAGACCCGGGTTCCTCACCCCGGGCAGGGCGCCAACGGTATGCAGGTCTGCGCGCCGCAATGCCTCCTCCCCCGGACGCCAGATCGGGACCCCATTGGAGAAGCAGGCTTATGTTCCGCTCTTTCCGGGGCAGCACGCGAATGTCGTAACGCTGAAATGCCATACGGTCCATCTGACTCGGAAGGCAAAAGGTTTCTTGCCTGCCCCTTCAGAAAAATATCTGGCCGCCGCTCTTGACTTTTAAATTCTTCTATGCTACTTTGTAAGGGTGAAACACGACCGCCCGCAGCGATGCATCATGCCGCGCAGCTTTCCTTAGTCGACCATCCCTTCTGACGTCCATGTGGCCTGAGCCACCCGACGTCTTTTTTATCCCGCCCTCGCAGTGCATCACCTCGGGGGAGAGCACCGCTCGAAGGATCTGACGGAAGGACACCCCAATAAGGAGGCAGCAGATGAAGGAGAAGAATGCATCGACCACGATTGCCTGGGCGGCGCTGTCCACCCTGCTTCTGGTGAGCCTGATCGGCTGCGGCCCAGTGGCGACACCGGCCCAGCCAACCAGCCCTACCGGCATGAG
The DNA here is from genome assembly GCA_050013095.1 of Anaerolineales bacterium. Taxonomy (GTDB): domain Bacteria; phylum Chloroflexota; class Anaerolineae; order Anaerolineales; family Villigracilaceae; genus UBA877. The sequence goes on along the minus strand of JBEKFY010000005.1, from coordinate 128,108 downwards.
CGCTGTCACGCCGGAAGCCCCAACCAGCGCGGCGACGGCCACCCCCTCAGGACCATCCAGCATCACGATCGTCATCCCCGAGGAGCCGCCCAGCTTCAATGCGGTCATCAGCGATACCGGTTATGACGAATTGGTGATGCATATGACCCTACTGGGCATGACCGGCATCGATCCGGACGGCAATATCTATCCGGTCCTGGCAGCTGAGCTGCCTACGGTAGCCAACGGCGAAGTGGTGGTCAACGATACCGCCAAGACCATGGACGTAACCTGGAAGATGCGCAAGGACGTCACCTGGGCGGACGGTGTCCCGGTCACCGCCGACGACATGCTCTTCACCTACAAAGCGATCGCCGATCCGAACACCGGCTTTGCCATAGAGGGACTGGACAAAGTCAGCGGGGTCGACAAGATCGACGACTACTCCTTCGTAGTTCACTTCAGCAGCATTTACCCGGACTATCTGACCATCTTCGGAGGCCGGCAGGTCGTTTTGTGGCCTGCCCACTATTGCAAGGCCTCGCAGGGCTACACGGCCTGGGATTGTGCCCGCACTCCCCTGAGCGACGGCCCCTATGTGCTCAAGGAATGGGTCACCGGGGATCACCTGACCTTTGAGCGCAACCCCAAATACTACCAGCCTGGCAAGCCCCAGATCGACCAGATCATTGTGCGCATCGTGGCGGACGCCACGGTGCGGGAAACGCAGCTGCGCCAGGGGGACGCCGACGAGGTCATGTGGGCCTCGGAGCAGATCGCCAACGACGTAAAGGGTGTCAGCAACGTCAAGCTGAGCATCAGCCCGACCAGCCGCTGGGTCATGCGCCTGTTCCCCAATGAAGCCGCCAAGGGAACGACCGACCCGAAAGCCAGCCCCAACCCCTTCTTTTCGGATGTGCGCGTCCGGCGCGCCATCCGCATGGCGATCGACGTGGACAAGATCACCAGTTCGGTCTGGTACGGCTACGCCCAGCCCGTATGGACCGAGTTCTTCCGGCCGCCATACAATACCTGCAATATCCCCCGCCCGGCGTTCGACGCGGCCGGAGCCCAGGCGCTGCTCGACCAGGCCGGCTGGGTGATGGGCAGCAACGGCGTCCGTGTCTGCAAGAACTGCGGGACGGCCCCGAATGGCACGCCGTTTAAATTCAATCTGCTCACCTATTCCGAATACGGGCAGCCGCTCATCCTGACCCAGCAGCTGATCGCTGAAATGCTCAAGAATGTGGGCATCGAGGCCGACCTGACCCAGGTGCAGGGCAGCGTCCTGTGGGCCGCCTCCTCTAGCAATGGCATCGAACAGTCCGGCAACTTCGACATGGACCTCTACGATGATGGCTACAGTGGCATCAACCCTGCCAGCTTCCTCAACTACTACTATTCCACTGGTGCGGCCGCGCCGGACGCGGGCTGGAACGTCGTCCGCTTCGAGAACCCCCAGCTAGACACTCTGATCGATCAGGCCAATAGTTCACTGGACTTGCCGACCCGCCAGGCCGCTTTCTGCCAGATCGCGAAGCTTCTGGATGACCAGGTACCGCAGATCCTGCTTTTCACGACCCTTAACGCCGAAGCCTATTCGTCCCGGTTGGTCGGCATACAGGCCAACATTAACGACGTGGTGTCCTGGAACGTCGCCGACTGGACCCTCGCCAAATAATCCTTCCGAGTGCCGGGAGGCGGAAGAACCGCCTCCCGGTTTTACCCTTTCCTTCACACGGAGGTTGATTTGGGCCAGTACATCTTGCGGCGTCTGCTGCAAGCCGTGGGGATCATGTTCCTGCTCAGCATCCTGTTCTTCGGCCTGGTCTATCTGGCACCCGGCGGCCCGCTCGCCAGCTACAGTGGAGGCGAGACCCGTCACCTGACCCCTCAACAGACCGCCTTGATCCGGCATCAACTCGGCCTGGATCAACCTCTGCCGGTCCAGTACGTCATCTGGCTGGTCGGCAACGACTGGATGAAGTCGGGCGCTCCTGTGGGCAGCGGCGCAGTCGGAAAGGGAACGAGGGGCGGGATCCTGCGCGGGGATTTCGGTTTCTCCTTCCGGTCCCACCGGCCGGTTCTCACCGAGATCAGCGCCCGCTTGGGGAACACCGTTTATTTAATGGTCGTGACCCTGTTGGTCTCCCTGTTGATCGCCATCCCGGCCGGCATTCTCTCAGCGGTCCGGCAGTATTCATTCTTTGACATCCTCGTCACGACCTTCTCTTTTGCCGGTCAGGCCGTCCCGGACTTCTGGCTCGGATTGATCTTGATCATCATTTTTTACGCCTGGCTCAGGAATCCGCTCACCGGGGAGACCCTGCTGCCTTCCGGAGGCATCTTCACCGTGGGGGCCAGCTTTTCGATCGGAGACGCCCTCAAGCACTTGATCCTGCCGGTGGCGACCGGCGCGCTGGGCTGGATCGCCTGGTACTCACGTTTCTTGCGCTCCAGCATGCTGGATGTGATCCACCAGGACTACCTGCGCACGGCAAGAGCCAAGGGGCTCCCGGAGCGTCAGGTGATCTACGTCCATGCCCTGCGCAATGCTCTGATCCCGCTCGTGACCATGTTCGCCTTGGACCTGCCTTACATCTTTAGCGGGGCGGTCTTCATCGAGACGATCTTCGCCTGGCCGGGGATGGGGCGCCTGTATTACCAGGCGGCCCTGCAGAGCGACTACCCCATCCTGCTGGCGATCCTCATCATCGGGGCAGCCCTGATCATCCTCTCGAACCTGCTCGCAGACATCCTGTATGCCGCCTTGGATCCGCGCATCCGGTATTCGTGAAGGCTGCTGATGACATCCTCGATCCCCTCACCACACGAGAACGAAAGCCCGCACATCGGAAAACTGGCGGGCAGCAAGCGTCCGACCTCCAAAGTCCTGCGCCGTTTCCTCCAGCATCCCGGGGCCATGGCCGGCTCGATCATCCTGGCCATCCTGGTCCTGGCGGTCGTGTTCGGGGTCTTTTCCCCCTACAGCCCGGACACCTCCAGCGTCCTCGAACGGCTGCAATCCCCGAACTGGAAGCACCTGCTCGGCACGGACGGGCTGGGGCGCGACCTGCTGACCCGCATCCTGTATGGAGGGCGCGTCTCCATGACAGTGGGCGTGCTGGTGGTCGCCATCACCTTGCTCCTCGGGGTCTCCATCGGCGCGCTGGCCGGCTATGCCGGCGGCTGGGTCGATAACATCCTGATGCGCATCACGGATGCCTTCCTGACGCTGCCCTCCCTGCTGGTCCTGATCCTGCTGAGCGCCATCCTGCGGCAAGTCAACGTGCCGCTCTTTCAAGGGAACAGCGTCCTGACCATCGCCTTCGTGATCGGCTTGCTGTCCTGGATGACCTTTGCGCGCCTGGTGCGGGCGGCTTTTCTCACCCTGCGCGAGATGGACTACGTCACCGCCTCGCGCGGCCTGGGCGCCTCGCACCTGCGCGTCATCGTCAGCCACATCCTGCCCAATGCCATCGGCCCGATCATCGTTCAGTCCACCCTGCAGCTGGGGTACGCCATCATCGAGGAATCGGGACTGAGCTTCCTGGGCTTCGGCATCCAGCCCCCGACCCCCAGCTGGGGCAACCTCTTGAGCGACGCCCAGGATAATTTCATCCGCTCCCCCTGGCTGGCCATCTTCCCCGGCGTGATGATCTTCCTGACCATCATCTCGGTCAACTACATCGGCGATGGCCTGCGGGATGCCTTCGACCCATACAAGATCATGGGCAAGGTTGGAGAAGTCTAAGGGATCCGACCAGGACCTGCACCATGTTGATCCCACAAGGAGACCAAACAAGATGACCGGCGATTATCCTCCCCTTGAACCTATCCGCTCTGCCTACCACCTTCATTTCCTGAGTCCGGAGCAGCTGGACCAGCTCCAGCAGGCCACGCTGGCGATCCTGGAGCGAACCGGCGTGCGCTTTCCCTCTCCAAAAGCCCTGGAGGTGCTCGCCGAACACGGCGCACTGGTCGATCCCAAGTCCCAGGTCGTGCGCTTTCCGCCCGGACTGGTGCTCGAGGCGATGAAGAGTGTGCCGCGCTATTTCACCCTGGGCGCCCGTAATCCGGTCTATGACCTGCATTTGGATGGCGACAGCACGTACTTCACCACGGACGGCTGCGGGGTTGAGACGGTCGACTTCGATACGCGCCAGAAGCGGCCGTCCTGCAAGGCGGATGTCGCCAAGATGGCGCGTATCGCCGACTACCTGCCGTCCATCGGTTTCATCTGGCCGATGGTCAGCGCCCAGGACCACGGCGTCACTGCCCCCCTACATGAACTGGACGCCGCCTACAACAACTCCATTAAACATGTCCAGAGCGAGACCGTCATGGGAGAAATCCCGGCCCGCTACGCGCTTGAGATTGCCGGCGTGATCGCAGGGGACAAGGAAACGTTGCGTAAACGGCCGACCTTTTCGCTGGTGGTCTGCACGATCGCCCCGCTGATCCAGGACAAGGAAGGCATTGAAGGGGCCATGCTCCTGGCTGAATCAGGCGTGCCGGTCGGCTTTCTGGCCATGCCCACCCTGGGCACGACCGCCCCTGCGACCCTCGCCGGAGCGCTCGCCATGGGCGACGCCGAGATCATCAGCGCAACGGTGCTGATGCAGATGGTCGCACCCGGCTGCCCGGTCTTCCACTCTCTCATGCAGGCCTGGGCCGATCCAAGCTCCGGGGCTTATGTCAGCTACCCGCTGGATTCCCGCTGCCGTTATGCACCGGTGGAAATGGCCCATCACTGGGGCATGCCCGCCCTGGGAGCCTGCTATGGGACGGATGCGCGTGAAGCCGGCAGCTGGCAGTCGGCCGCGGAACCCGCCCTGGATCCCTTCATGGCCGGGCTGGTCGGGCCGGAGATCGTGACCGGCATGGGGCTGGCCGATACCTACACCCTGCTCTACCCCGAACAGATCATCATGGACAGCGACCTGTATCAACGGGCGCGGCATGCCCTGATGACCATGGAAGTCACACCCGAAACCCTGGCGCTGGATACCATCCAGTCGGTCGGCCCCGGCGGACACTTCCTGGCCCAAAAACACACCCGCACCCATATGCGGGAGGCGCTGAAGCGCGGCCTCACCCACCAGGTCGGGCCTGACGGGAAATACCGCGACCCGCAGGAGGTCGCCGTGGAACAGGTCAGGTGGATCCTTGAAAACCACAAGCCGGAGCCGCTCGAGAAGGCCAAGCAGGCAGAACTCAACCGCCTGCTGGCAAGCGCAGACAAAGAATTGGGTTAAGATCGAAAAAGGCATAGCGGGATGACTTACAGCGAAACGCCGCAGCTCCAGCCGATCACACCGGCCTACCACCTGCGAATTTTGAGCGACGAACAGCTCGGTCAATTCAAGTCGGCCACGCTCGAAATCCTGCAGGAGGCAGGCATCTATTGCCCGTCGGAGCGGGCCCTGCAGATCTATGCCAGCCACGGGGCGCAGGTGGATTTCAACACGAAGCTTGTCAAGATCCCGGCGGATGTGGTCCTGCATGTTCTCGCACAGGCGCCCCGCGGTTACACCATGGGAGCGCGTTCGCCTGCCCATGACCTCCACCTGAACGGGACTTCCTTTTTCTGCGCCACGGACGGCTGCGGCGTGGAGGTGGTCGACCTCATCACCCGGGAACGGCGCCCCTCGCACAAGGAGGACATCGCCCAAACAGCTCGGCTGGCAGACGCCCTGCCCACGATCGGCTTCTACTGGCCAGTCGTCAGCGCCCAGGACTTCCCGCGGACAGCGCCCCTGCAGGAACTGGAGGCCGCCTTCACAAATACCGTGAAGCATATCCAGAGCGAGACGGTCATGGGCGCCAAAATGGCAGATTACGCCGTCGAAATGGCCCAGGTCATCGCGGGCGACATCGCCAGCCTGCGCACCCGACCGCCGCTGTCCCTTTTGGTCTGCTGCATCTCGCCGCTCGCCCAGGACCACGATGGCCTGGAATCGGCCCTGACCTTTGCAGAGGCGGGATTGCCGGTCGGTTTCATGTCCATGGTCAGTTGCGGATCTACGGCGCCTTCCACCCTGGCAGGGACGCTTGCCCAGGGAGACGCCGAAATTGTCTCCGCCCTGGTCTTGATCCAGATGGCCCATCCCGGCGCACCGGTTTTCCATTCCCTCATGCCCGGCATCATGCACCCGCATAGCGGGGCTTTCCTAACGACAGCCTGGGAGGGCGAATTGTTGTACGGCGTCGGCGTGGAACTGGCTCACCAGTGGGGGGTGCCGACCCTGGCCGGGGTGTATGGCACCGACGCCCCCGCGCCCGGCTGGCAGGCGGCTGAGGAGTCCGCCACCGCCTTGATGCTGTGCGTCCTCGCCGGCGCTGAGACCGGCTCGGGGATGGGCTTGCTGGATACCTGCACCCTGCTCTACCCTGAGCAGCTGGTCCTGGACAGCGATATCTATCAGCGGGTGCGCTTTGACGCCCAGGGTCTGGACACCAGCCCTTCCGGGCTGGCGCTGGACATCATCAAGGGGGTCGGCCCGCGCGGCCAATTTCTGCGCCACCGCCACACCCGGGACAACCTGCGCCGGCGAGCCTATTCGGACCTGACCGGGCAGGCTACACCTGCGGGCGATTTGCGGGATCCCCTGGAGGTGGCGCGCGAAAAAGCCGAGGGCATCCTGAAGCATCACCGACCCGAACCGCTACCAGAATCCAAACGCAAGGAACTGAAGCGGATTCTGAGCGAGGCGGAAAAGGAGTTCGGTTAGTCCGGCTCTTCGCCGGCTGAGAGGAGGCTGGGATGAGGACACAGATCCAAGTCCTTTCGGAGGTCGAACACGTCCAGATCCACGAGCGCAGCCTTAAGCTCCTGGCAACGACTGGCGTGCGCGTCCTGTCGGCGCGCGGCCGGAAGATCCTGAAGGATGCAGGGGCGGAGGTGGAGAAAGATTCCCTGCTCGTGCGCTTCCCGCGTACGCTGATCGAACAATCCCTCGACCTGGCTCCCAAGAAATTCAAGCTCGGCGGACGCCGGCCCGGCTGGGATATAGAGATGAACGCAGGGAAGTGCACCCTCCTGGCGGATGGAGGGGCTGTCTCCGTGCTCGACTGGGAATCGGGGGAGATCATTCCGGGGACCTTCGACGACTGGCTGGCGGCCACTCACCTCATCGACGTACTGGACGAAATCGGCGTCTACTGGAATATGGTGGAGGGCGGTTTCAGCGGCAATTCGCTGGGTGATTTCGTCTCCTACTGGCGCAACGTCCTCAAGAACTGCTCCAAGCACATCCAGGATTCGACCGACAGCGTCAAGAAGTCAAAATTGCTGCTGGAGATCCTGCAGATCGCTTTTGGCAACAAGGAAACCATCCGACAGACGCATCCATTCTCGTACCTGCTTTGCCCGATGTCCCCCCTGGTAATCGATGAAGCCTACACGGATGCCTATCTGGAAACCATCGGGTACGATATCCCGGCGGCCATCATGCCGATGCCACTGATGGGTACCACGGGTCCAGCCAGCATGATCTCAACCATGCTGACCGCCAACAGCGAAGCGCTTGCCATGCTGTGCCTGGTCCAGTCGGCTGCTCCCGAAACCCCGGTGCTCTATGCGCCGATCCCGCAAACCATCGAACCCCATACCTGGCGTTACACGGGCGGCGCCGTGGAGAACTCCCTGTTCGGAGCAGCGGTGGCTGAAATGGGACGGTATTACGGCTTGCCGGTCGAAGGCTCGACCGGCGGCACCGACCAGTACTACCCGGGGGCACAGGCCAGCTACGAACGGGCGATCAACTGGGCACTACCTACCGTGGCCTGGCCGGACATCCTGGTCGGGCCAGGGCTTCTGGGCGGCTCGACCATCCTCTGCCTGGAGCAGATGGTCATGGATGTGGAGATTTTCCGGCGCCTGGCACGCCTGCACGAAGGCATCAACACGGAATCGGATAAATGGCTGGAGGAAACCATCGCCGAAACCGGTCCCGGTGGCAATTTTCTGACACAGAAGTCAACCTTAAAAGCCGTACGGGAAGGGATCTGGTACTTCAGTGAAATGGGCTTCCACGGAACCTACGAAAAGTGGAAGGCGGACGGTATGCCGGATATCATTGACGTGATCCAGGGCAATGTCAAGGACCTTCTGAAAGACTATCAGCCGTTGCCGCTCGATTCCCGCGCCGACCGGGAGCTCGAGCGCCTGGAACGCAAGACCCGGGAGTCCAACCGCTAACCCCATGGCGAGGCCATCATGAAATTCACCGCACAAGTCCTGAGCGATGCCGAACAGGCGCGGGTTCACGAGGAAAGCCTGCGCATCCTGTCCGAGGTGGGGGTGAAGTTCCTAGGTGAAAAAGCCATCCCCCTCCTGAAAAAGAACAGTGCCCGGGTGGAGGAGGCGGGTCAGACCGCCCGGCTTCCCGCCCAGATGGTCGAGGAGGCGCTCGAGGCCGCTCCCAAAGCGTTCACGCTAGGAGCCCGCAACCCGGCCTATGCTTATCCGCTGCCGTCCGCCGTGACACGCTACTGCATCGACGGGACTGCCGCCTTCGCCATGGATTTCGCAAGCGGTGAAAGGCGTTACGGCATGCTCAAGGATATCGAGAACAGCCTGCGCATCTTCCAGCAGATGGACATGGGCGTGATGGCCTGGGCGCCGACGACCGCCTCAGATACCCCGGCGCCGGCGCGGGCGCTGCACGAATTTTTCGCCATGATGAAATACTCCTCCAAGCACGGCCAGCACGAACTCCATTTCACGAACCAGGTCCCCTATCTCCTGGCTGGGCTGCAGGCGGTGCTCGGGACGGAGGCCGAGATCAAAGCCCGCAAGGAGTATTCCCTGATCTACTGTCCGGTCGCCCCCCTGATGCATGACGGTGCCATGCTGGATGCTTACCTCGCCCTCGGTCAGGTGGACATGCCGGTCATGATCATGCCGATGCCGGTCCCCGGCACGACCGGACCTGCCAGTCTTTTCGCCAATATCTGCTTGGCGAACGCCGAGGCGCTTTCGGCCATCGTCGTCTATCAGCTGGCGAACCCCGGCCGCCCGCTGATCTACAGCAATGCCACCGGGACGGTCGATTTCCGCAACGGTGCCTACTTAGGAGGGTCGCCCGAGATGGGGCTCATGGGGGCTGGCCTGATCCAGATGGGTCATTTCTATCACCTCCCCAGCAGCTCGGCCGGCTGCACCGCGGATGCCAAACAACCCGGGCCGGAAGCGGTCCTCGAAAAAATGATGACCACCCTTCCTCCGGTCTGTGTAGGGGCGGACCTCATCGTCGGTTTCGGAGAGATCGAGAGCGACCAGCTGCTGATCCTAGAACAGATCGTTGTCGACAACGAGCTGGCCCACTTCTGCGAACGGATGGTCTCCGGCGTGGACACGAGCCAGGTGAAAGAGTTGTACGAGGATATCGCCCGGGTCGGCCCAGGCGGGAATTTCCTGAAATCTAAGAACACCCGCCAGTTCGCCCGCTCGAGCGAATTCTTCTACCCTAACCTGACCGATCGGCACACCCTCGGAAGCTGGACCGAATTGGGAAAACCGACCATGTACTCGAACGCCAGGCAAAAGGTCGAAGAGATCCTGGCCGGTCCCCTGGTCGACCCGCTGCCAGAGGCTGTCTCGCGAGAACTGGATCGGATCTTAAAGCAGGCAGATCGGGAACTTGGACAGGAATCTTAGAATGGAAAAACCACGGCTGCCTGGGAGAGACGGTCGATCGGTGTGATGCGAAGATCGAAGATCCTTGTCAAGTCTTCCTGGGGAATGCAGGGCATCGTCCTTGGATCAAAAAGCGCCCGCCTAATCCACGGCCAGGGCGATCGCCCCGAGCACACCGGAACGCTTACCCAGGCCCGGCGGCACGATAAACTCACGAATTGAATCCAGGATTTGGGGAGAATGGATATACCCGTTCAAGATCCCCTGAACCTTGTGGCGGACCGCCTCATGCAATCCGGCATGCTGAGCCACGCCTCCGCCCAACACGATCCGCTGCGGTGAAAAGGCATAGATCAGGTCGGCCAACCCCAAGGCAATGTATTCGGCTTCCAGCTCCCACCCCGGATGGGAATCGGGCAGACGTTCAGGTTCCTGACCCCAGCGCGCCCTCATGGCCGGACCCGACGCCAGTCCCTCCAGGCAGTCTCCGTGGAAGGGGCAGATGCCTGGGAAAGGATCCTTATCCCGATCGTGGGGCAGGGCGAAATGCCCGGCTTCAGCGTGCACCAGGCCGTGGAGGGGTCGCCCATTGACCAGGACGCCTACCCCGATCCCGGTCCCGACTGTCATGTAAATAATGGGGTCCAAGGGGCGGTTCTCGGGGATCCAGGCATGTTCACCGAAGGCAGCTGCGTTGACGTCGGTTTCGAAGGCCACGGGGAGATCCAGCGCTCGTTGAACCCGGCCGCGCAGATCGAATTGGATCCATTCCGTCTTGGGGGTGGTGGTAATGTAGCCGTAGGTCGGAGAATCCGGGTTCAAATCCGGCGGGCCGAAGGATCCGATCCCGATGGCAGCCAACTGGTTGCGCTTGGCAAAAGGCTCGAAGAATGCGATCACCTGCCGGAGCGTCTCATCCGGGTGAGTAGTGGGAAAGCGCGTTTCCTGGATCACCTCCTCGGGTCCTGTTCCGATCATGCAGACGAACTTGGTGCCGCCTGCTTCAATGCCGCAGAAGAGTCGGTCCATGCCTGCCTTCGCTTCTCCAATCAATTCTACATCACATCCAACGCCATGCGGCCGGGTTAATGCTTTTATCAGAACCACTGTCCATTTAATCGTCCTCGGATATAATGTCCCCAACCTTTTTTCAGAGGTTACCCATAGAAAGAGCAGATCGTTTCAATTAAATAGGATTTCCACCAAAGGAGCCAAAGAATCACTTATGGAAAAAGAACCCTATATTCTCGCTGTCGACCTGGGAACTTCGGCCTTTAAAACCGCACTGATCTCCGTGTCCGGCAAGATGGCCGGCTGGGAGGTTCAGGATATCCCCCTGGCGGTCCTTCCAGACGGCGGTGCGGAACAGAATCCGGAGGATTGGTGGCAGGCCTTCCTCAACACGGCTAAAAGGCTGATCCAGAAAGGACTGGTTCCGGTCCAAGACATCGTGGCGGTGTGCTGTTCGACGCAGGGCGAGTGCACGGTTCCGGTGGACGCCAACGGCAAAGCGTTGATGAACGTGATCTCCTGGCTGGACATGCGCGGGGCCAAACACATCTACAAGATGGCGCACGGCTTGATCAATGTGGAGGGGTATGATCTGATGAAGGTCCTGCGCTGGGTCAATTTGACCGGCGGCGCGCCGACCCTGACCGGCACCGATCCCTCAGCGCACATGCTCTACGTCCGGATGGAGCGCCCTGAAATCTATGCCAAAACCTACAAGTTCCTGGCCGCCCTGGATTACATGAACCTGAGATTGACCGGAAAGTTCGTCGCCACCCCGGACTCGATCCTGACCGACTGGGTGACCGACAACCGCGACTCGGCGCACGTGACTTACAGCCAGGCACTGCTCAAGGACTGCGGCATCGCCGCCGATAAGTTCCCCGAGATCGTCCAGTGCACCTCGGTGATCGGTGATCTGTTGCCCGAGGTGGCCAGAGCCCTGGGGTTGAAGGAAGGAGTCAAGGTGGTCGGGGGGTCGATCGACGTCACCGCCTCGACCATCGGGTCCGGGGCGGTGGGTGACTTCGACGCCCACCTGTATATTGGGACCTCCTCCTGGGTGGCTGCCCACGTACCCTTCAAGAAAACCGACCTGTCCTCCTTTCTGGCCTCGGTCCCCTGTGCCATTCCCGGAAAGTATCTCATGATCGTCCTGCAGACCACCGCCGGCGGCAACCTGAATTTCCTGCGCGACAAGGTCCTGTTCCACGACGACGAGCTGTTCCACAACGGGGATGTCCCGGATGTGTTCCAAACATTCGACCGCATCGCCGCCCGTACCCCCCCGGGGAGCCACGGCCTGATGTATATGCCGTGGATCTACGGCGAGCGTTCCCCGGTCGACGACCGGCATGCCCGCGCGGCCCTGTTCAACCTGTCGCTGGAGAACACGCGCGAGGACATCATCCGCTCCTTCCTGGAAGGGGTGGCCTTCAACACACGCTGGCTGCTGCCCCCCACCGAGAAATTCCTGGGGCGCAAGGTGAAGGAGCTGGCCATCGTCGGCGGCGGCGGGAAGTCAGATGTGTGGTGCCAGATCCTGGCGGATGTGATGGATCTATCCATCCGCCAAGTGCGCGACCCGATCCAGGCCAACGCGCGCGGCGCGGCGTTGATCGCCGGGGTTGGCCTGGGCTACCTGAAGTTCGAGGATGTCCCGCAGAAGATTGAGGTCAAGGCCACCTATCACCCCAACGAGGAGAACCGGGCGATCTATGACAAGATGTTCGCTGAGTTCCAGACCTTCTACAAACAAAACAAGGCCAGCTACCAGCGCTTGAACGGTTAGGGTGGAGAGAAGGGATCCGGGTCCAGGCAAGAAGCGGAAAGCGTAAGTATCGCCAGCGCCCTGCGATTTCTCGCAGGGCGCTGATGATTCCCTACAGATGATGGTATAAAGGCTAACACGCCCACTTCGGTCTTGCTCCGCTGACCCCCCTGGACACCGCGCACTCACCATTTAACGTGGCGTGGGATCAATAGCCGCGCTCGAAATCCACCCGGTATTTCAACGCCTGACCTTCCAGAAACAGACGGTAGTTCTCGATGAAAAGCCCGGTCACGTCCTCCGGGAAGCTCGGGGCGGCAGTATGGGAGCTGATCAGCAGGTTGGGCGTGCTCCAGAAGATATGCTCGGGCGGGAGCGGCTCCTGTTCAAAGACGTCCAGCACCGCCCCGGCCAGCCTTCCCGTCCTCAGCGCTTCGGCCAGGGCGTCCTCATCGACCACGCTGCCCCGCCCGACGCTGACGAAGACCGCCCGGGCCGGCAGCGCGCCCAGCAGGGAGGCGTTCACCAGATGATGCGTCTCCGGTGTGCCGGGCAGCAGGCTGACCAGATAATCCAGCCCAAATGCAAATGCAAGCAAAGCGGCGCCATGATAGTAAGCGTCCACGTCCGGGCAACCTTCGCTACCACGCGTATAGCCGTACACACTCATCTTAAAATGCTTGGCCGTATGGGCCAGGACTGCACCGATTGAACCGACGCCGAGCAGGCCGATGCGTTTGCCGCGCAAGACCCCCGTCTCGGTGGCGTCCCAGCGGTGGTCCTGCTGGGCAAGATAGCGCGCCAGGATACGCCGCTCGTGCAGGAGCAGGTAGGCAAAGACATACTCGGACATCAGGTCCCCGAACACGCCGCGGGCGTTGGTCAGGAGATAATCACGGCGGGCCTCCGGTCCGAGCAGTGGTTCCACCCCCGCCCATGTAACCTGGACCCAGCGCAGCCTGGGAAGGCGGGGTAGGACCTCCCGGATCAGCACGGGTTCACCGAACACCAGGTCGCAGTCTGCTGCTTGGGCGCGCGCCTCACCCGGGCTCGAGGCTACCACCAGTTCGAGTCCGGGCAAACCGGCCGCGGCGATCAAGCGCTGGTATTCCTGCGCGTATTTAGATAGGAGGAGAAGCTTGTGCTCGCTCAAGAAGCCACCGGCACCTCACACGCGCTCAGGACCGTCTCAAAACGCCCCAGCGCATCGTCGATGACTTCATCCGTATCCGCCATGCTGGTGTACATGCGGCTGCCGGCCAGGGTGATGATGCCCTGTGCCATGTAGGCCGCACCCATTTCCTCCATCATGTGGTTGCGCGGTTTAAGCTCGCGGGCGATCTTGAGCAGGTTGCGGAAGTCGAGCAGCATCACACCGGCCGTTTCCAGGTGCACGATGGAGCCCTGGTTATAGGCCACAAAGGGCAGGTGGTGCTCTTCGATGATATCCTTCAAGCCCTTGGTGAGGCGGTCTCCCGCCCGGCCGGCGATCACCGGGGCATTGGTGCGCTCCATTTCAAGCAAGGCGTAATAACCCGCCACGCAGGACAGGGGGTTGGCAGAGAGGGTGCCGCCGACGTAAGCGCGCTCGCCCGTGCCGCCGATCCCGGCCGAGAGGTGCATCATCACCTCGCGCCTACCGCCCAGTGCCCCGGCCATGGGATAACCTCCGGTGATGCACTTCCCGAAGACGGTCAGGTCAGGCTTTATGCCAAAGTAGCCCTGGGCGCTGCCCATCCCCAGGCGGAAGCCGGTCACCACCTCATCAAAGATCAGGAGAGCGCCAAACTCGTCGCACAGCTCGCGCACCTTCTGGTTGAAATCCCGGTAAACCGGACGCGTGCCGCTCTCCGGACCAACCGGCTCAACGATCACCGCGGCCGTCCCGCCGCGCAAACGGTTGAGAATCAGCAAGCGGCGCAGCGCGCCGAGGTCGTTCGGATAAAACTCCTGCGTGTGGGCGCTGGCGCCGCGCGGGATGCCCTTCGCCTCAAAGCGCCCGGTGCCGGGGATGTGCAACCCGTAGACCATCTGGTCGCTCCAGCCGTGATACGCCCCCCCGACCTTGATGATCTTCTTCTTGCCGGTGTGCGTGCGTGCGCAGCGGATGGCCGCCATGACGCCCTCGGTCCCTGAACCGAGCATGCGCAGCATCTCGATATTGGGCATCAGCCGGTTGACCAGTTGGGCCAGCTTCAGCTCGTACTCGTGGAACAGGCCCGTCACCGGACCGGACTGGTTCACGACCTCCAGCACCTTTTCGCGCACCGGGGCATAGTTGCTACCCAGTACGGTTGGACCACCGGCCTGCAGGAAGTCGATGTAGCGGTTACCGTCCACATCCCACATGTATGCCCCCTCCGCCCTGGCAATTGCCATCGGGAAGGGGTAGTTGAAAGCCAGATTGTGCTGCACCCCGCCCGGGATGTATTTCTGGGCTTCCTCGGTCAACGCCTTTGATTTCTGGCACTTGGTCTCATAATACTTCAGGAACTCCTCCATCTTGTCGCGGCGGATGGTAAGTGGCGGCTGTTTGACCAGTTCCTTCAAGCGGGCATAGACCTCGGCCGTGTCGTGCCATTCTGAGATGCCGTATTGTTGTTCAGTCATTTCCTTACTCCTTCTTATTAAGGTCTTCTTCTATTTTCTGGTCCTTCCTGAGCATCGAAACGGCCACCTCCCGGAAAGGCAGGGGGACCCGGCTCACCTTTTTCTCGGTGCACAGGGCCAGCAGGTAGGTCGCGGCGCATTTTTCAAGCAGCTGCACGTTGAATATGGCCCGGTCCGCATCCGGCCCCAGGTTCAGCGCGCCGTGGTTTTGCAGGATATAAGCGTTGGCATGATTTCCGAGTTTTTTGACGATGTTTTTCATCAGAAAGCCCGTCCCGGAGGGAGCGTACTTCACGATCTCGACCGAACGCCCCAGGAAGCGCACCTGCTCGTCGTATAGGGCCGGGATGGGCGTGTTGATCAGGGAAAAGGCGCTGGCATAGACCTGATGGGTATGGATGATCACATTCACATCCAGGCGGTTTTTGTAGATAGCCGCGTGCATAGCGCTCTCCACGGAGGGCTTCATGGTCCCCTCAAGGATCGACAGGTCCCAGCCCAGGACACAGACATCCTCCACCTTCATTTTCATGTAATCATAATTCGAGGGGGTGATGGCGAAAGCGTGCTCCCCGGCGATCCGCACGGAGACATTGCCTCCAGTGCCCACTAATAATCCTTTTTCAACCAGCCGGTGGCAGATCCCGACAACCTGCTCTTGAGCATTTTGATAGGATTCCATACCTTTCCTTCCGCCGGTCTTGCGATCGTCAGAATCTTCTCCGGCACCGTGATTGTACATCTTATTAGGCAACCCCGATCTCACCCGGAAAGGACGGGAGATCGCTGGGGAGTACCCTGCGCTCAGCCTAGAATTTCCAAAGGGTGGAACCGTACCCAGACCGGAGGTATCTCGCAATCGAGGCGCGCATATCCGCCTCATCCACGTAAAGGAGAGGAATCTGCGAGCGCTGGAGGGCAAAACCATCCTGCCAGGCTTTCAGGCCGTCCGGCGAGATCTCGATCGAGAATTCCTCCGCCTCCGCGGGCACGAAGTCGGCCAGGCGCGCTTCCCCGTAGACCAGGTAGGGATAATCGGCATAGTGCCAGAGCCTCTCTCCCAGCCGCTCAGCCGCAGTGCGGGTCAGGACATGGTCCCGGTGGCCGCCGATCGCCAGGGGCGCGACCAGCTCATACGCCTCAGACAGGTTCTTGCGCAGGAAATCCGTCACAGGCGGGATCAGAGACGATTCCAAAGGCTCGAGCGGTTTCATCTGGTCTTCGTTCTCCCTGATCAATGCCTCGCCGGTCCCGGGCAGGTAGCGGTAGATGTTGTCCGGCACCGTATAGCGACGGTAGGCGAGCGCGCCCAGAAGCCGGCAGCAGGCGGCATCCTCCCGGCTGCGTTTGAGCGGCACATCTTCACCGATATTCCAGAAACCGTGCAGCAGTTGGGCGTATTCCGTCAGTGGTTTGTCAGGCGGCGGGTCGCCGGCGCAGATCGTCCAGATCTCAACCAGATCGCCCCGCCGCGTGAGTTCCCAGACCATCCCGCCGCAGGAGAGGGCGACATCATCAAAATGTGCCGACAGGAAAATCCATTTTTTCATCGCAGCCTGCGCGCCGCCCAGCCTTTTCAAGCCTTCAGCCTGGCGTCGATCTCCTTCTGCGGTACCTTGATATAGAATATGATGCCACCGATCAGGAAGAGGAATGCCGAAATAATGAACAGGGCCATGAAGGTGGTGCGGGTCATCGTGACCAGGATGACCCCAAAGATCAGGGAAGCCAGCGCGCCCGAAAGGCCGGTGGTGAGGTTATTGTAAGCCATGTACTGGCCGGCCTCATCCTTCGGGGAGAGATCGCTGGCGAGCGCCGGGGCGCTGGCGAAGATCGGTCCGGTCGCCGCCGAGCGGAGGGCGGCCATGACCAGGAAGACGACGAAGTTGCTCGTCAGACCCATCAGCAGGGTGGTGATCGCGCTCAGGAACATCGCGCCCAAGATCAGGGGGCGCCGGCCGATCTTATCCGAGAGCACGCCTGCTCCTACCGCCGCCAGCATGGTCACCAGCAGACTGATCCCGCCCATCAGGCGGTAGGCCGCGTCCGGAGAAATGGTCGGGAAATAGACCTCAAAAAAGTAGATGGCAAAGAATTGCAGGCTGTTGATCCCCATGTAGGCCAGGAGCACGGCGAAAACCAGCCAGAAAAAGATCACCACCCGCGTGCGCACCCTGAACATATCCCGCATGGCCCTCCACAGGCTGATCCGGTCGGTCGCCTCGGCAGGCCGGTCTTTCCCCCGGATGGCCAGCGCGCTGACGACCCCGCTCAGCGTGAAGATCCCGCCGACCAGCCAAAGCGCTGCGCTGGTCTGCCCGTTCTGGCTGAGCGAGGTGACGGCCAGGATGCCAATGGCTGCCCCCAGCAAGGTCAGGAAACCCTGGATCCCGGAGACGGTCCCACGCTGGTTCTCGGGCACCAGGTCAACGAGCAGCGGCCACCAGGCGCCGTTACTTACGTTGGTGAAAAATTGCATGCCGCAGAAGCTGATCACGATGATCGGGAGGGCCAGAGGCAGGACGGCCGCCCGCAGGGTGGGTGACAGGATCATAGATGGCAGTCCGATGAGAGGCAAGGCCACGATTGCCCCGATCAGGATGGCCGGTGTGCGTTTCCCCCACCTGCTCGCGGTGTGGTCACTGATGATACCGGACAGGATGCTGACCACAATGGCCACCATGGTCCCGAAGAAGCCGATCAAACCGACGACCAGACCCTTGTTTTTCGTGATCACGTTTTCAACCAGAGTGGGCAGCAGGATGCTGTTGTACGCCGTCCAGACCAGGTTGGCCCCCAGCATCAATACGCTCATGCCGGTCAGGAAGCCGATCGACCTCTTGGTTGCGAAAGCGGTGGTGGTAGCGGTCATCTTGTCTCCTTAATTCTGGTATCCCCTGGGATTCCGAAGGTCTCCGCGGCGGATAAGGGAACATCCGCCGGACGGCAAGTGTTCCACACCGGGGCAGCAGCTGAAATCCACGGGAGGGCCAAGGGGGCTCGCGCCCTCCTGGTTTTGAGCAGGTGTACGCGGGTGAGGGCTACATCAGGATCTTCTGGAGCTTCATCAGGTCTTCCATGGCGCCTTTGACCTGGAGCTTGCGCGTCATGTAGGCTGTGGTGCCGTTAACCTTTTTATCCATGATGCCGACCAGAATATCCGTGCTGATGGTCACCAGGATGTCCGGCTTATCCAGGGCCTCCTGCGATAGGGTCGCTTCCTTCCCGTCCACCGCCCGCAGAAGCCAGGATTCGTTCGTGTCGGTGAACTTGAACTGCAGGGTCTTGGTGAACCCTTTCAAGCTGGCCTGGACCGCGGGGTTGGCGAAGCGGTCAACCATTTTCTGAAGATAGGGCTTGATGTCTGCCATGCGATACTCTCCTTATTGAAGATTGAATTGGTTGATCCATCCTTTGACGGCGCAAAGAGGATATCCGGATAAGATGATGAAACTCAGACCTGGACCAGCTGGCTGTGATGGCGAACCGATTCGTAGGCCTTCTCGATCACGTGGATGGCGTAACAGCAGTCCAGCGGATCAACCGCCGGAGGCTGGCCCGCGGCCACGCAACGGACAAAGTCCTTGACCTCTTCTACGATTGAGAAGAAATGCCAGCCCATCGGGTCATACCGCGGACCCTCGACCGGGCTGCCTTCAAAATCGGTCGGTTCCGCGTAGAACTTGACCGGCGGATCGGCGAGCTGGTCGACGATCAGCGAACCGGCCGTGCCGTACACCTCCAGGCGCTCACTGTGCGGGACCTCGGCCGTGAAGGTGAAACTGCTCAGGAAGTCAGCGCCCCCCGCCAGGCGGCCGCGCACGTCGGCATTGTCCTCGACCTCGCTGTTCACCCGGTAAATCTGGGAGGTGAAGGCGACCAGTTCCTTGACCTCGCCGAACAGCCATTTGAGCAGGTAGAAGGTGTGGGGTCCGGAGTCGATCAAGGCCCCGCCGCCAAAGCTGGCGCGCTTGCCCCAGAAGTCATCGCTCGACAGGCGGATGCGCTCATTGGCCGGCAGGAAGGTACGCACCAGGGTGATGTTGCCCAGCTTGCCCTCCCGGATCAGCTTGTCGGCCTCGACATAGGCCCGGATGTAGCGGGTGTTCTCCGCCACGCCGAAATGGATACCGGCCTGGCGGGCTGCTTCGACGATCTCCAGGGACTGCGCATACGTGACCGCCACCGGCTTCTCGAGCAGCAGGTGCTTTTTGGCCTGGATGACCGCCATGGCAGCGGGATAATGGAGATGGTGGGGGAGTAGCAGGTCGACCAGGTCCACCTGCGAATCGGCAATGAGTTCCTGATAGTCGGCGTAGATCCGCGCATCGAACAGGGTCGCCAGGTTTTCGGCGTTCTCATGGTTCGTGTCACATACCGCCACGACCTCGCACAGTTCCAGCACCTCCTGGAAGCCGGCGGCGTGGTTGGGGGCGATCAGACCCGCCCCGACGATCCCGACGTGCAGCTTCCCCCCCGTCATCAAAGCTTCCTCTCCATCATTTCGACCGGCAGGGTGCTGAGCTTCTCGGGTTCGCCGCCGGTCACGAGGAAGGTCTCCTCGTCGCCGATCATGACCCCCTCATCACTCGGCGAGTAAAGCTCAATGTTGAGCACCATGCCCGGCTCAACCTGGGTCGGGTCGTCCGCCATGATCCAGTGCTCTTCCACCTGCAGCCCCAGGCTGTGGCCGACGTGCAGGAACATGGGCTCGACCCCCACCTGGGCATACAGCTCAAAGGCGTGGGCATGCAGCTCGGCGAAGGTCTTGCCTGCCCGCAGGGCTGCGCCCATGCCTGCCACAACCGAGCACAGCTTTTGATGAAGCTCACCGAGCGGCGCGGGGATCACACCGGTATAGACCAAGCGGCGGTTGTCCGAGACGTAACCCTGGTAGACCGCCCCGAGGTCCAGCGTCACGATCTGGTTCCTCTCCAGAGGTTCGTCCAGGGCGACCTCCGGGTTGGCAGATCCAAAGGCGGCCGTGACGTGGTCGACCCCATCCGCCCCGTTCTGGATCATGCGGTATTTGGCCTCCCGGATCAGCTCCAGACGGCCCATTCCCAGATGCAGACCATCCGCCAGTTCCTGGACGGTGCGGTCGATGATCTGCGTGCTCGTGCGGATGCGCTCGATCTCGGCTGCGGACTTGATCAGGCGCAGCTGCTGCAGCACGTCGTCTGCGAGCGAGAGGTGGATGTCCTGGACATGTCCCTGGAGCAGCTGGAGGGCGTAATAAGGGAGGGTCGACTCGACGCCGACGGTCGAGCCCGGCGGCAGCTTTTCTTCGAAGAGCGCACCCAGGTCGTCCTGCAGCATCTGGGTGGTGAAGGACATGCGCACATCGTCGGCACCATAATCGATGTCCATCGCCGCCCCGCCCCAACACAGCAGGGTGATCTGGCCAGCGCGGTCCAGGAAGGAAAAATAGGGATTCTGGTTGCGCAGGGCGTAGATGATCGGGTTGCCGCTGCCGGGCAGGGTCGGAAAGCCGGTCGTGTAAAAGACGTTTTCCGGGGAGGACAGCAGCAGGCCGTCCAGCTGGCGCGCCTTCATCAGGGCGGTCAAACGGGAACGGTCCAATCCAACAGGTTTAAATGAGACTTCGGCCATCGCGCCCCTCCTTCACAGGGTAACCGGCTGTTTGGTTTCAATGGACCTGGCGACTGCTTCCGCTGCCCGCAGGGCGTACAGGGCGTCGGCCGGGTCAATGCGCGGCGGGCGGTCTTCGAGCACGGCGTGCACAAAATCTCCGACCTCGGCCACCATCGAATTGAACTTCCAGCCCAGAGGGTCGAAGGGCACCCCTTCAACGACGGTCCCGTCGATATCGTTCGAGCCCAGGTAGTACTTGACCACGGGGTCCGCCAGCTGGTCGATGATCATCCCGCCCTGGCTGCCGTATATCTCCACACGCTCCGTCCAGGGGATCTCGAACGTGCAGGAGGTCATGAGCTGGAATTCGGCGCCATTGGCCAGGTGGCCGAGGATCAGGCCGTTGTCTTCCATTTCGCCTTCCGGGATGATCTTGGTACCAAAGCCCAGCACCTCCCGGACACCGCCGAACAGCCACTTAAAGAGGTAGAAGTTGTGCACCGAGGAATCCAGGATGACCCCGCCATAGGGTGCCTTCCCGTGCCAGAGGTGCGGATCCTTGATGCGGTAGGCTTCACTCCCGGCAATCAGGGTACGCACGCTCCAGATGTCGCCCAGGATCCCCTGTCTCAAGACCTCCTCGGCCTTCAAATAGGCCGTGACGAAGGCTGTGTTCTCGGCCACGCTGAACTTGCGCCCCGCCTTCTTGGCCAGGGCGATCAGCTCGACAGCCTGCTCGGATTTGACCGTGATGGGCTTCTCAACCAGAACGTGCTTGCCATTTTCAAGGGCCGCCTTGGCGATCGGGTAGTGCATGTCGTGAGGGACCGTGATGTCCACCATGTCGACCCGGGGATTCTTGAGCAGGTCCTCATAATGGATATAGCCCTTAGCCCCCGCATACATCCCGATGCGGTTATTGACCTCTTCTTCATTAATATCGCACATGGCGGTCATTTCACACGTCTCCCCCAGTTCGCTGTACCCTGCTTCGTGCGCATACGAAATCGACCCCAGCCCGATCATGCCAACATGCACCTTATCTGCCATAGTCTCTGCCTTTCTTCAAGGAATGGAGGACCGATCAGCCTTCGCGTCTCACGCAGGGCGGATCTCGGGGGACACAACCAGTCCACACTATAGCATGTTTAAAATCGGATTACAACTAGATGATTATCACGAGAAGCGGGGAAGAAGATCTACTTGTAATCGACCCCGCTTCATGCTATGCTCTGGACAAATGGACTGACCAGTTGCCCAACCCGGCTTCCAGCCGGCGTTCCCACTTCCCAAGGATTACCGAATGCAACCTCTCATCATCATTGCCACACCCAACATCAGCTGGCTGAACCCGGATGTCGCTTACCCGCGCACGCCGGAGGCAATCGCCGAAGAAGCCCGGCTGTGCCGTGAGAATGGAGCTGCGATCCTGCACACCCACGCGGAGAACCGGTGGGCGGAGACCATCCGGGCCGTCCGCGCCAGGACCGACATCCTCATCCAATGCGGTATGTCCAGCCTGCCGCTCGAGAAGCGGATGGAGGTTTTTGAACACGGGGCGGACATGATCTCGGTCATCCTGAACCACCACGATGAAGCCTTCGCCCGCACGGAAACCTCGGTGCTGCACAGCCGCCAGGAGCTGGCTGAATATGCCGGGCTTTGCAAGCAGCATCATGTCGTCCCGGAGTTTGAGGTCTGGCACGCCGGTTCCATCTGGAACCTGAACTTCCTGATCGAGAAGAGGCTTTTGAAGCCGCCCTATATCTCCACCCTGTTCTTCGGCTGGCCGGGCGGGACCTGGTCCCCAGCTACGATCGAGGAGTACCAGTACCGCCGCAGGCTGATGCCGGAAGGCTGTGTGTGCAATGTCAGCATTATGGGCGCCGGGCAGCTCCAAATCCTGGCCGCCGCGATCCTGGCCGGTGACCACGTGCGCGTCGGCACGGAGGATAACCCCTTCGACCATCACGGCAAGGTCGTGCCCACCCACGAACTGGTCCGGGAAACTGCCGAGATGGCCAGGGCTCTGAACCGCGAGCTGGCGACGGTCAGCCAGGCGCGTGAGATGATCGGCCTGAAGGAGGAAAAATGAGCGATAAAAAAGTGGTCATTATCACCGGCTCCGCGCGCGGCATCGGCGCGGCGACCATGAAGGTCTTCGCCGCGCATGGCTACAACGTGGTCGGGCTAGACGTCTTGGCCGATGAAGGGATGCAGATCGCGAAGGAGGTCATCTTTCTCGGCGGCGAATCCCTCTTCCTGAAATGCGACGTCGCCAGCGAAGAACAGGTCGAAGCCTGCCTGCAGGAAGTCAGCCGGCGCTATGGGCGCGTCGACGTGCTGGTCAACAACGCCGGGGTGGTGCTGGTCAAGCCTTTCGACCAGATCACCTGGGAGGAGTTCCAGCGCACCCTCCAGGTCAATCTGGGGGGCCACTTCCTGCTCATCAAGCACGTGCTGCCGTTCATGAAAAAGCAGAAGAATGGTGTGATCGTCAACATGGGGTCGGTCTCCGGCCACGTCGGCCAGATCGATCACGTCATGTACGGTGCGACCAAGGGCGCCATCATTGCCATGACGCGCGCCCTGGCCTGGGAGCTGGCGCCCTACCACATCCGCGTCAACTCGATCAGCCCCGGCTCGGTGGACACGCCCATGCTGCGCAGTGACATCGATCTGGAGGCCCAGCGCTCCGGAGTGCCCTTCGACCAGGTCAAGAAGGAGCGTGAGGCCGAACAGGCCTTCAAACGCTGGGCCGACCCTGCCGAGATCGCCGAACCGATCTACTTCCTAGCGAGCGAGGGCGCCTCCTTCGTCACCGGCAGCGACTGGCTGGTGGATTGCGGTTGGGTCGCCAAATAGGAGGCACGATGAGCCGAGAACGCTTTCTGGTCACCGGCGGAGGCGGATGCATCGGCGTCTGGGTCCTGCGCAACCTAGTCCGGGAAGGAGTGCCGGTCACGGTGCTCGATCTGGACCCGAGGCATCAGCGCCTACCGCTCGTCCTGAGCGATCAGGAAATCAGCAGGATCGATTTTCTGCGCGGCGACGTCTCGGACCTGGCCACGGTGGAGGGAGCCTTAAATGAGAGCCATGCCAACCGCCTCATCCACCTGGCCGCCCTGCAGCTGCCGTTCTGCCAGGCAGACCCGGTGGCAGGCGCGCGCGTGAATGTGGTCGGGACCGTCAACATCTTCGAGGCGGCCAAACGTGCCGGCCTCCAAGGCGTGGTCTATGCCTCCAGCACCGCCGTCTACGGCCCAAGCGAGGAGTACCCTGAAGTTCCGCTTGCAAACGATGCTGCGCTCAAGCCTCGCTCCCACTACGGCGTCTACAAGCAGGCCAACGAAGGCACCGCCCGGATCTACTTCCTGGAGGAAGGCATCTCCAGCCTCGGGCTGCGGCCCTACGTGGTCTACGGCGCCGGCCGCGACCAGGGCATGACCTCCACCCCGACCAAGGCCATGCTGGCCGCCGCGGCCCAGAGGCCCTATCACATCAGCTATGGCGGGCGCTACTGCTTCCAGTACGCTGATGATACTGCCCGGGCTTTCATTCAGGCCGCCCGGGTCGACTTCCATGGCGCCGAGGTCTTCAACCTGGGCGGCGAATCGGTCAGCACCGCCCAGGTGATCCAGGCCATCGAGGCCGCCGAACCTTCCATGCGCGGCAAGATCACCTTCGACCACCAGCCCCTGCCCTTCCCGCCCGAGGTGGATAACCTTGCTCTCGTCCAGGCCATCGGGCCAATCTCCTTCACCCCCCTGTACGACGGCGTCAGGGAGACGGTGGAGATGTTCCAGCACGCCCTGGCGGAGGGTAAGGTCAAACCGGAGGCTTGAGGAGGAGCTGATGGAACCTCGCATCGTCACATTCGGAGAAGTCCTGCTGCGCCTTTCCCCTCCCGGCCGGCTGCGCCTCAGCCAGGCGCGCAGCTTCGA
Organism: Anaerolineales bacterium; assembly: GCA_050013095.1. GTDB lineage: Bacteria > Chloroflexota > Anaerolineae > Anaerolineales > Villigracilaceae > UBA877. Next base: position 103,558 of record JBEKFY010000005.1, on the reverse strand, counting down.
CGTGTTCTTTGCCGGCGGGGAAGCCAACGTGGCGGTCTCGCTCGCAAATTTCGGCCTCCCGGTGGTTTTCATCAGCCGCGTGCCGGTGGGCAGCGTGGGGGAGGCCTGCTTGAAGTTCCTGGAAGGATACGGCCTCAGCACCCAGGCCATCCTGCGCGGTGGCGATCGGCTCGGCATCTACTTCCTCGAGAACGGCGCCGCCCAGCGCGGCAGCCAGGTGATCTACGACCGCTCCGGTTCGAGCTTTGCGACCCTCCAGCCGGGAGAGATCGACTGGAAGCAGGCCTTCAAGGGGGCCAGCTGGTTTCACTGGACCGGCATCACCCCCGCGGTCGCAGCAGGTCCGGCTGCCCTCTGTCTGGAGGGCGTGAAGACCGCCCGCCAGCTCGGTCTGACCGTCTCCTGCGACCTGAACTACCGGGCGAAATTGTGGAAGTGGGGCAGACCTGCGGGGGAGGTCATGTCTGAAATGGTGGGACTGTGCGACCTGGCCGTAGCCAACGAAGAGGACGCCGAGAAGGTTTTCGGGATCAAGGCTTCCGGGGTGGATGTCACCTCCGGGAGGGTGGAGGCCTCTCCCTACCGGGAGGTTTGCGAGCAGCTCGCCGTCCGCTTCCCCTCCCTGCAAACGGTCGCTATCACCCTGCGGGGCTCGCTTTCAGCCAGCCACAACACCTGGAGCGGAGCCCTCTGGAAAGAAGGCGATTTCTACATCGGGCCGATCTATGACATCTCCGACATCGTCGACCGGGTCGGCGCCGGCGACAGTTTTGCAGCCGGCCTGATCTATGGGCTGAACCGTTTCGGCGACGACCCGCAGCGCGCCCTGGATTTCGCCGTGGCGGCCTCCGCACTCAAACACTCGAACTTCGGCGATTTCAACCTGGCCAGCGTGGAGGAGGTCGAGGCCCTCATGGCCGGGAATGCTTCCGGGCGAGTCAACCGCTAGTTGGGCAGGTTAAGATACTTAAAAGGAAACCCTTTCCTTATGCAACCTTTTTTTGAGGCCTATTTGAATAATCTGCAGGAGCTTCATCATGATATTCAAAGCACGCTTAAAGAGTTGCCTCCAGCCGCACTGGATTGGGCACCTCCCGGGTCTGGTTTTAACTCTCTCAGTGTTCTGATTGTCCATCTCACAGGCGCACAGAGATATTGGCTTGGGGATGTCGTGGCCCGTGAGCCGTCTGATCGTAATCGGGAAGCTGAATTTCAGGTACGCGAGTTAAGTCTGGACGGGTTGACGAAACGGCTTGATGACAGCCTGGATTATGTTCACCGCGTCCTGGAAAATTTAACCCTACCAGACTTGGAAACTTCGCGTGTTTCATCCCGCAATGGGCGTGAAGTCACGGTCGCCTGGGCGTTAGCGCATGCACTAAAACATACTGCGCTTCACGTTGGGCATATCCAAATCACGCGCCAGTTATGGGAACAACAAAAAGGAAATAACAGGTAACCAGCAGTGGGGCGGTCGTGATCCCCCGCCGGGATCGAGGCTCGAGCGCCCGGAGATCAACTGCTGAAAGCACAGGGACATGCAAATGGCGAACAGCGAGATCCACTTTGGCACTTTGCAGAAAGACGCTCTCTCGGAAAAGATCGTCGAGCGGCTGCTGCTGTTGATCCGCGAGAAGCAGCTTTGCCCCGGCGACCGGCTGCCTCCCGAGCGGGAGCTCGCCCCGCGGATGGGCGTCAGCCGGCCCTCCCTGCGCGAGGCCCTGCGGGCGCTCTCAGTGATGAAGGTCGTCGAGAACCGCCAGGGGTCGGGGACTTATGTGACCTCGCTTAAACCGGAACTTTTCATCAACCACCTCGATTTCATCTTTTCCGTCAACGATGCAACCTTCCTCGACCTGTTCGAAGCCCGCAAGATCATCGAGGTCGGGCTGGTTTCCATGGCGGCCCGCATGCTGAGCGACGAGCAGCTAGCCGGGCTGGAAGCCTGTCTGAAACGCTCGGCCGCTTCGGTCGAGGACCCGGAAACCTTCCTGCAGACCGACCTGGAGCTGCACGGGCGGATCATCGCTGCCGCGCAGAACCAGACCCTGGCGCTGTTCATGAACTCCATCGACCAGATCAACATCGCCAGCCGGCGCCGGACGAATGAACTGCCCGAAGTGCGCCGCCGGACTCTCAAAGATCACCGCGCCATCGTCGCTGCCCTGAGGAATCACGACCCGCAGCGCGCCGCCCAGGCCATGCGCAACCACCTGGCGCATGTCGAGGCTAAACTAAAAAAGATGTCGGCAGGGAACCTTCCGTGACCCGCCCGGAAGCCATGTGACAGATCGGAAGGAGTCGAATTGAGTACATTCCTGATGGGGCTGGATGTTGGCACCGGCGGGGGACGCTGTCTGCTGGTCAACACCGAAACGGCTGAGACGGTCGGCGCCTACCGCGCCTGGCTTCATCCAAGCGCACCGGAGGCCGGGAGCCTCGCTTTCAGTCTGGACACGGCTCACATCTGGCGCGTCCTGGGCGAGACAGCCCAGGAGGCACTCCGCAAAGCCGGCTGTACGCCGCAGGAAGTGGCCGGGGTCGCCGCCACCAGCTTCCGCCACGCCACAGTGGCGATCGACAAGCAGGGCCATGTGCTCCTGGCCACACCCAACAAGGACGCCCGCGCGGTCGAACAGGGCATGCGACTGGCCATGGAACGCGGCGAGGAGCTCTACCGGGTCACCGGCCACACCCCCAGTCCCGCCATGATGGCTGCCCGCCTGCTTTGGCTGAAGGATAAGCAGCCGGGACCGTTCAAGTCGGTCTCTGCAGTCCTATCGATCAGCGACTGGGTCGGTTACATGCTGAGCGGTGCGGCCGCTGCCGAACCGGCGCAGGCCGCTGAGAGCCTGCTCTTCGACCTGCAGGAGCACCGGTGGGCAAGCGAGGTGATCAAATCCCTGGGATTGCCTGAAAAGGTCTTTCCGCGTTTGAAGGATGCCGGGACGCGGCTCGGCAGGCTGACCAGGGAAGCGGCAGCCAACCTGGGCTTGGTCCCCGGAATCCCGGTAGGGGTGGGGGGACCGGACACCCAGTGTGGCCTGCTCGGGGCGGGCGTGGTCTCCCCCGGGCAAATCGGCGTTATGGCCGGGACAAACACCCCGATCCAGATGGCAATCGAAAAACCGCTCATCGACGAAGAAATGCGCCTCTGGACCGGGCTGCACGTCATCCCCGGTATGTACGTACTGGAAAGCAACGCCGGCCTGATGGGTTCGCCTCTGGAATGGGTTGCCCAACTGATCCATGGCGATGCTCCTAATCCGGTCGCCGCACTGGCGGCTGAGGCGGAAAATTCCATCCCCGGCGCCCATGGAATGGTTTCGACCATCGGCGCGGCGGTCTTCAACGCCTCTGCCCTCGAACCGCCGGTGGACAATTTGACCTTCTCTTCCCTGCTGGTGCGTGGCGGGGAGGAGGGCCGGGCAGACCTCGCACGGGCCATCCTGGAAGGCATGGCCTACGCCGTGCGCGCCAATATCGAACAGATCCAGCAGGTCTCGGGCATATCTCCCGCCGAGCTCTTTCTGGGTGGAGGCCTTACCCGCAGCGCGACCTGGACCCAGATCATCAGCGACGTGATGGGCTGCAAGGTCAACGTCTCTGCCACGATCGAAGCCACAGCCCTGGGGGCGGCTATCTGTGCCGGGGTCAACGCCGGGCTCTATCCGGATCTCCAGTCAGGGGTAAAAGCGCTCGCCCGTTACTGCCGCGAGCACACACCCGACACCTCCGCCTCGGCGGCCTATCAGGCCTATTATGCCGACTGGCAGTCGCTGCGCCAGGAACGCCGCCCGGCGGACATGGTCGCGGCCAATCAGATCACATCCGCCATGCTTTCGGAGACCAGCCGCCCCGCAGGTGGAGCGGCAGCTGCCGCTTTTCGACCCAGGATCTACATCAGCGCCGAAGTGGACGAAGCCTCCCTGCGGCAGCTGCGCGAACTGGGGGAGGTCACCTACGCCCCCTACCGACAGGATGGTATCCTGCTCACCGGAGTTGACCTGGTCCAGGCCCTGAAAGGCTACCAGGTGTTCGTGACCGAGGTGGACATCGTCGACGCCGAAAGTCTGCTTAAACTCCCGGATCTGCGCATGATCGCCGTCTGCCGCGGCAATCCGGTCAACATCGACATCCAGGCCTGCACCCTTGCCAGCGTGCCGGTGGTCAACACCCCGGCCCGTAACGCCGACGCCGTCGCCGATCTGGCGGTCGGCTTCATCCTGATGCTGGCTCGTAAACTGCAGGGTGCGGCTGTTTTTCTGCACGAGCCCGGCAGCGAGGCTGGCGATCTGGGCCGCATGGGCCGGGCGCATGAGGAGTTCCTGGGGGTCGAATTGTGGCGTAAGACCATTGGCGTGGTCGGCGGCGGTGCCATTGGCCGCAAGGTAATCCGGCGGCTGCTGCCATTCGGGGCCCGCCTCCTGCTCTACGACCCCTTCCTCACCTCCGCACAGGCGACGATCATGGGCGTCGAGAAAGTTTCCCTGGAAAGCCTGCTAGAGGCAAGTGATTTCATCACTCTGCACGCCCCGGTGACCGAGGCGACCCACAATATGATCGATGCCAAAGCCTTCGACCGGATGAAACCCGGCGCGTTCCTGATCAACACCGCCCGGGCGGCGCTCATCGACCCGAAGGCCCTGCTTGCAGCTCTGCGCTCCGGCAGGTTGGGCGGGGCAGCACTCGACGTGTTTCCGATCGAACCACCCGCCGACGACGACCCTGTGCTGGCCTTCCCGAACGTCATCGCCACACCCCACGTGGGGGGTAACACGCTCGAGGTGGCGGCCCACCAGGGAGAGATCATCGTTGGTGAGTTGCAGGCGCTGCTTGAAGGTCGGAAGCCGAAGTACCTGCTCAACCCCACAGCCCTTGCGTCTTTCGCCTGGAGCGGGGGGCGCAAAACGGATGAGCAAGCTCTGCGCTCGCGCGCCAGCACACCTGGACCCGGTGCAACCGATCTGGACGTCGCTGCTCAGAAGAAACAGGAGCGGGAGCCAGAAAGTAAAGGGCAAAAAGGCAATTCCGAGGCTGCCTCACCCCAGCTAGCCAGCTTTCTTGAAAAGGATAATCCTATGGTAAACACCAGCGCGACCCGTGAGAAGATGATCCAAATCCTGAAGGAGTTCACTGCCCGCATCGCCGCGGACAAAGACATGGCCGGTTTCGCCAAGAGGAAGAATGTGATCTTCTCCTTCACCGTTAAGGACATCAACCAGGCCTTCTACATGAGTTTTCTGGACGGCAAGGTCGGCGCCGGCCTGGAGAATCCTCCCCGCGAGCCGGATGTCAAGCTCAAGATGAGCGCTGATATCCTGGACGGGATGTTCACGGGGCGCATTAACGCCACCAAGGCGGCAACGAGCGGAAAACTTTCCTTCAGCGGGGACACCGGCAAGGCGATGGCCTTCCTGCGCATCCAGAATGCCATGAGCCGTCTCTATTCCGAATCGAGACAGAAGATCGGGGATCCGGGCGATCTGACCCAGATCGGTACAGACGTTGCGCCTATGCCGGTAGTGCCACCTCCGCCTGTGGGCGTTTCCCAGCCGGCTGCACCGGCGGTGGTCAGGACTGGCGATGTGCGCGACCAGATTCTCATGGTGACCAACGAGCTGTATGCCAAGGGATTGATCACCCCCACCGGCGGCAATGTCAGCGCACGCTGCGAAGACAACCCGAACGAGGTCTGGATCACCCCCAGCGCCATTTTCAAGGGCGACCTGCACCCCGAAATGATGGTGCGCATCAATCTGGACGGCAAGGTCCTCAACAACACAGACTATCCTGCTTCCAGCGAACGGCGTGTCCATTGTGCCATCTACCAGAACCAGCCGGACACGACCGCGGTGATCCACACGCACGCCCCCCAGGCCACCCTGATGGCGCTCACCGGCACCCGGTTCCTGCCCATCTCCGCGGATGCGGCCTTCTTCGGTGACATCCCAGTCGTACCCTTCATCCTGCCGGGCACGGATGAGCTGGCTGCACAGGTTGCCAAAGCGATGCTCTCGAATGGCATCGCCGTGCTGATGCAGAATCATGGTCTGGTGGTGGCGGGCAGCAGCTTGCGCCGGGCCGCCGATATGACGAATATGATCGAGGAGACGGCCTACAAGATCCTGACCTGCAAGGCGCTCGGCATCGAACCGGTCCAGCTCCCGGAAGAGATCGTCAAGCAGCTAAAGGAGATTGGAAGCGCCATCGCTTGAGCCGGACAATGCTTGCCTTGTTCTACCGCTCTCAAGAAAATTCCCACCTCAACCGAGTGGGAATTTTCATACGAATGCCCAAATGATGCCAAGGATTGAACCATGGGATTAATGATATTATTAGAGAACCTTCGAACCTCCTCGATTCAGCTCATGGAGATTGAGTGAACAAATTCCTGGAAAGATTGCAAGCCGGCCAGGTGTTGGTAGCAGACGGTGCAACGGGCACCAACCTGCAGAAGATGGGCCTCAAGCCCGGCGACCCGCCCGAGGACCTGGTGCTGGAGCAGCCAGAACTGATCCTTGAGCTGGAGCATGCCTTCGTGGCAGCCGGTTCCGATCTCATCCTGACCTGCACCTTCGGCGGGACGCGCCTGCGCATGAAGGATTCCAAATATTCAGAGCGTGCTGCGGAGGTCAACGCCCGCGCCGCGGAGCTGGCTCGAAAGGCTGCTGCCACACGGAGCGGGGTACTCGTTGCTGGATCAATGGGACCGACCGGCCAGCTGATGAAACCCTTCGGGCCCCTCACAACCCAAGAGGCGGCGGATGCGTTTGCCGAGCAGGCCAAAGCTTTGGCGGAAGGGGGCGTGGATCTGCTGGTCATCGAGACCCAGTTCGCTTTTGAAGAAGCCAGTGCCGCCTTCCAGGGGGCGCGCCGCGTGACCGACCTGCCGGTCGTGGTCTCTTTCAGCTATGACCGCGGCGTGCGCACGATGATGGGCGTTAACCCCGTCGATGTGATTAAAAAATACCGGGAAATGGGCGCGATGATGGTCGGCGCCAACTGCGGCACCACGCTGGAAAACATGGAAAAGATCGTGCAGGAATACGCCACGGCCGCCCCAGGTTTTCCCCTGTGGGCCAAGCCGAATGCCGGTATGCCGCACATCGCGGACGGCGCTGCTGTTTATGATCTGACCCCGGACCAGATGGCATCGGCAGCTTTGAAGTACGCCGACCTCGGGGCGCGCGTGGTCGGCGGCTGCTGCGGCTCCACGCCGGAGCACATCTCCGCCATTGCCAAAGCGATCAGGAGCCGCAAATAAGACCCCCGCAGCTAAGGATTCTCACGGTCCCAAAAACGCCCCTGCTGGGGCGTTTTTGAAACGGAGGAAAGGCGTTCCAGGATCAGGCTATTTGTTGGTGCATACCGGAATGAGCGAACCCCATTGGCAGGCCGGATCGGCGTTGCAGGCCGCTTTGGAAGTATAGGAGAAGCAGCTGACCGATGTCGGGAAGGAGAGCGTCGAAACGGATGTCGGCAAGGCAGGCAGTGTTGGGGTGGATGCAGTCGGGGTAGGGGTCATGAACAGCTGCAAGGTCGGTAAGGAAATGGTCGGGGTGGGTGTTATAGGATTGGAGGTCAAGGATGGCTGCAAGGTCAGAAGGGAAGTGCTCGAGGGAATCACCGTCGGGGCGGAGACCTGGGTCGGCTGCGAGGGTGGGACGGGCGTAGTTTCGCTTCCATCCGACTCATAGGCACCGATATCGACCAGGGTTACGCCGTTCTCATCGCTGTCCGGGCGAGGTTTGCCCCGCTCATCCTGCGAAGGGATCGCCACCCCCGTGACCACCCCGGCATCGATGGCCGGGCTTCCGGGCAGCAGGGCATGGGTCAATAGATTCCCACCGTTGTCCTGGAGCAGGCCGATCCTAGGGTCGACCACGTTGAACAGGTTCTTTGGCCCATCGAACTGACAGGTGGCATCCGTGGTGAGGTTGCCGTTCCCAGTGACTACACCGCTGCAGCTCGTGCCCGAATTGTTGGCGAAGAGGCTGTTGATGAATGTAGCAGGCCCGGCCGTGCGATAAAAGCCGCCCCCGGTTGAAGTGCCTGCCTGGTTGAAAGCGATGGTCACGAAAGCCGCCGTTAGCGAGGGATCAACAGGGCTGACCGGGAAAGCCGGCTCATCAAAATTCCCGGTGGCAATCCCCCCGCCGGAGGAAGCATGGTTCCCGCTCAGGGTAACATTGGTCATGGAAAGCGAGGCCCCGTGCATGTTGACGATCGCACCCCCGAAGGTCTGGGCGCGGTTCCCGGACAAGGTGTCCCGCTCCAGCTTCGCCTGATCGTTGTTGTCCAGGGCTACTCCCCCTCCCAGCAAGGCCTGGTTCCCTGAGACGGAGGAGTCAGAGGCGGTCAAGCTTCCGGTCGCGCTCAAGAGGCCACCGCCCGCCATCCCGGCAAGGTTGTCGGAAATCGTGGAGCGAACGAGGCTGAGCGACTCGACATTATAGATTCCACCGCCGTTTGCCGGGGTTTGATTGCCAGCCACCGCCGAATCGGTGATTGTCAATGTGCCCCAGTTGCAAATGCCGCCGCCACCACCGGTCGCATCCGTGGAGGAAGTGGAATTATTCGCCACGCTGACCCGGACGAGGGTGAGCACAGCCTGATTGGCGATGCCACCGCAATTGAGCGCATGGTTGGCCTCCACATGGACATCCGTCAAGGAGACAGAGCCATATCCGATGAAGGCACCGCCTCCCGCACCGGGTAATATTGTGGAAGGCGAGCTTGCCGCGTCCCCGTTCTTAAACGACATATTAGAAACACGCAGGACCAGGGAGGCGGTCGGGGTGGAGCCCGATCCTGTGTAGCTCCCCACGACCAGTGCTGGTCCAGCCGACTGTACATCCACAAAAGTCTTCTCTGCCCCCAGGCCGGTCAGGGTGAGAGATTTGGTCACCGTCAGACTCTCATTAAAGGTACCCGCCCCAATGGTGATGGTATCGCCAGCCTGGGCGCGCTGGATGACGGCGCGAATATGCCGGCAGGGCAGCAGCAGGTAGTGGCAATCATTGGCATCGTTCCCTTTGGTCGAGACGAACCAGTTAGTTTGATTGCCAGGTGTCAGAGAACATTGGGTCAGGCCGGTGGCCAGAAAGAAAAGCAGGAACAAAGAGACCATCCGGTGACCGGTGAAAAACGAGTGGGATTTACTCACAGGCGCGCACCTTTCTACCATAATCCGGTGGGCTCGACCCATGCTGGATCGTCAGGATAATTATATCCAATCTGACCGATTTGCTGACCCCAGCAGCCATTGACCGCAGGAATACATCCCCCTTTTTCTGCAGAGGCCTAGTAAAGATGACATTCGGTACTTGAATCCGGTCGGCATTCATGCGAAAATGCGATTGTTTATGATTGATATTGATCGTTTATGAGCGATTATCTGACAAATTCGGCATGAACACGTTTCCATCCCTGTCCGGCATCGAACGTCAGAACCACATCCTGCAACGGATCGCCAGCAACCAGCGCATCACCACCTCTGATATTTGCGAGACCTTCAAGGTCAGTGGAGCAACCGCCCGGCGCGACCTGGAGAGGCTGGCGGCCCAGGGCAAACTGCAGCGGGTTCACGGGGGTGCCATCCCCCTCCAGCACGCTCCCCCAGAACTACCCATGCTCCAGCGTCAGGATGAACAGGCCGATGAAAAGAAGCGCATCGGCCAGGCCGCCGCGGTGCTCATCCGGGAGGACGAGACGGTCTTCCTGGGCAGCGGCACCACCGTGCTGGAGGTGGCACGCGCTTTGCGCGGCCGCCGATTGACTGTCATCACCAATTCACTGCCTGTGGTCAACGCACTGGCCGGCGCAGCGGAGATCACCCTGGTCTGCCTGGGAGGCATGCTGCGCGAAAGTGAATTCTCATTCATCGGCCACCTCACCGAGCAGGTTCTGAAAGAGGTACGCGCCGACAAAGTATTCCTCGGGGCGCACGCCATCAGCACGGAACAGGGCCTGACCAATGACTACCTGCCCGAGACCTTGACCGACCGCGCCATCCTGAAAGCCGGCCGGGAAGCGATCCTGGTTGCCGACCATACGAAATTCGGCCGCGTGGCCACCGCGCGCCTGGCACCCTTGGAAAGCATCCAGACCATCGTGACCGACGCCCAGACCAGCGCGGAGTTCGCCAGCCAGGCAGCAGCTCTCGGAATCAAATTCCTGGCGGTCTGAAATGATCCAGCTTGAGCATTTCCATCCCCATCCAGCCCTCGTGACCAAAACCACCCTGGTCGAAAAGCCACGTTTCCTGGCCATCGACGCTCATAACCATCTGGCTGAGGAGACAGGCGGGGGGTGGGGCCATCGCCCGCTGCCGGAACTACTCGACCTGCTCGTCAGGCCGGCATCCATATATACGTTGACCTGGACGGCGGTTGGGGCGAGCAGCTCCTGAAAGCACACCTGGAGCACTTCAAGGCCGGCGCACCGGAACGCTTCCAGATCTTCGGGGGCGTAGACTGGTCGCAGTGGAAAGAAAAGGGCGATACATTCCCCGAATGGGCCGCTCACAGGCTAAAGCTACAAAAAGAACGCGGCGCCCAGGGGTTGAAGATCTGGAAGGATTTTGGATTGCGCGTTCGCGATGATAAGGACAGGCTGGCCAGTGTGGACGACCTACGCCTGGGCCCGCTGTGGGAGACTGCTGGAGAGCTAGCCCTACCAGTGGTCCTCCACTTGGCTGACCCGGTGGCCTTCTTCGAGCCGCTGGATGCCTCCAATGAACGCTGGGAAGAGCTGCACGCCCACCCTGAATGGCACTTTCCCACCCCCCTTCCCGCCGTTCCTGAGCATCGTGGAGGGACTGGCCAACCTGGTAAGCAGCCATCCCCGTACCACCTTTATCGGCGCCCATGTCGGCTGCTACGCCGAGAACCTGGCCTGGGTCGGGGCGCTGCTGGAGCGCTGCCTGAACTTTTATGTGGACATCAGCGCCCGGCTGGGCGAGCTGGGCCGCCAGCCCTACACGGCGCGCCGTTTCTTTCTCAAATATCCCGACCGCATCTTATTCGGCCTGGATGCCGGGCCGGATGTGGCTACCTATCGCATCTATTACCGCTTCCTCGAAACGGACGATGAATGTTTTAATTACAGTACGGCTGAAATCCCTGACCTGGGCCGCTGATACATCAACGGCTTGTACCTGCCGGAGGATGTGCTGGAGAAAGTCTACTTCCGCAACGCTGAACGAATTCTGCTTCACCACAGTTGAACAAGATGAACATTGATCAAGGTTCCTACACCCATCAGCAGATCCTCCCACAGCCAGAAACTTGGGCCGATGCGATTCGCAACGCGTTCTACCTGCCGGTCGGCCCATTGCTTTCCTGCGAGTCATCGCTCTCGAAAGGTCTGGATCCGGATCGTTCCAATCATCTTGAAATAGTGATTAGACTCTCTCAGGTGAAGTAAAGGAGGCAACCTGAAAAGATCACCCTAAAATATCTCCCCAGAAGGTCATCCGGAATGAACCCATCATCCGAATACACCAGTCACCATTTCCTATTATGTGAGGAGGAAGAAATGAGAAAGACCATTTGGTTCATTGTGTTAGTTGCTGCCCTGTTGCTGTCGGCATGCGGAGGCGGCTTATCCGGCGGTGGGAAGGTCACCCTGCGGCTGTGGGGCCACCAGGATCCAGGATTCCAGAAAGCCAACGATGATTTGATCGCCAAGTTCAAGGCCGCCAATCCCAACATCGACGTCAAGTACGAGACCTTCTCTTACGACGATTACATCCAGAAGCTGCAGACTTCCATGGCGGCGGGGAACGAAGCCGACGTGATCGAGATGTTCGGCACCTGGACCTGCTCCTATGCGCTGGGTGGCAGGCTCCAGGAGGTTCCCGCTGACATCATGACCTACGATCAGGCCGCCAAAATTTTCTACAAGGCGCCCCTGGACGGCTATTATTGCGGCGACAAGCTGTATGGCCTCCCGGTGGAATTTAATCAAGAGAACGGGGGCGCGCTGGTCAACCCGGTGCTGTTCGAGAAGCACAATGTGCCCTACCCGCCGAAGTGGAACACCTTCGCCGACATGATCGCCGATGCCCAGAAGCTGACCGAATACGACGCCTCGGGCAAGATGACGACCTCTGGCTTCGACTTCGTCACCGGCGATGGTCTGCCCGCCACCCTGTTCGCTGGCATCCTGGAGCAGGGCGGCTCGTATTTTGCCGCCGACGGCAAGCACTTCAACTTCGACACCCCCGAAGCCAAAAAGACCATCCAGATGATGGTCGACCTGGTCCAGAAGTACAAGGTCGTCGATCCGGTGCTCTTTAATGACACTTCCAATGAGGTGTCAACCTCCTTCTTTACAGGCAACATCGCCATCGGTTTTCGTGGTTCCTGGGCAGCCGGGACGGGCGTGTCCGAGTACCCGGATATGAAGTTCGGCTACGTCGAGATCCCAACCTACTTCGGCGGTGAGCGCCATTTCGCCGCCGACTCGGGCTGGGGCGAGGTCGTCTCGGTAAATACAAAGCACGCCGCGGAGGCCTGGAAATTTGTTCAATTCATGATGACCGTTCCGGAAAATGCCATGCTCTACAACATCGACTCCCGCACCATCCCGGCGATGAAGGTGAATGTCGAAAAACCGGATGCCCTGCTGGCGGTTGCGCCCTACATGCAGGCCACCTTCGACCTGCTGCCCCACGGGCAATATGTCGGGAATGTGACCAACCACGACCAGCTCTTCTATGAGATCATCTACCCGGATGTCCTCGAGGCCTTGCAAGGAGTGACCACAGTGGACGAGGCCGCTAAGAAAATCAACGACGACGCCAACGCGATGGTGGACGCGAAGTAATTCGGGATACCTGCCTGGGGCAGCCAGCCCCTGGTTGCCCCAGGCCAAAAGCAGGAGTGAACTATGGCAAATTTAGCCATCCCGCTAAAAAGTAAAACAAATACCAAAACCGGCCGTGGCATGCGCGCGGGTGAAAACGGTTTTGTCATCGGGACGATGACGCCCCTGATGGCATACATGATTTTTTTCGCCTTGCTGCCCATGGTCTGGGCGTTCGTCCTGGGGTTCTTTGATTACTCCCCGGCGCGCGCCGGCATCGGCTTCCTGGGCCTGGGCGGGGCGAACCCCTTCATTGGGCTTGGCAACTACAAGGCGATGTTTGCCAACTCCGAGCCGGCGCGCGTCTTCCGCATGGCTGTCGGCAACACCTTCCTGTTTGCCTTCCTGGTCCTGCCGCTCAATTTGATCATCACCCTGCCCCTGGCGATCCTGGTGGAGAGTGTTAACAGTCGCATCAAAGGCCTTTTTCGGGCCATTTACTTCCTGCCGACGATCAGCTCGTCCGTGGCCGTGGCCATCATGTGGAACTTCATCTACAACCCGCAGCAGGGCCTGTTGAACTCTTTGATCAAATCCATCGGGCTGACCCCGCCACACGCATGGCTGACCGATCCCAACGCATTTGTGCTGGGTGTCCCCTTGGCAATGATCGCCGTGATCATTGCCTATCTCTGGCAGGACTTCGGTTACAACCTGGTGATCTTCATGGCCGCCTTGCAGGGCATCCCCGGCGAAATCCGGGACGCTGCCCGCGTGGACGGTGCCAATGTCTGGCAGGAATTCTGGCAAATCACGCTGCCGCTGCTCCAGCCAACCACCCTGCTGATCTGTGTGATGACCATGCTGTCTTCGTTCCAGGTCTTCGTGATCTTCCAGGTGATGACCAACGGCGGGCCCAGCAACCAGACCACACCGTTGGTGATGAGCATCTATCTCAATGCGTTCAAATATCAAAACATGGGCTGGGCGGCGGCGATCTCGTTTGTCCTGTTTCTCATCATCCTGGCCGTCACCGCAATCCAGTTCCGGCTGCTGCGTACCGATTGGGAGTATTAGTCATGGCCAATGCACAAGCTGTTTCCATACCGCTGGTCCGTCGTCCGCGCCACCGCCCGACGCGCCTGCTGGGACGCATTATCGTCTACACCATCCTGATCCTAGGTACGGTCATCACACTGATCCCCTTCATCTGGGTCATTTTGACATCGCTCAAGCCAGCCAGTGAGATCATCAAGATTCCACCCACCTTTTTCCCGCAAAAGTGGACAATCCAAAGCTATTGGACCATCTTCCATGATCCCAATGTGCCGCTGGGGCGGTTCTTCATGAACAGCCTGTTTGTGACCGGGATGCACGTGATCCTCATACTCTTCACCAGCTCAATCGCCGGATATGTGTTTGCCAAATACCGCTTCTGGGGGCGGAACGCCACCTTCGCCTTCATCCTGGCACAAATGATGGTCCCCTTCCAGGTCGTGATGATTCCCTCCTATCTCATCCTGGTTAAGCTCGGGCTGGTCGACAATCTGTGGGGGCTGATTGTCCCTGCCGCGGTGGACGCCTTCGGAATCTTCCTGATGCGCCAGTTCATCGAAAGCATACCCAGCGAGTTGATCGACGCGGCGCGCATCGACGGGGCGTCGGAGTTCCTGATCTACGCGCAGATCATCCTACCGCAGCTGGGGCCCGCCCTGGCCGCCCTGGGCATTTTCACCTTCATGGGCACCTGGAACGACTATCTCTGGCCGCTCATTGTAATTACCACCCAAACAAGGCGCACCCTGCCGCTGCTCCTTACCTGGTATAACAGCGCCCACGGCACGCGCTACGACCTGACCATGGCCGCCTCGATCCTGGTGATGCTGCCCGTTCTGGTTGTATACCTCTTCTTCCAACGCGGGATCGTACGCGGCGTGGCGATGACAGGATTCAAATAAAAACCCATGAGTGAAATCACCCCTCGGGAGCTGTACGCCTGGTGTAAAGTTCCTCAGGAGCAATTGGAAGGCCATCCACAATTAAAAATCCCGTTCCGCCTGTGCCGCGACTCAGAGGAAATGGGCGCGCGGATGGGACGCGAGCTGGTCGACGAAATCCAGAGCCATAATCGACGCCAGGAACTCACCCGGGCGATTATCCCCTGCGGGCCGGCCTGCTGGTACCAGCCCTTTACCGAGCTGGTCAATCAGGAAAAGGTGAGTTTAAAGAACCTGGTCGTCTTCCACATGGACGAATGTCTGGACTGGCAGGGCCGGGAGCTGCCGCGCAACCACCCCTACAGCTTCCGCGGCTTCATGGAGAAATTTTTCTACGCGCCGGTCGAGCCGGTCCTGGCCGTCCTTCCGGAAAACCGCAACTGGCTCAATGCAAACAACGTCGAAGAGATCAAAAAGAAAACCTGGGCCGCCCCGATCGACATCACCTACGGCGGCTGGGGCCAGGACGGGCACATCGCCTACAACCAGGCCCGCCGGCATTCCTACAGTCCCATCAGCCTCGACGATCTGCGCAACTCAACGGTCCGGGTGCAGGAGAACAACCTGGACACCCTCCTGGCCCTGGCCCAGCGCACCTTCGGTGGAGCCTACCAGTTCGTTCCCCCCATGTCGGTCACGCTGGGGGTCAAGGAGTGCCTCTCGGCAAAGAAAGTACGCCTGTTCAGCGACACCGGTGCCTGGAAACAAACCGCCCTGCGCGTGGCCCTCTTCGGTCCTCTGACCGCTGAGTATCCGATCACCCTGCTGCAGGAACATCCCGATGCGCTGATCACTGCCACGGTGGAAACCGCCATGCACCCGATCAGCCTGCACCCCGAATGGGACCTGGGTATTTCAAAAGATTGAGGATGGACCGAGTGACTTCATTGAATATTAATATCCCCGGTAGTCAATACCAGGCCATGTTGGGCGTCGGCGGGATAGGGACAAGGGCTTTCTTCGCCCTGAACGGGTACCACACCCTGGGCCGCGAAGAAAGCCGCAGCGGTCATTTCATCGACCGGCAAGACCACTGCAAGCTGCATATCATTTCCCATTACGTCAAGGCACTGCTCGGCGAGGAGTTCGTCACGCTGCCCATCGGCAAGGTCGGTGACGACGAGGCCGGGCGGCACCTGTTGCTGGAAATGGCCGCGGCCGGTCTAGACCTGCGTTATGTGCAATCCCTCCCAGGAGCGCAGACGTTGTACTCCTTCTGCTTCATTTACCCGGACGGTAGCGGCGTGAATCTGGCCACGGACAACTCGGCCTGCGACCAGCTGAAGCCGGAGGACGTGGCCCGGGCCGAAGCCGATTTTTTCCACTACCAGGCCAGGGGAGTCGCCCTGGCCGCCCCCGAGGTTCCGCTGGATGCCCGGCGGAAATTGCTGCAGCTGGCGACACAGTCTCATTTCTTCCGCGTCGCGGCATTTAATTCCGCCGAGGTCGTAACTGCCGTCGATATGGGCATGCTCGCCCAGACGGACCTCCTGGCGTTGAACCAGGACGAGGCTGCCGCCGTGGCGGGGA
This sequence comes from Anaerolineales bacterium, assembly GCA_050013095.1. Taxonomy (GTDB): domain Bacteria; phylum Chloroflexota; class Anaerolineae; order Anaerolineales; family Villigracilaceae; genus UBA877. Next base: position 87,218 of record JBEKFY010000005.1, on the reverse strand, counting down.
TCAGGTCAGACGATGGGTCGTCCCGGTCCATTGTGGAGGCGACCCTCGCCAGGTTGCAGGCGGTCAATTCTACCCTGCAGGTCACGATCACCGCTGGAAAGGGAGGCAGCTGGAGCTGGAACGGGAAAAATCTCCGGCATGTACCCGCTTTTCCGACCCAGATGGTCAGCACGGCCGGCGCCGGGGATGCTTTCCTAGCCGGGATGATCGCCGGGCTGGCAACGAACCTATCCCTCCCTCATGCGCAGGAGCTCGGCACCCTGGTGGCCGCTCTCTCCGTGACCTCCCCTCACACGATCAACTCGGAAATCGAAAGACAGTCTTTGCGCTCGTTTTCTTCCAAATTCAAACTGGACCTCTCTGAACCAGTCAAGCGACTGCTTCAAGATTAACTCGACAATGTTAGATCTTCGTATAGGTTATTTTCTTACGCCTTTTAAGAACTATTTTCAGCACTTTCAAATGGCCGCACAAGCTCTTTCAAGCTAAAAGACCTAAAGAAAACCGAACGCTTGTCCTAATCTAACATTGTCGAGTTAATCACAAGGAGATGTTATGACAAAAATCACTTTCATCGGTGCGGGCAGCCTGGAGTTCACCCGCAATCTCGTCCGGGACATTCTGACCTTCCCGCTCTTGCAGGACTCCTCGATCTGCTTGATGGACATCAATCCGGAACGCCTGGATTGGTCCAGGCAGATGGTCGAGCGCATCGTCCAGATGGGCAGGTACCCGGCCAAGATCGAGGCGACCACCGACCGGGCCAAAGCCTTGAAAAATGCCGACGTGGTCATGGTCACCATACTGGCCGGCGGCACGGACGTCTGGCGCCATGACATCGAGATCCCCAAGAAGTACGGTGTGGACACCTGCATCGGGGACACGCGCGGCCCCTCCGGCATCTTCCGCGCCCTGCGCACCATCCCGGTGATGGTCAGCATTGTCAAGGACATGGAGCGCTACTGCCCGGATGCCATCATGCTCAACTACACCAACCCGATGGCCATGCTGTGCCGCGCCATGCAGTGCTCCACGCCCATCCCAGTCACCGGGCTGTGCCACAGCGTCCAGGGCACCTCGATGATGCTGGCGGGCTGGATCGGCGCGCCTTACCACGAGATCACCTACACCTGTGCTGGGATCAACCACCAGGCCTGGTACCTGAAATACGAGTGGAACGGGAAGGACGCCTATCCGCTGATCCGCAAGGCGGTCACCGAGCGCTCCGACGTTTATAACGAGGAGATCGTGCGTAATGAGATGTTCCTGCACCTGGACTACTACGTGACCGAGTCAAGCGGGCACAACTCGGAGTACAACTGGTGGTTCCGCAAGCGCCCCGACCTGATCGAGAAGTACTGCACCCACGGCACCGGTTGGAATCCAGGTGAGTACGCCTACATCCTGAAGGAATACCTGAAGACCGAACAGGTCTGGCGCGATGAGGTGAAGAAGTGGCTGGCCAGCGATAAGCCCATCACCCTGGAGCGCGAAACGGAGTATGCCGCCTACATCATCAACGCCCTCAAAGGCGGCGAGACTTTCTCCTTCAACGGCAATGTCCCCAACACCAAGCTGATCACCAACCTGCCCGAAGGCGCCTGTGTGGAAGTGCCTGTTTTCGTGAACAAGGGTGGATTCCACCCTGTCCACGTCGGCGCGTTACCGCCCCAGTGCGTCACCCTGACCCACACCAGCGTGATGATCGAGGAAATGGCCGTTGAGGCCGCCCTGACTGGCGACCCGCGCCTGACCTTCCAGGCCATTGCCCATGACCCGCTGAGCGCGGCGGTGCTCTCACTGGCAGAGATCAAGACTATGGTCAACGAGATGTTCGCCCAGAACAAGCCCTATTTGCCGCAGTTCAAACATTTCAAGGTATAGCCATGCGGCGACTGGCAGCCCTGGCGCTCGTCCTGGCATTGGCCGCCTGCGTCCCCTCCCCGACCTCTTCAACCGGTCACACGACTGAGATGACCCCTGTCCCTTCCCAACGCGGCATCTGGAAACCAGCCCCCGGCCCGACCTGGCAGTGGCAACTCTCGGATCCGCCCGTGGATACGAGCGTGGAGGCTGAGGTCTACGACATCGACCTGTTCGACAATGACGCGGCGGTCGTCCAGGCGCTCCATGCCCAGGGCCGAAAGGTCATTTGCTACATTTCCGTGGGTTCGCGTGAGGATTGGCGCCCTGACGCGCAGCGCTTCCCGCCCGAAGTGCTTGGCAAGGACTATGCCGGTTGGCCGGGGGAGAATTGGCTGGACATCCGTCAAATCGACCGACTGGCGCCCATCCTGCGCACCCGCCTGGACCTGTGCGCCGCCAAAGGCTTCGACGCGGTCGAGCCGGACAACCTCGAGATCTACGACAACGACACCGGCTTTCCGCTCACCTACCCGGACCAGTTGAAATATGCCCGCTGGCTGGCGGACGAAGCCCACGGCCGCGGGCTGGCCATCGGCCTGAAGAACGCCGCGGACATGATCTCCGATGCGCTGCCCATCTTCGACTTCGCCATCGCCGAAGACTGCTTTGTCCAGGGTTGGTGCGATGCGCTGCTGCCTTTCATTCAGGCGGGCAAGGCGGTCTTCGCGGCTGAATACACCGACACCGGCGTGGATTTCCAGGCGGCCTGCGCCTGGGGGCGGAATCATCACATCAGTTTCATTCAAAAGAACCGCATCCTAACCGCCTTTCGAGCCACCTGCCCATAGTTCGCCGACCCCATCCTGTTGGTCAGGATCCATCTGTGATAAATTGATGTCATGAAGACAATCAGCATTGGCAAGTTGCGCGGCCTGCAGCAATGTACTTCTCCTCGCCGGACCTTTACCTGCCTGGCCCTGGATCACCGCCAGAACCTGCGCCGGGCCCTGCGTCCGTCCGCTTCGGCTTCCGTCCGCGACGAGGACCTGACCCGTTTCAAGATCGAAGTGGCGGCTGCCATGACGGATCTCTCCACCGCCGTCCTGCTCGACCCGGAGTTCAGCGCCGCCCAGGCGATCGCGGCGGGCCTTCTGCCAGCCGGGGACAGGGCTGATCGTGGCGGTCGAATCAACCGGCTACTGCGGTGAGCCGACCGCCCGCCAGAGCCAGGTGCTACCCGGCTGGAGCGTGGAGCAGGCCAAGCGCATGGGCGCCAGCATGGTCAAGCTCCTGGTGTACTACCACCCCGAAGCGCGGACCTCTGCCGGGGTCGAAGCCTTCGTTAGTCAGGTCGCGGCCGACTGTCAAAAATACGACCTGGCGCTCATGCTCGAGCCACTTGCCTACTCACCCCAGGGAAATGGGAAGCTCTCCTCGGGCGAGAAGCGCAGCATCGTGGTCGAGACCGCCCGGCGCCTGACCCCTCTCGGCATAGACGTGCTCAAGGCGGAGTTCCCCCTCGACAGTTCCGTGGACCAGGACGAAGGGACGTGGAAGCAGGCCTGCGCGGAGATCTCCTCCGCCAGTTGCGTCCCGTGGATCCTACTATCCGCCACCGTGGACTATGAGATCTACCAGCGCCAGATGGAAGCCGCCTGCCGCGCGGGGGCTTCAGGCATTGCGGTAGGCCGCGCTGTCTGGCAGGAGGCGGTGGGGGCGGACAGCCGGGAACGGACCAGTTTCCTGATGAAGGTCGCCCGTCCCCGCCTGGAGCACCTGAGCGCCCGGTGCACCGAACTGGGCAGGCCCTGGACGGATTTCTACCGCGCAGGGGAGATTGCTCCCGATTGGTACAAGACCTATGGAGAGCAAACATAAAAAAGGTTACGCCCTTTTCATTTAATTTTCTGTATTACGCTGCAGGTGCCTTCCTGTTCCCCTTTGTGGTCCTGTATTACCAGGGGCTGGGGTTCACCGGCGTGCAGATCGGCCTGCTCTCGGGCATGGTTCCGCTGCTGGCCCTGGTCGGGGCACCGCTCTGGACCGGAATCGCCGACACGACGGGGCGTCACAGGCTCGTGATGAGCCTGACTATCATGGTTCCTGTGATCGCGGTCCTTATTTTCCCATTCCTCAAAACGCTGGGGCCGGTCCTCCTGCTGATGATCGTGACTTTCTTCTTCAACGCGCCGGTCACTTCCTTCGCGGACAGCGCCACGATGAACATGCTGGCCGGCGAAAAAGAGATGTACGGCCGGGTTCGCCTGGGCGGGACGATCGGCTGGGGCCTGGCGGCACCGCTGGCAGGCATGCTCGTCCAGGCGTACGGCCTCAAGTGGGCGTTCTGGGGCAATGCAGCCCTGATGTTCGTGGGACTGTTTGTCAGCCAGGGATTTATTCACGGAAAAATCGAAAGGAAGACCTCGGTGGGAGGGGGCCTCCGCAGCCTGCTGACGGATCGCCGCTGGATCCTTTTTCTCACCCTGGCATTTGTGGCCGGCATGGCCTTCGCCTCGACCAACAACTACCTCTTCCCCTTCATGAAAGAGCTGAAAGCGAATGAGACGACCATGGGCATCGCCCTCACCATTTCAACCCTCTCCGAATTGCCCGTGCTCTTCTTTGCCAATCGGCTGATCAGGCGTTTTAAGGCGGATGGCTTGCTCCTGCTGGGCATGCTCTTCACCGCGCTCCGGCTGCTGCTCTTCGCTGCTTCCAGCTCTGCAACCGCGGTCCTGGTCATCCAGCTCCTCCAGGGCCTGACCTTCCCGGCCTTCTGGGTGGCGGGTGTCTCCTATGCCAACGAAAATGCTCCAGAGGGCATGAGCGCGACCGCCCAGGGAGTCTTCAGCGCAATGATCTTCGGATTCGGTTCCGCTGCCGGAGGTTTTCTCGGCGGCGTGTTGCTGGGCAGCCTGGGCGGCCGGAACATGTATCTGATCCTCGGGGCGATCGTGCTGGTCAGTACCGCTCTCATCGCGCTGATCAACCGGCGACCCTCAGCCATTAAAGCCGCATAAAGAATTCGACCCCCTGGCTCTCGCCCTGAAATCCATACTCCCGGATGGGTTCCTAGACCGAGGATTGAAATTGGGCAGATTATCCTATGAATGACCATCTCATACCCTCCCGGGGCCGGAATGAGCCGGATGTTTAACCTCAGCAGCTGGAAATGGGCCCTGTCTGCCTGGCGCAACCTGCTCCACCTGCCGCGCGAAGCGGGGGTCGATGACGAGATCGCCCGCAATTTTCCGCGCAACTTTGTCGTGAACAGCCTTGACTCAGTTAGCTGGATCCTGGGCGACAGCTTTATTTCCATTACCACCATCCTGCCGGTCTACGCCCGCCACCTCACCAGCTCGACCCTGGTCATTGGTCTGATCCCGGCTTTGGCCGATCTGGGCTGGTTCCTGCCGCAGATGTTCATGGCACCCCTGGTCGAGCGCCGGCCGCGCAAGTACCCGCTGGTAATCGGGCTGGGCGCCCTGGAGCGCCTGCCATACCTGGTCCTACCCTTCGCCGTTTTCTGGCTGAACGGTTTGCCGCGCGCCTCGGCGGTCGGGTTCTTCATCCTGCTCATGGCCTGGAAATCGACCAGCAGCGGGATTGTTGCCATCCCGTGGCAGGAGATGATCGCCAAGATCATTCCGGTCTCGCACCGCGGCCGGTTTTTCGGCGTCTCCCAGCTGTCCGGTCAGGTGATCGGGGTTGCCGGCGCGGCCCTGGCCGGGCTGTTGCTGGCCCATTTTGCCTACCCGCTGAATTTCGCCCTGTGCTTCGGAGCCAGCGCCTTTGGCGTCTGGCTGTCGTATTTCTTCCTCAGCCAAGTGCGTGAACCGGCCCGCCAGGTCCCGCCGGAAGGACACGCGCGCGGTCAGTACGGGAAGCGTCTGCTGAAGATCCTGCGCTCGGATGCCAATTTCCGCACCTATCTGGTCAGCCGCTGGTTCTCCTACCTCGGTGGCATGGCGACCGGCTTTATCGCCCTCTATGCCGTGATCAAGTATTCCCTGCCCGATTCGACGGCGGGGGTCTTCACCGGCATCCTGTTTGCCGCCGGTGCGGTCGGCTACCTGGTCTGGGGGCCGCTGGGTGACCGGCTGGGCCACAAACATGTGATGGAGCTCTCGGCGCTCCTGTGGGCCGCTGCCCTGGGGACCGCCCTGGCCACGGCCTTCTTCCCCATGCCGTGGGGTTTATACCTGGTCTTTGTCCTGCTGGGTGTCAGCAGCGCCGGTAATTTGCTCTCTGATTTAAGCATGGCAATGGAATTCGGGCCTGAAGGCGAGCGCCCGACCTACATCGGCCTGGCACGTTCGCTCACCGGTCCAGCGCTGTTCATCGCCCCGCTTCTCGCCGGCTGGGTGATCCAGTCGTATGGCTATGCCGTTATGTTCAGCGTTTCGCTGCTCTTCTGCCTGACCGGCCTCTGGATGCTCAGGCAGGCGGTCCAAGACCCGCGCTTCCTGGAGCGGGGAGCGATCTCCAGCCTGAAACCCGGAGGGAAATCCCCATGATCTACGATGTGCTGGTTGCGGGGGAGATCAACCCCGACTTGATCCTGAGGGGGGCGTTGCACCGGCCTTCGGCCAGGTCGAAAAGCTGGTCGACTCGGCCACGCTGACGATTGGCTCCTCGTCGGCCATCTTTGCCTGCGGTGCGGCCCGGCTGGGGCTGAAAGTGGCCTTCGTCGGTGTGTATGGAGACGACCTCTTCGGGCGTTTCATGCTGGACGAATTAGCCAAATGGCAGATTGATATCTCCCCGATCCTCATCGACCCTTCCCGTCAGACCGGGCTGAGCCTCATCCTGAGCCGCGGCAGCGACCGGGCCATCCTGACCCACCCCGGGTGCATCGGAGACCTGCGCGCCGAACAGGTCACGGACGAACTGCTCCGGAAAGCCCGCCACCTCCATGTGGCCAGCTATTTCTTGCAGATCGGCCTCCAGGCGGGCCTCCCCGGCCTCTTCCGCCGGGCCCACGACCTGGAGAGAACCATCTCGCTCGACCCCAATTGGGACCCCTCCGGCAAGTGGCGCGGCTTCGATGCCCTGCTTCCGCAGGTGGATGTCTTCCTGCCCAACGAGAAGGAAGCCATCGCCCTGAGCGGAGCGGCGACCGTTGAGGCGGCCCTGGCCCGTTTGGGTCAGAGCTGCCAGACCGTGGCCGTCAAGCTGGGGAAGGATGGGGCGATCGCCCTGCGCGGCCGGGAGCACGTCTCCGCGCCGGCCATTCAAGCGGATATGGTGGACACGGTCGGCGCTGGGGATTTATTTGACGCCGGATTCCTGTACGGCTGGCTGAACGGCTGGGACCTGGAAACAGCCCTGCGTCTAGGCTCGGCATGCGGGTCGCTCTCGACGCGCAAGGCCGGCGGCACAGCCGCCCAGCCCACCCTGGAGGAGGCCAGGCGGCATGTCCTTTAAGCTGCTCGACGAGATCGTGCGTGCCCAGAAGACCGGCCAGGGCCGGGGAATCACCTCGATCTGCTCGGCTCATCCGGATGTCCTACAGGCTGCCCTGCGGCGCGCCGCCCGGACCCAGGGGATGGTGCTCATCGAAGCCACGTGCAACCAGGTCAACCAGGATGGCGGATACTCCGGCCTGACCCCTGGGCAGTTTGCCGCGCAGGTGCGGCGGATCGCCGCTCAGATAAACCTATCCTCAGCGCACGTGCTGCTGGGCGGTGACCACCTCGGTCCGTATCCCTGGCAAGGCGAACCGGCGGAGAAGGCCCTTGGCAAAGCTGCCGAGATGGTGCAGGCCTATGTACGCGCAGGCTTCACCAAGATCCACCTGGACACCAGCATGAGGCTGGGAGATGACGACCCGGCATGCACCCTGGAGATGGAACTTGCCGCCCGCCGGACGGCGGCTCTGGCCAAAGCTGCCGAGCTGGCTTGTGCTGACCCAGACCGCGCACCACTGCCCTGTTACGTCATTGGCACCGAGGTGCCCCTCCCTGGGGGGACCCAGACCGCTGAGGGCGCCCTGCAGGTCACGGCGGTGGAAGATGTGCGCCGCACGATCGAGGTCACACACGTCGCCTTTCTCCGGGAGGGGCTGGAGGCGGCCTGGCAGCGGGTGGTGGCGGTGGTCGTCCAGCCCGGCGTCGAGTTTGGGGACAGCTACGTCCGAAACTATGATCCGGGAGCGGCGCAGGGCCTGGTTCGTTTCATCGCCGGTCAGCCGCGCCTGGTCTACGAGGCCCATTCCACCGACTACCAGAGGCGTGTCTCTCTGCAGCAGCTCGTCGGCGATCATTTCGCCATCCTGAAGGTCGGCCCGGCGCTGACCTTTGCCTTGCGCGAGGCGGTGTTTGCCCTGGCAGCGATGGAGGATGAACTGTTGCCGCCGGACGAGCGGTCCAACCTGATCGAAATCATCGACCAGGTCATGCAAGAAGACCCGCGCCACTGGCGGAGCCATTATCACGGCACGCCGGAAGAGCAGGCTTTCTCCAGAAAATACAGCCGCAGCGACCGCATCCGCTACTACTGGCCACAGGCGCGGGTGCAGGCAGCCCTTAAAAAATTGCTGGCGAATCTATCCCGCAATCCTCTGCCGTTGACCCTGGTAAGTCAATTTGCCCCCAATCAATGCAGACGCATCCGAGAAGGAATGCTGGAGAACTCGCCCCCGGCGATCGTGTGGGATGCCATCGCCGAAGTGCTGGACGATTACGCCTTCGCCTGTGGAGGATAAAAGCCAGGTGCGCCTACAGCGCATTTTTAGTTTCATCACCCGCCCATGCAGTCGAACACCTGTCCCCCGGGAGCAGTGACTTGATAAGGGTAATCGCCCTTTTGAACGGTGTAGCCGCTCAAGTCCAGCCTGGATTGAGCCGCCTTCGCCCAGCCACGCGCCAGCGAGAACGACCGCCAGTCTTGATCAACCGGACCCGAGGATGTGGCCTGCCTGCAGACGAGGGCCGCACCGGCGGCCTGTCGAATCCGGAATGGGAATGCCGCCGATCGGTAGGTCTCAGCCAGAGCCGGGATGGCATCCGGCGACAGTGACGCCAGGTAAGCCACATCCAGGTCCTGGCCCTGGGCCGCGCGCGCCACATTCTGGCGGACGATGAAGGCGTCCACGTTGAGCAGGTTCAGGCTGGCGGCAAAACCGATGCCCGCCAGCAGCGCGGCGGTCACAAAGAGGCGCTCCTTGCGCAGGATTTCCAGGACCAGCGCGGCAGCCAGCAGGATCCCCAGCCAGATCATGAAAGCATGCGTGTACGTCCGCAGCCGGGAGAACCCGTAAGCCGCCTCATACAGCCTCAGCCGCTGGAAGGCCGAAATCAGGATCACCCCGACCAGGATCCCCATCCCGACGCCCAGGCCGGAGAAGGCCTGGCGCCTGACGGAGGTTTCCCGCTTGACGATGACGCTCAGCCCGAGGAAGAGCAGCAGGCTGAAGAACGCCACCGCCACCAGCTCGCCGAATCCCTGGCGGGCATACTCGGCATACGTGAACCCCTGGACGCCGATGTTGGTTTGCCCACCGAAGAAATAGCGGAACTGGATGATCACAAAGACCAGAAAAAGGAGCTCTACGGCCCCCAGCACCACCGCGCCTTCGGTAAATCCCAGGAAGGCGGATAGGAGCGGTTTCTCCTCGCCGATCAGCTTCTCATCCCGGCTCTTCTGGGCGGCGTGCAGGAAGACTCCCGCCAGCAGATAAGCCCCAACCAGGATGTAGGCCAGACGGAAGAGGTACTCGGGCAATTTCTCCAAACGGAAGAGGGCAATGAACCGGTTCAGTACTTGGGCGAAAACGGCATCGGCAGAGGCCAGCAGGGCGGCAAAGATGGCCAGGATGGGGATGGCGATCAGCAGGCCGCGCAGGACTGCCCAGGCGCGCTTCCACCCCGAGCTGCTGGCCGTTGCCTGCCGCACTCCTTCGGGGGAGGCGGCTGCCAGTTGCTTCCTTGCGTTGACGAACATAAGCGGACGGGCCAGCATGCTTCCGGCCAGGCGGATAAATTGGACCACATAATCCGGAAGGCTGTAACAAACCCAACGCCCGCCGAGATAGGTGAGCGCCAGCAGCCCCAACAGGCCGAGCGTGAAGGCGTAGGAGAGGAATTGGCTCATCGGCTCCAGGCGGACAAAGGTCATGACGGTGAAGAAGCCGATCGGCAGGAGCAGCGGCACCGATTTCCAGGATGGGTGGAATCCTTCAGAGATCAGGACCGCCAATCCACCGGCGAGGCACAGCACAGTGTAAATGGCAAAGGAAATCCCGGGACGATGTCCCCAGAACAGAAAGTCAAAACACCATCCAAGGATCAGGACCGTGATCCATAAGACCGCGGGTCGCTTCATCCCCACCTCCATAGTAAATTTCTCCTAGAATATCCGGACCCAACTGGCAGGAGCTAACACGGGTCTATCAAAACATATCAAATCATTCCAGTCTGAACCATACCACAACCAGGACAGTGTTGCACACGGTGCACACCGGCGCACGCAGTTCCCAAAAGCCGTTCTGCCCAGGCCGACTCCCCTTTCCCCGTCTATTGGAAGGGATGAGAGGAGAAAAGCCATGGAATGGGATTTCTACACATGCTACAACTCGGGGTTTATAATTCCCTCTCAATGACAAAATGCCATGGATCTGAACCCGTTTGAATTCCGTAGCGCACTGGAAGATTTTCGGGCTGCCCGGCAGCAAGCCGACCTGCAGGAGATCGTCTCGCGCCTAACGGGAAAATCCAACCGGCTGTTTTCCTACGACGAAGTTGTCCGGAAGTTAAAGCGGACAGGGAGTTCCGACCAGGGTGTGCAGCAGATCCCCCTGGATGCCATCCTCGGCAGCGTAGGGCGCTACACGGATTTCTCGCGCACCTTCCTGCCGCTGGACGATCAGGACCGAGCGAGGTGGGCGCGCGTCAAAGCGGCCGCGCGCGACAGCGGGATGTCACCGATTGAAGTCTACAAGATCGGGAAGAGCTATTTTGTGCTGGATGGCAACCACCGCGTCTCGATCGCCCGGCGGGAGGGCATGACCACCATCGAAGCGCATGTCATCGAAGTACAGACCAGGGTCCCCTTCACTCCAGACATGCAACCGGACGAGCTGATCCTGAAGACGGAATACGCCGATTTCCTTGAGCAGACCCGCATCGCCGAACTGCTCCCCCATGTGGACCTGACCCTGACCGCCCCGGGCCAATACGCCAAGCTCAAGGACCACATCGAGGTCCACCGCTACTTCATGGGGTTGGACCTGAAACGGGACATCTCGTACGCCGAAGCGGTCATCGACTGGTGTGAAACCGTTTATCTTCCCATTGAAACGGCCATCCGCGAGCACGGCATGCTGCGCTGGTTCCCGAAGCGTAGCGAGACCGATCTTTATCTTTGGATCTCAGAGCACCGCGCCGAACTGGAGAAGCAGCTAGGCTGGGCAATCCGCCCGGAAGCTGCAGCGGTCGACCTGGCGGTGAAAGAGAGCAGCCGCGCCGAAGCTCGGGAGGATAGGACCGGGACCTGGCGGGAATCCAGGATGTACGATCGCTATACGGAGCGTCTCTTTAAGGATATCCTGCTTCCGGTGAACGGCAGCCCGGGAAGCTGGGACGCCTTCAACCTGGCCGTGGTGATCGCCCGGCGCGAGGGCTCCCATCTACAAGGCCTGCACATCGTCAGGTCGGAAAAGGAAAAAGATGAGCCGAAAGCCATGGCACTCCTGGCCGAGTTTAAAGAGCGCTTGGAAGCCGCAGGGGTCGCCGGCAGCCTCCTGATCGAGGCAGGCGATGTCCCGGTCAAGGTCTGCGAACGGGCCTTGTTGACGGACCTGGTCGTCTTGAACGTTCCCCACCCCCCGGCACCCGGCCTGCCCGGTCTCGGATCGGGTCTTCGCACCATCATCAAGCGCTGCGCCCGTCCGCTGCTGGCAGCCTGCTGCTCCTTCAGCCCCATGGACCGGGCCCTGCTGGCTTTCGACGGCAGCCCCAAGGCCAAGGAGGCACTTTTCGTCGCTACGTACCTGGCCGAGCAATGGAAAGCCTCCCTGCGCGTGGTCGCAATCACGGACGGGTCGCGGGTGAACGCCTCCGTGCTGGATTACCCACGCGCCTACCTGGAGCTGCATGAGATCCAGGCCGAGTTCATTTCAGCGAAAGGGCCGATCAGGGTGTTGAACAAGATCATGGAGGAGCATGCGATCAATCTCCTGCTGATGGGCGGCTACAGCGTTTCTGTCGTGGAGGAGGTCGTGAAAGGCAGCGCAGTGAATGTCATGCTGCGCGAAATGCAGTGCCCCATCTTCATTTGCCGCTGACCGCCTGGCCGGGCACATCCCGAGCGACCCAGTCTTCCCCGCCCTGATCATCGGTGCTCGGCAACCCAGGGCGGGGAACCGGAAACGACTCGGCACAACCTCCCCTGGCTGTCAGATGGTTGAGGATGTGTCAGGAATCATCGCTCGAACGAGAGGTCTGCCTCCCCCGGCAATCCGCCCTATGTCGATCCGCCCTATGTCGATCCGCCCTATTGACATCCAAATTGATTTGTGCGATACTACGTCCATCGCAGGGAGACGCCTCAACGGAGGCAGCCCTGCCCCAAACCCGCCATCCTTATAGAAGAGGAGGTGGTGCCCAAGATGGATCAAAGTACGAAACGAAGCGCTGTGGCATCCCTCCTCGCTCTGCGATAAAGGTGCCACAGCGCGAACAGGGAGACCGCCCGCAAGGGCGGCCTTCCGCGTGTAATCCCACAGGAGGCACGGGAATCCAGAAACGGTGAAAGGCCTGGACGCGTCTACTTCCCCCAGCTTCGATCAATCATCTCCGAATGAAATCCCGATGGCTCGCGCCGTCAGGACGGCGTCCCCCTGCACGTCAACCCGCTTGGGGACTGCCAGGGCTTCCTCCAGAGGGATGTCGATCACCTTGCCATCCCGCAGGGCGACCATGCGTCCGAAAGCCCCTGCCGAGGCGGTGCGCACGGCCGCCCCGCCATAACGGGTCGCCAGCCAGCGGTCGAAGGCGGTCGGGGAGCCGCCGCGCTGCAGGTGTCCGAGCACCGTGACCCGCGTCTCGAAACCCTGCCCTTCGATATATCTGCCGACCTCCTGGCCGATGCCCCCCAGGCGCGGCACATACACCGCATCTCCGCTGCGCGCAAAGAGCTCCTGGCCGCCCACAGGCCGCGCCCCCTCCGACACGGCCAGCAGGCTGAAGTGGGAGCCGCCCTCGGCGCGTTCACGCACCTTGGCGAGCACGGACTCGAACCGGAAGGGAATCTCCGGGATCAGGATCACATCGGCGCCTCCGGATACGCCTGAATGCAAGGCGATAAACCCGGCATCCCGGCCCATCAATTCCAGGACCATGACGCGATGGTGGGCCTCGGCTGTGGTATGCAGGCGGTCAAGCGCCTCGGTGGCGATCATCAGGGCGGTGTCAAAGCCGAAGGTCACTTCCGTGCCGCCGAGGTCGTTGTCGATGGTCTTGGGCACGCCGACCACCGGGACACCCTTGGCCCCCATCTCCATGGCGATGCGCAGGGTACCATCCCCGCCGATGACCACGAGCGCATCCAGCTGTAGGGCCTGGATGGCGGCGATAATCTCATCGGAGACATCCAGGACGACCTCCCTGCCGTCTTTGGTCACCTTGCGGGCGAACGGGTTGCCGCGGTTGGCAGTACCCAGGATGGTGCCGCCGCGCGGCAGGATACCGCGCACCGCGGCCAGGTCCAGGGGAATGACACCCCCGGTCTGAATGAATCCATCATACCCGTCTCGGACCCCGAGCACCTCACAGCCATACTGCTTGATGGCCGTCTTGACCACTGCCCGAATGACCGCATTCAAACCAGGGGCATCACCCCCACCCGTCAGCACCGCGATACGTTTCATAAACACCTTATCCAGGATAGCCCCTATCAACCAAAGTCAGGGCTAGTCGCCCTGCTGAAGGCCTAAGGCATGATGTGGGTGAACCGCCAGCCCTGGGCAGTCTGCTGGAGCCTCGATCCCATCCCGATCACCTCAAACCAGGTCGTGCCGGGCTTGAAGGGGAAGGGCGTCCCATCCGGGTTCACGAGCGAGGCCACATCCGGATCGTTGCGCTGCCATCGGACCGGATAAGCCTGCCCGTCACGGAAGGCATAGGCCTGACCTGAACCGCTGAACAGGATATCGTAAATGCCGGCGCTGTAGAGCTGATGGTTGATGTACAGGACCACCAGGTTATCGAAAGCCAGGGGTTGGTTGGTCAAGCGGTCCGTCAGTTGCGCGTAATGCTCGTTCTGACCGCCGGTCAGGTCATCCGCCGTATCTGAGAAACGCAAGTATTTGCCGGTCGTGGGATCGTAGTCCCAGCGGTTGTAGATGGCCGCTGAATATCGGACGTAGACGTGGCTGACCGGCTGGCCGCCTGCGGGCGCAGGCAGCTTGAAGGTCATCCCATCCAGATCCTGCCTTCCATTGGCGATGCCTTTCTGGGTTATATAGGCGCTTAATTTCGCCGTGTTGGTCACTAGGTCGTCGCTCCCCGACGGGTCATAGCGGGTCAGCGGGGCATCCCCCCCCTCGACCACCAGGCGGTTGGCGAATTCCGAAGCCAGCAGGCGGTCCATCTCGGCCACGTAGGCATACCCGAAAGCGAACACGGCCTTGTAGCCCCGCACCACGTCAATATCGAAGAAACGCGCCGAACGGATCGGCCCGACCATGGAGGCGTCTTGACCCAGAAACAGGGCAATAAAGCGTGTCGTGCCTTCCTCGGTATAGTATTCGAAAACCAGATCGGAGAGCGATAGCCCCCACTGCGGGCGTACATCGCGCGGCAGATTGGACACCTTGATGGCGAGCGGACGGCGCTCCAAGAGGCTGGGATCGGCAACCTGCAAACCGGTGAGAGGATCCACCCCTGCAGGGAAATTGGACGGTCCGTATCCCTCCGCAGGATAAGCCGGGGTGGCAGTCGGATTTGGCGTTGCCGTGGGCAGCGGGGTTGGAGAAGGGGTTGGAGGCTGGGTCGCGGTAGGAGGCGGCGTCGGGGTCGGAGCCCGGAACGCCAGGCTGCCGCAGGCGGTCAGGACCATCAGCAAGAACGGAAAAAGAACATAGATTCTTTTGAACATTGCCTATCTCCTTCGTATCCGGAACTCCTTATGATAACCCATTTATTCCTAATTGAAGAGATGAATGGCAGGGTGGCACAGGGCAGCCCCCAGGTCCGACCCATCCTAACCCCACCCGGATGGCCGCTCCTGACCACGGCTGCCTCCCGGCGGAGATCCACCGGTTTCGATCTACCATCAAAATCGCCCGAGCAGGAGGAGGATGCAGATGTCGCCAGATTTCAAACCGGCAGGCAGCTGGCAGAACTTCCAAGACGGGTTGCCAACTAAAAAGCACCCTGGAGTTTGACTTATACGAGCCAAACTCCAGAGTGGATCAAAATAGATGAAAAGATGGGAGGATCAGCTGCGCTGGGTCAAGACAGGAGCCCCGTTAAAGCCTGATTCGGGCTGAACTGCTGGATCAGGTCACGCAACGCCTCAACGAGAGCATTGAACGGCGGATAGTAGGCGTCGCGGAAGTTCTCCAGGACCATACCCAGATCGCTGACCGTCTCAGCGGCCTTGACCCGATCGGTGACAAAGCCATGCGCATCGAAACCGGGATGGGCGGCAATGATGCCCACGGCATGTTCATGGATCAGCCTGGCTTTGAGGACCGCTATCTTGAATCTGTCTAGTGCAATCTCGGCATTGAAGGTATTGAGGCCGTGCTTTTTCGCGGCAGCGATGATCTGCTTCGCCAGGCTGATCAAGGGGCCGCTGCGCCCCAATTCGTCCCCTTGACGCTCATTCGTGGCCTTCTCATCTGCAAAGAGCTCCTGGAGACGTTGATTGGGATTCGTCGCAGCAGGTGTCGGTGTGCTGGTGGTTCCGCCCGAGGCTGCAAAGGCCGCGGTAGCGGGCAGGGCGGTTAATCCCAAGGTCAGGACCAGGCCAGCCAAGACGAATTTCTTGAAAAGATGGGACATTGCGGTAAACATACGAGATACTCCTTTCTTAGAATTGTGACCTCACGAATCGACCTTATAATGCGCATTGTAGCGACGGCTTGTAAACGCAGGATGGCCGGAGCGTAAAATAACTGTAAAATCTACGCACCGGAAGCTCCTCGCTGGGGAACGGATAAGCCCTGCTATTGATCTATCAAAAGGTTGATCGGGAAGATTTGCCGAAAAAACACGATATCAGAACCAGGCCTCCCTCCTCATCAGGAGAGAGGCGCACGGCCCGAGGCCGGACTGATCGAAATTTCGCCGCCCAATTTGTATATCGCCTGCCTTCACTCCCGATCAGAGGCCGCTCTGTCGGGCAGTGGCACGATACTGGCAATAGAGACAATTTTCGGCCGGGTCGGGAGGCACGGGTTGCTCCAACAATCCAATCACCTGGCCCATGAATCCAAGGAATGCGGCCTCATCCTGGGGGATCTCCATCCACGTCACGCCGCCCAGATAGGCGATCTGACCGGAAGGGATCACGCCCATGGCCTGCGGGGCCACGACCAGCAAGCCCAGCCTCGATATCGGGGAGAGGGAGAACTTGCCTGCCGCGGGGTGTTGCAGTGCATAGGCATAGGCATGCAGCTGGCGCCCGTAAAACGGGACGTGGGAAGGCTTCGGCTCGGAGGTCTTAAAATCCACCACCCCGTATGTGCCATCGTCAAAGGCCACCACGGTATCGAACTTGCCCTTAAGGTACACCTGGAGGGCATGGCCGGGTAGCAGCAGGGGTCCGGACTCGACCCATCTCTCCCCGAAACGCACCCGGCCGGCCGGAAGGCCAGGGTCCAGATCCGTAGTGGGGCGCCCTTCAAAGTAATCTTTCATCAGGTGGTCGATGGTACCGAAGATGCCCGGGAAGGGGGCCGAGGGGCGGCTGATCCCGTTTACATACTTGAGATAGAAACAGCGTTTGCAATCATCCCAGAGGAAGGTCAGGTCGGACGGGCTGAGCTTAATCATGGCGGTCATCAGGACGCTTACCTCCTATAATTGATTTTATTATAGCTTGTCAGGCGGGGGAAACAAAGAATTCGCCTGGAAAGTGAGCGTGGGGTTTTAGAACAGACGATGTGGGACAGGGACCTTCAAGCTTCGAGAATAAAACACAGCGTATAATTATTGAAGAACAATCGTGAGAACCATGGAACCATCCTCCGGATCTCCCGGATGACCCGCCCGTTTTTAAGGTAACCTATGGCCAAGATCAAATATGTGATCAAAAGGAACGGCGCCACGGTCCCCTTCGTGCAGGAGAGGATCATCAATGCCATCTTTCGGGCCGCCGTCTCGGTCGGCGGCCGCGACCGCGAAACTGCCGAGAAACTCAGCGATCAGGTGGTGGAGATCCTGGAAAAAAGCTACCCTCCCAGCCGGTATCCGACAGTTGAAGAAATCCAGGACATGGTCGAAAAAGTACTCATTGAAAACGGCCATGCCAAGGTTGCCAAAGCTTACATCCTCTACCGGGAGGAGCGCAACCGACGCAGGCGGCAGGAAAAAGCAGCCACTGAACAGAGGTCAGAATTTATCCCCTGGGCGAAGATGTGGTCGGTCCTGGATTGGGCCGTCGACCATGAGGTCAACACGGTCAGGAAATTGAACACCAGGTTGGAAAACCACGAGGCGCTTGAGGTCGTGAAGGAATCCGAAGCTGCTTACGGTCAGGAAGTCCAGGCGGTCATTGAGCGAATCTGGGAGCGGAAAAATGAAGCCAAACTGGTGATCGTCGCCGGGCCATCTTCCTCCGGAAAAACGACGACGACCCATAAAATCGCCCACACCCTGACCAATAGAGGGGTGAGTTTTGTCGAGTTGAACCTCGATCATTATTACTTCGACCTCGAGCTGCATCCAAAAGACGAGTTCGGCGATTATGACTTTGAAACCCCCCAGGCCCTGGACATCGACTTGATCAATCAGCATCTGAAGGAGCTCCTGGCCGGGAAAGAAGTGCGGATCCCTTTCTACGATTTCAAGGCTGGGAAACGGTACTTGGACCGGACGCCGATGCGCCTGGAAAAGGACGACATCATCCTGATCGACAGCCTGTACGGGCTCTACCCGCCGATGACGGAAGGCATTGAAGAGAGCAAGATCAAAATCTACACCGAGCCGATCCTGCAGCTGAAGAACGATCAAGGCGAGTACGTGCGCTGGACGGACATCCGCCTGATGCGCAGGATGTTAAGGGATGCGACCCAGAGGGCCTATGACTACGGCAAGACCCTGACCCACTGGCATTACGTGCGGTCGGGGGAAACACGCAGCATCATCCCCTACCTGGATACCGCGGATGTCATCATCAACAGCGCAATGCCTTATGAACTTTCCATCTACCAGCCAAAGTTGATCAACCATTTTTCCGAGTGGGTAAGCCGATATAAGGACGACCCGCTGCACGAGGATGCCTATACGCGCGCCTCCCGCATCCACGCCCTGTTATCCTCCCTCACCCCACTGCCGGATGACAGCCTCGTGCCGCAGAAATCGGTCCTGCGGGAGTTTATCGGGGGGTTGGTCCTGGATTGAAATCCGGATGCTAGATCCGTCCGCGAAAATCCATCCACGCGCCGGATGCAGACCGGAGCGGTTCCAACCGGGCTGATTCCAATCGAAATCGCCCTCGGCTATTCTGTGACCGCCTTCAAGGCCAATCGTCTATTCCATCCCCGCTGGAAGACCAGGGTGACCCACAGCTGTCCTATCGCATCCACCACGGCTGTCAGATCGTTGTCGCCGACCCAGATCGGGCGCAGTCCCACCGCCGCGATCAGCTCTTCGACCTGCTTTCGAACCACTCCATCCGGTCCTGTATAAAACAGGTCAGCGACGACGCCCGCTATCGCCGCATTGGTAAAGACCTCCCATCCCAGCGAATTGAAGGCCCGATAGATCTTCGCCTGCGGGGCGGATGCTTGAAGGGTCTGAACTTGATTGATGACCGGGGCGCCAAAATTATTCGTGGCATCGATCAGGATTTTCCCATCCAGCCCTTTGGCATGCGCAGCTGCCGCTTCCGGGACAGCCCTCGAGGGCAGGGCGAACAGCACGACCTCGGCGGAGGCGATGGCACCCGCCAGATTGTCGGCTTTCGCGCCGGGGATGGTCGCAAGCAGGGCAACCAGTTTCGGACTCCCAGGATCGCGCGTTCCGAAAACCACGCGGTGGCCGGCTGCGGCCCACTTCTTCCCCAGACTTCCGCCTATATTTCCAGTTCCCAGGACGGCAATTTTCATTTTGTATCTCCTTTTTTAATTGGCCACATTTTATCACTCCGCTCCGGGTGATCTGGTCAGATAGGTATTACATGCATCCCCTGCCAGGTTAAGGGAGCGACCTCTATTTACAAGGGTCCTCATCCTGACTGGCATGAGATCAGACCGTGCGATGTTCGCGATACAATTCGGGCGTGAATTCAATCTCAGAACCCGTAGGATCAGCCACCCCATCCCACCAGCACGTGCTGGAGGTCGCTCTCTATTTCCTGAAGCTGGGGGTCACAGCCTTCGGTGGTCCCGCCGCGCATATTGCCCTGATGCACGCCGAGGTGGTCGTCCGGCGTAAATGGGTGCAGGAGCAGAGGTTCCTGGACCTGCTCGGAGCCGCGAATATGATCCCCGGACCGACCTCCACCGAACTGGCCATCTTCCTGGGCTTTGAGCGCGCCGGCTGGTCAGGCCTGGTCCTAGGAGGTGTGTGTTTCATCCTGCCCGCCATGCTGATCGTGATGGCCCTGGCCTGGGGCTATGTCCGCTTTGGTACGACCTCCCAGGTTGGCTGGTTGTTTTACGGCATCAAGCCCGTCATCATCGTTATCATCCTGCAGGCCCTGTGGGGCCTGGGGCGCAAGGCGGTAAAGAACCTTCCTCTCGGCCTGGTCGGAGTCGGTGTAGCCGGGGTGTACTTGCTGGGTGGAAATGTCCTCCTGCTCCTCGTGGCAGGGGGCGTAATCATGCTCCTGCTCGAGGTCGTCCGGCAGAGGCAGAAAGGCACTCTGCTCGGATTCTTTCTGCCCCTGGCTAGCTGGGGCCTCCCGCTGGAGGCCGGCCCCGTGTCGTTCAGCCTGCCGCTCTTATTCCTGACATTCCTGAAAATCGGCGCAGTGCTGTACGGGAGTGGATATGTACTCCTCGCTTTCTTGCGCGCCGACCTTGTCGTGCACCTGGGCTGGCTCACCGACCGGCAGCTCCTCGATGCGATCGCCATTGGCCAGGTCACGCCTGGCCCGGTCTTCACCACAGCCACTTTCATCGGTTACATGCTCGGCGGGGTTCCCGGAGCGCTGCTGGCAACCCTCGGAATCTTTCTTCCCTCCTTCCTTTTCGTGGCAGTCGCCTATCCTATTTTCAGCCGCTTACGGACCTGGCCGGGGACTGCCGCCTTTCTGGACGGCGTCAACGCCGCCGCGCTCGGCCTGATGGCAGGGGTGACCTGGCAGCTCGCCGGAGCCTCGCTCCTGGATCCCCTGACCTTTGCGCTCGCCCTGCTGGCAGCGCTCGTTTTATTCCGATTCAAAATCAACGCCACTTGGCTCATCCTGGCTGGAGCCCTGGTCGGGATAGCACGCATGCTCTGGCATTAAGGGGAAGTCCAGGGGGAGCCCTCCTGGGGGTTTCCGGCCTGGTCATCTCGTACCGGAGAGCGGCTTGATCAAAGCCTGCCTCGATGGAGAAACGGCCTGCAGGCGCTTCCTGGCTTTCATCACCTTTCCCAAACATCTTCATCATTTCTTCACAGGCAGAAGGCATAATACGGGTATCAAATTCACCCGGGACCCATCTTATCCACCGGGCGGAAAAGGAGAAAAGGTATGAGATCAATGATGATCGGTTTTAGAATTTTAGCGACCCTAGTCCTGATCGGCCTGCTCGTCGGCGGCGGGGTCCTGCTCTATCGGGCAGGATGGTCGCAGGGTTACCTGGCTGCATCGGCTGCCAAGCAGACAACCACCGGAAGCAATGGTTCGATCGTCCCCTGGGCGCCAGGCTACCTAGGCTATGGCCCCCGTTTTTATCCAGGGCTGTTCTTCCCGTTCGGGTTCTTGTTCACCGGTCTGCTCATCTTCTTCGCTGGATTCTTCCTGCTGCGGCTGATCTTCTTCCCGTTCCGCATGGCCGCCTGGGAGTCCCATCACCATGGCTGGCGGCACGAAGGCTGGGAAGGCCATCCCACGCCGCCATGGATGAAGGAAAGACCGGGAGAACACGGCAAAGGGGAGGCGGACCCAACCCACACCTCCGAACCGAAACCGTAAATGGCGGCAGGACACGGGCGGTGTAAGCCGCCCGTGTCCGTTTCAACCTGGAAATGGCCTCTAGCCGATCCGGGTGAAATTCGTCTACAATGAGCAGATGCACCATGCCCCTGGCAGCCGCGAGAGAGTCACCCCTGCCTCGATCAACCCGGTGTCAGAGGGTTTTCCCAGTCATGGTGTGGAGTGGGAGGCTGCAGGATGAATGAACTTGTGCTTGTGGTGGATGACGAGCAAAAGATCGTCAAGATCGCACGAGATTACCTGGAGCAGAGCGGGTTCCGGGTTCTGTCCGCTTCGGATGGAAAATTAGCCCTGGCCATCGCCCGCCACGACCGCCCCGACCTGATCGTACTCGATCTGATGCTGCCAGGGATGGATGGGTTGGATGTCTGCCGGTCGCTGCGGCGCGAATCGGATGTGCCCATCATCATGCTGACCGCCCGCGCCGAAGAGGCCGACCGCCTGATCGGGCTGGAGCTGGGCGCGGACGATTACATTGTCAAGCCTTTTTCACCACGCGAGTTGGTGGCCCGCGTCCGGGCCCTCCTGCGCCGGGCCCAGGGCAAGGTGACCGGCCCCGGCCGCCTGCAGGTCGGCGACCTGGAAATCGACCTAGAGGGCCATCGCGCCAGCCGGACCGGCCAGGCAATCAAGCTGACCCCCCTGGAGTTCAACATCCTGGCCATCCTGGCCCAGCGCCCGGGGCAGACCTTCACCCGGGCCCAGCTACTCGACCGGCTGCATGGGGTGGCCTACGGCGGCATTGACCGCAGCATTGACGCCCACATTAAAAACCTGCGCCGCAAGCTGGAGGACGACCCAGTCGAACCGCGTTTCATCCTGACGGTTTACGGCGTGGGTTACCAGTTCACCGACGAGGCCCAACCATGAAGCATTTCCATGGCTGGGAGCAGCATGAAGATTGGCCGGAAGACCTGCATAGGAGGCATTTCCGCGGCTGGGAGCACCACGGAGGCTGGCCGGAAGACATGTACCGGCGGCGGCGCATGTTCTTGATGCGCTTCGGCGGGATATTTGCATTGGTCGCCCTGTTGGGGTTGGCCGGAACGGGTGTACTGATCTGGATTGCTGTACGCCTCTTACAAGGGAACTCCCAGGCGTTTGTAACAATTTGGCTTTCAGGCTGCGGACTGCTGCTGGGAATCCTTTTATTATTCGCTGCAGTGATCGGCTGGTCCTTCCGTGGATTTGGCACCCCTCTCGCCAACCTGATGGCGGCTGCGGATGCGGTGGCGGATGGGGATCTCAGCGCGCAGGTCCCTGAACGGGGATCGGGGGATATGAGACGCCTGGCCCGATCCTTCAACCGCATGGCCCGTGAGCTCCAGCGCGCCGACCAGCAGCGTCGCAACCTGACTGCCGATGTGGCCCATGAACTGCGCACCCCGCTGCACGTCATCCAGGGTAACCTGGAGGGGATCCTGGACGGCGTCTACCAACCCAGCGAAGAGCACCTGCGCGCCACACTTGACGAGACCCGCCAGCTGGCGCGTCTGGTCGAGGACTTGCAAACGCTGTCGCTGGCGGAGGCCGGGCAGCTGCCGCTCCAGCTGGAGCAGGTTGAGGTGGCTGACCTGCTTTCCGATGTGATCACCAGCTTCAGCAGCCAGGCCGAATCCCAGGGTGTCGATCTACGCCTGGAGACTGATGGCAATCCTGCGAAGCTCGTCATCCGGGCCGACGCCCTGCGCATGGACCAGGTCCTCGCAAACCTGGTCGTGAACGCGCTGCGCCATACCTCTTCGGGCGGTACGATCACCCTGCGGGCGGAACTGCTTGAGGGTGCCGTCCGGATGCGCGTCTCGGACACCGGGGAGGGCATTCCGCCTGAGGACCTGCCCTTCATTTTCGACCGTTTCTGGCGCGGCGACCGTTCCCGTTCGCATGCCGGCGGCGCCTCCAGCGGGCTGGGGCTGGCAATCTCCAAGCAGCTGGTGGAGGCCCATGGCGGGCAGATCGAGGCCGAAAGTGAACCCGGGCACGGCACGACCTTTACGATTGAACTGCCTCTAGGCGAGGGCGAGTAATTAATCTATGCGCACCTTTTCGGGCCGTTAGGGTACCACACCCGGAAGATAGGTCGCCGCTCAGCAGATCCAACAGGTGAACGCTAGGAGGTTGAGGCCCATAGCCGCCTCCAGACAGACTCTTCCTGGTCCGCGATCCTGCCCAGCAGCTCGCTGACCTGTGCGAGGGTCCCGCCTTGCTCCTCCGTCACAGAAGCGGTTTCCAGGAGTGCCGCCAACCTTTGCCAATCCTCGGCGACTCCGAGCAGGCTTATCCCGGCATCCACGAACGCCTCCCCTCCGCTGAGACCAGCTTCAATTTCGGAAGCGTTTGAACATCCTGCAGACAGCCAGGCCGACCCACGTTCGCATCCGCGCTGCGCTGCGCCCGGAGCCATAACCGGTTTCCCACAGACCGTCCGCGGCCTGGTGTGCCAGGAACCAGTCCAATCCCCCGGCGATATCCGGGTCCGCTGGATCAAATCCCAGGCAGGAAAGGCTGTCCAGCGCGCTGAGCAGGCTGTTCCACCAGAAGGGGTACTGGTATTTGAACCAGTAGGAGGGCGCTTTCCGGTCATTGTATTTGTCGGCTTGGAAGAAGCGGCTTTTGAGCAGGTGACCGGCCGTTTGAATCTCAGGACGCCCCCGATAGGCCAGATGGGCAGCAAATGCGCGCAGGACCATGTCCGTCGCCAGGTGGGAAGAAGGTCGGGAACGATCCGGCGCCAGGGGGCTTGCCTGCCAGTAGGCCCGGGTCCTCAATCGCGACGGGACAGCCTGGGTGGGGACCATCCAGCCTCCGTCCTCCTGGCGCATGGAGAGCAGCCAACTTAAACCGACCTTCAGCCGTTTATCTTCGGCGTACCCCGCTTTCACCAACAGCGCCAGAATAGCTCCCATATAGTAGGGCATGTATTGGTTGCCGAGGATGCCCCGCAGATCACCTTCCGCCGCTTGGCAGGAGAAGATATATCCAGCCGCCTTTGCGATGACCGGATGGTCGCGATTGAAGCCGTAGGTCTCAACCAGCACTCTCAGGGTGCGAAACGATTCGAGCAGGTCGTAATTGCCACCGGTGAGCGGCCCCCGGCGTCTGGCCGGATACCTCCACGAGCCGTCCGGTTGCTGGGTCCCGGCCAGATGCCTCGCCTCCGCCAAGTCCCACAGCACGCTGACCGGTCCTGAGGCCTCATCCAGCAGGTCACGCCGGACAAAGTAGGTCAGGACCAGGTCCTGCTGGGAAAGCAGGGCCGGAAGCGGATCGGAGACCAGGTCGTTCAACCAGCTGGCCATGCTCATGCTTTCCGGACCGGGTGGCGCTCTAGAAGCTGGATCAGGATGATCAAACGGGTCGCGGGATTTGCCAAAGGGTGCTCCGCCTGCGGTTCGCCAGGTCCGGGTTCAAAGAAAGGGTACCCCTCATCTATTATGATATTTTACAACATGAATTAACCCGGGAGATGTTTCTCCCGGGTCTGACTTGCAACTTCTTTCCCTAGATTTTTCTGGACCATCCAGGCCTCGCCGGGGCCCTGATCCGGTTGTTCAAAAGAGAATGAGGTTCCGAATCAGGTACCACAAGCAGTCTCAGAGGTTGTTATCCGCGGAACAACGCCACGGCTGCGACCAGAACGGCCAGGGCCCAGCGGTAATAGACGAATACATCCGTGGAGTGCTTTTGCAGGTAATTCATCAAAAAGCGGATACACAGGTATCCGACGATGGCGGCCATGGCAAAACCGATCGGGAACAGCAGCAGGTCGCTGTGCGGGATGGCGCCCGCCTTCATGCCCTTGTAAACATCCCACAGACTCTTCAAACCTGCTCCGGCGATGATCGGGGCGGACAGCAAAAAGGAGAATTTCGCTGCCGAGTCTCTCTTAAGTCCGAGCGCCAGACCGGCCGAGATGGTGCTGCCCGAACGCGAAACCCCTGGGAAGATGGCCAGCGCCTGAGCCAGGCCGATCAGCAGTGTCTCTTTAAGGTTAATGCTGTCGAGGGATTGCAAATGACGGGCGAGGCGGTCGGCCAGAAAAAGCAGCGCCCCCAGCACGGCGATGATCGCTGCCATGATGAGCATCGCCACCGGCTTGATCGGGATCCCGGGCTGATGAAAGAGCCCCTCGATGGCGTTCTCGCCCAGAATGCCTGCGATCCCCCCAGGGATCGTGCCGATCACGATGAACCAGGCCAGGCGGCGCTGCGGGTCGTCGCCGATTTTCCATTCCCGGATGCTCAGGAACCAGGCCCGAATCAGGCTGATCCAATCCCTGGCAAAGAAAACCAGAACGGCCAACAGGGTGCCCAGATGAAGGGCGACATCGAACGTCAGGCTGGTAAGCGCCGGGTCATTCCAGTTGAACAACCACGGCACGATGATCAGATGGGCCGAACTGGAGATCGGCATGAACTCGGTCAGGCCCTGGACAATTCCCAACACAACCGCCTGAAGAATCGTAGACATGATGAAAGCACCTCGCGCGCAGTGAAAGGATGGAGATGGCCGCCAGGCCTCCCGCCCATGCCTGGACGACGTCAGCTGGTCAATCTCATCTCAAGGGCCTTATTATAGTATTTTTTATCGCCCTATTCGAGCGATCTTCTCAAAAGACATCCAGTAACCCTTTCCCAACCGGAATCGGAAACCCACCTCGCAAACAAATGTCTGGTGTTCTAAGATTAACAACTTACCCCCGAATCCTTGTGCAGCCAGGCACGAACGGACCTCATCCCGCGTGAAAAGGCAACCGCTCACAGCATATTGATTTCGGGGCGGATTCATCCTATACTACAAGTACATTCCGCCGTCATTCCGCAAGGGCGCGGCCTATTTCAGGTCGTTGGTTACGGGCGACCGCGCGCAGCACTCTTAAAATGGTAAAGCCACTGCGGATCCTTGGCGGCGGGAGACGCCATCGAGAGGTGAGCTATGGCTGACTTCCTTTACCAATTTCTGGCAAGTGTTCTGGACCTCACCGTCTGGGGCGGGAAACTGTCCGGAGAGGAGAACCTCCCCTCCCAGGGCCCTGCCGTGTTTGTTGCCAATCACCTGGATGCCATGGGACCGATCGCAGCACCCTGTTCCATCCCGCTGCGCTTGTACACCTGGATCCAGGCGGAGATGCTCGATAAGGATATGGCCGTCGACTGGTTGAAATGGGATTTTGTCGAGCGGCAGCTACATTTCAAACCCCCTCTCAGCCTGTGGATTTCCAAGGCGCTCTGTTCATTATCGGTGCCGATCCTGCGCTCACTCGGCTGCATCCCGGTCTATCGCGGGGACTATGCACGCATGCAGACCACCCTGCAGATGAGCATGGATTTGTTGCGCGAAGGAAAGTTCCTGATGATTTTTCCGGAGGACAACCGCTATCCTGCTGATCCGATGACAAAGATGATGCCTTTCCAGCATACTTTCGCCCGTCTGGGAGAGATGTATTACCAGGAGACAGGCAGGCGGCTGGAATTTTATCCGGTCATTATTCACGGCTCGGGGGTGCTTAAAGTGAACAAGCCGGTGACTTACAATCCGCTCAACCCCCCCGGCCAGGAACGCCATCGCCTCAAGGACCTGATCGAAAATACGATCACAGCCACATACATCCAGCTGGACAGCGGGGAAGTCAGCGGAGCGCTCACGCCGGAGAGGAAATAGCACCTCCCTGCGTACATGGGAAAGCGGGCGCGTGCTTAAGACCGCCAAGCCGCCCACCGGGCTAACCTTGCTGAGCGGGATTGCCCTGCCTGTTGATATAATCATTCCAATAACTGCCATTAAGGACAACTGGAAACTCCGGGGATATAATTCGGGGATTATTCCTGCGCTCTGGGTGTTCCCCGGTCCGGAGGACCCGATCGGACGAAGGATTGCCGGAAAGAACAGACCCCTGCCTTCTCCTCCCAGGGGAGAATCTCCATAACAGGGAGACAAGATCATGGCCGACAGTAAATATCTGATCCTCGGGACTGGAATGGCCGCAGATGCAGCCGTCCGAGGGATTCGCGAAATCGACCCGAAGGGTTCGATCGAGCTAATCGGCCTGGAGGAGGATCCCCCCTACAAGCGGCCCCCGCTCAGCAAGGGATTGTGGAAGGGTAAACCAAATGAAAGATAACCCCCTTTTAAACCTTGAGGCCCTCGGGCAGAGCGTGTGGCTGGATTTCATCTCCCGCGGCAGCCTGACCTCCGGTCAGCTGAAACGGTTGATCGAAGAGGATGGCTTATCAGGGGTCACTTCCAATCCCTCCATATTCGAAAAATCCATCCTGCTCAGCCAGGATTACGAGCAGTCGATCCACTCCCTGGTCCAGGCTGGCAAGAGCGCAGAGGAGATCTACCAGCAGATGACCGTCACGGATATCCGCATGGCGGCTGACCTGTTCCGCCCGACCTTCGACCGAACCGACGGTAGGGACGGATTTGTGAGCATCGAGGTTTCTCCCCATCTAGCCCATGATACGGCCGGGAGCCTTGCAGAAGCTCGCCGCTTGTGGGCGGCGGTGAACCGCCCGAATGTGATGATCAAGATCCCGGGAACGCCGGAGGGTCTTCCAGCCATCCAGGCTCTGATCCAGACGGGCATTAACATCAACATCACCCTGCTATTCGGGCTGACCCGCTACCAGCAGGTCGTGGAAGCCTACCTCTCCGGCCTGGAGGCCCGATCCACCCAGGGAGGCTCACTGGGGAGGGTGGCCTCCGTTGCCAGCTTCTTTCTGAGCCGGATCGATGTGCTGATCGACCCCATGCTCGAAGAAAAGATGAAAATGAACACCCCCCAGGCCGGGATCGCCTCTGAGCTGCACGGCCAGATCGCAATCCAATCTGCCAAGGCAGCCTATGGGATTTTTAACGAGCTTTTCCACGGCCCGCGCTTCCAGAGGCTACTCCAGCAGGGAGCCCGGCCCCAACGGCTACTGTGGGCCAGCACCAGCACGAAAAATCCCAGCTACAGCGATGTAAAGTACGTGGAGCCTCTCATCGGGTCGCAGACGATCAACACGCTTCCGCTTGAGACCCTTGAGGCATACAGGGACCATGGAAAGCCGGCAGCGCATCTCGCCGAAGGACTTAATCTGGCCCGCCTGTCTCTCGAACGCTTGTCTCAGGTACAGATCGAACTGGAGGCGGTCACCGCACAGCTGGAGAAAGAGGGGGTCGAAAAGTTCAACCAAGCCTACGATAAGACTCTGGCGACCCTGCAAGAGAAGCAGGCCGCCGCCTTGAAAGAACCTCAAAAAGGTTAACGGCCGAATCGGCGAGACATTCCAGAGGCTATGGGGCTTGAAGGGAAAAGGATTCTGATCGCAGGAGTCACCCCGCGCATCGGCCGCAACCTGGCCGAGGTCAAAGCGCCGGGCAGAAAAGCTTCCCTGCTCAAGGCCGATTTGACCGATCCAGCTGAGACCGCCGGCTTGATCGGGCGCGCCCTGGAGCACGACCCCCTCTTCGCCCGGCTGAACAACGCCGTGATTTTCCAAAGGCTGGCCTGGCAGGACTCCAGTTTGGCGGGGGGATCGCCTCTCGACGAAGGCCGACACCTGGCATAGAAAGGAATTTCCGATGGATCAGATTTTCATCACCGACCTGGTTGCACGCGGCATCATCGGGATCAACGACTGGGAGCGCGAGAAACCGCAGGAGATTCTGATCAACCTGGTCCTGTTCACCGATCTGCACAAGGCTGGGAAGAGCGATGATCTCAGTGACAGCACCAACTACCGGTCGGTGGTAAAAAGGGTGCTGGCCCATGCCGAAACCGCCCGCCGGCTGACGGTCGAAGCCCTGGCCGCGGACCTGGCAAATCTCTGCCTGGAGGACCCCGGAATCGACAAGGTCCGGGTACGCGTGGAAAAACCGGGCGCAGTGCGCTTCGCCAGGTCCGTGGGGGTCGAGATTGAGCGGGGCAGAGAGACAGCGTAATGAGGCAAGTGCAACACCTGGGTTGCCTGCTGCTCGGTTCAAATATCCGGCCTGAACACAATCTGCCGCTGGCCGTGGAACGTCTGCAGCAGCTGGTTGATGTTGTGCTGAGCTCTTCGGTCTGGGAATCCCCTCCGGTCGGATCTGACGACGCCGATTTTCTCAATGCCGCCCTGTTGATCTGGACGCCCCTGGAAGCCGCTGTCCTCAAAAAGGACGTCCTCCTGCCCCTGGAAGCGCAGCTGGGCCGTGTTCGCAGGCGCGATAAAAACGCCCCCCGCACCATCGACCTGGATCTCATCACTTTCGACGGCCGGCTCCTGGATCAGGCCTTGTGGCATTACGCCCATCGGGCGGTGCCGGTATCCGATCTCCTGCCCAACTTGCGGTCCGAGAGTGGGGAATACCTTAAAGAAGCGGCGTTACGCCTAGGCTGCCAAACCCCTCTAAGGCTGCGGCCGGATGTCCTGCTGCCCGGACCTTCCCTTCCGATCCGAAATCGCGCCTGACCATTCTCCCCCATATTTCAAGGGGGATCGCTAGCCTACATCCAAATCGGCGCTTTCCTCGGGCGCGATCTCTTTCTTTAAGAGTGCGTAGGCTCCGGCCGATTTGTCGTTGATATCCAGGACGAACTGGCGGCGGGCGACGAGGTTCACCACTTCCCACCCCTCCAGTCCGGCCTCGCTCAGGTCAAAAAGATCAATGCCCCCTCCAAGCAGGTCTTCCTGCAAAAGGTCTTCAGCCGGGATGAAGACCACCTTGTAACGAAACACTTTTCGGCCTTTTTGCAACCTTTTTTTTGCCTCCCCGATTCTGGCCTCGTGCTCCCGGTCTTCCTCGGCCTCCATCGCTTCGTGCATCCCCTTCATCTCCGGTGAATCAAGAAGCTCCTCAGCAAATTCGCGCAGGTGCTTGTCCTGGCTGTTTTCGGCGAGCAAAAGGAATTTCCAGCCGCGTTTATCCCCCAGCTTGATGAGCGCTTCCGCTGCATCCACCTGGAGCATCGCGTCATCGCCGCCGGTCATAATCTCGACCAGCGAATCGGTATCATGTCTGGCAAACAGATCCTCGATTCCCTTATCCATTCCCTGACCTCCGTTTAAAATGGCGGTGAACGCCTCCCGGCCTTTTCTGGCTGGCCTTCCGTCTTCCCAGAGGCTCCGGCATTGGTTTGATTATAGCGCTCCATCCCCCCATCCCGGATGCTCTCGGAACCCTCGACCCTGACCTCCGGCATGGTCGGCCAGACAGCTCCGCTCACCGAGATGGAAACCGTAGTCGAAAAAAACCTCCTTCGAAGGAGGGCCTGAGACACATCCCGAATCTTTCTCTTGTAGGCTGTGGAGCCGGGCATAGGTATCGACCCCCGCCGATGCGGTTAAGCAGTCTCTTTCTGGTCTTCGTGAAGTTCTGGCTGCAGCCAGCTCCGGCCATCCTGGTTGCCCATGCGGCGGGGAAGGTTACCTTGCTCTTCGCCGCTCGCGATGAGGTGTACAACCGCGCGGTCGTCTTAAAATCTACCTCGAAAAACACGAGGCGAGCGGCAAGGGTCTTTAGGAACCACGCTCCTTCAGCGTCGAGGAATCCACAGGCCAAAAATATCTACCTGCCCTCGAGCAGGGCCTTCATGATATCGTCGGAGGGCTGCATATGCGGTGGTTTGACATGCGCCAGGTCGGCGCCTTCCAGCCGGCGTGCCTCCATGTAGTGATTGAAGGCACCCGCCTCTAAGCGCGTCACCTGTAGATGATCGCCGCCCAGGATGTATTCGAGGTTGATGAACTCCGAACCGGTCTGCTGAAATGCGCCGCGGATCGAGGTCTTCAAATCCTCCGCGGACAAACCACCCTGCCCATTGAGCTCGAGGTACAGGTGCAGGACCGGGTCGCCCTGGAGGTCTTCTTTGCGCGCGATCCAATCCACATAAACCACCTTCGAGGCCTCGATCACCTGCCAGATCATCCGTTCAGTCAGGCGGGCCAATCCCGCCAGATCGATGATATCGTCGGCGCGCGAGTAAAAGCGCACCTGGGGCAGGTCGGTGCCCAATTCCTCATCGCCCAGCGAGATCACCTGGATCAAATCGCCAACCCGGTAGCGGGTGAAGACCCCTCCCATCAAATTGGTGAAAACCAGCTCGTATATTCCCAGCTCCAGTTCGTTGAAAAGGACGGTGTGCGGCTGGAAGGAGGGGTCCTGTTTATTCTTAAGATGCTCTTCGTAGGGGATGAACTCCAGGAAGTTGGAATCGGGGTTAAAGGTCATGCCCTTGCAATTCCAGGACTGTGACGCCAGAATCCCCGCCTCCGTGGTGGCGTAGCCCTCCACAGGCTCTTTACCCCAATAGTACTTGATCCGTTCCCGGTAGATGTCCGTGTCCGTCCCGCCAGTCAGGACGCCTTTGAGCTTCCAGATGTCCCGGGGCAGTACATTGCGCTTATGCAGTTTGGCGGTGATGAGGGCTCTGACCAGCCTGAAAAACACTGCCGGGTGCAGCATCTTAGAGGAGAACTTGGTATTCCCCGTGTCGCTTTCAAATCGTTCTCCCATCTTTGCGAGGATGCTGGCAAGGCCGTAGAAGTAATCCAGCCCGGTACGCATGGATATATCGAAGCCAGCGGCGATGCGGGCGCTGAAATCCATCGCCTCCCCTTCTACGAGGGAGGGCACAAAAGTGGCATTCGTCTGTTCCCCAATGGAACGGCTGATATAGGCGGAGACATAGGGAGGCGGCGCTGTACACAGGAGCATCACGGCCTCCGGCTCCAGGTGGATCTCGCCTTTCTGCGTACAACAGGACATAATGATCGGACCGACCGAGGCTTCGCCAAGTTGATCGTACATCTTCTTGGTGTAGGGCGCCCATTTGATCGAATCCACTCCGGAATGGCCGGAGGTGCGGCCCCAGACATAAGGCTCGGCCGGTAAGGCATCGGCGCGCCGGTCTTTCAAGAAGGGTTGATAGTCGGCGTAGGTGGTAAACGGGACGGTCCGGCGAAATTCCTCCACGCTGCCCGGGGACTTCTCCCCCAGCAGCCTTTTCCCGATTTCGCTTTTACTGAGCATATCGATCTGCTCCAGCAGAAGCCGCTCCTGGATGTGCATGAACTCGTCCAAGCTGAGGTCCAGGTAACCGCAATACTTTGTCCAGAGTTCGTTCTTCCTTCCCTGTCTCAAGAGCTCAGCAGCGATCGCCATATTTTCCTCCTTGGAATGGTCAGGGTTTTGTCGCCTCAATTACCAGCGGGTCTGGAATCCAGGACCTCTTGGAAGGCAATTTGACGATGCGAATGTCGACGAAGCCGGCCTGGCGCAAGTCAGCCTGCCAATCTGTATCGCTGCGGATATTGGACACCGCGGCAGCTTCGGCTCCAGCGCGCGAGGCATTCTCGACCACCAGAAAATAAACATATGCAGCGACTCGGATGGCCGTTCTCAGGAGGGGGTTATTCCAAAGCGGCGACCCGGCTGCATCCGCCATGGCGAGCCGGCCGCCGGGTTTGAGAACGCGACTCATCTCGGACAGCATGGCTGGCACGTTCATGTGGTGCGTCGCCAGTCCGCACATGACGAGATCGAACGATCCCGGGCTAAAGGGCATGACCAGCGCGTCCCCGCAGGACAGGGAGATATCCCTGTCTGCCGCGGCTTTTTCGATTTGCTCTTTCCCGCGTCGGAGCATGGCGGCAGTGATGTCCAGGCCGATCACATGGAAATTTTTCTTGACCGCCTCCACCAGGCGGCGCGGGATGACTGCGGTTCCCGTGGCTACGTCGAGGATCAGATCTCCATCGGAGATGATCGTTAACTCGATCAGGCGGTTGACAAAGCGGGTATAGCTCCACCCCCAGAATCGATTGAGCTCGCTATCGACGACCTTTTCATAGCGGGAAGCAAGTTCGGTGAAGGCCTCTACGACGACCTCTTGCTCTTCCATACCGTTGATATACTATCACAAACCAAGCGCAAGTTCAATTCTGTAAATAGGCGCGGACCTGATTACGCCCTGCTTGCTTAGCCGCGTACATCGCCATATCGGCCTGATAAAGCAGCATGTCGAAGTCATGCATGGCCTGGCTAAAGCTGGCGACGCCGAAGCTCACGGTGATCGCCAGAGGGCCGACCGTGGTCGCGATCGGTTCGTTTTTAATCATATCCCGCAGGCGTTCGGCGATGATCACAGCCTCGGAGGTGTCTGTCTCAGGGAGCAGAACGACGAACTCCTCGCCTCCGTACTTGCCAAACACGTCGACCTCCCGCAGATTCTTCTGGCAATATTCCGCCAGGAAGCGCAAAACCTGATCGCCGACGGCATGGCCGTAAGTATCATTCACCACTTTAAAATGATCGATGTCCATGAAGAGGATCGAGAACGGCCTGGCAAAACGCTGGGCCCGGTTGATCTCCCGTCTGCCCGATTCCATTAAAAAACGGCGGTTCGAGATGCCGGTAAGTTCATCCGTCATGGCCAACTGCTGGATTTCCTCGAACAGGCGCGCATTTTGTAAGGCCAGGCCGACCTGCCCCGCGAAGATCGCCAATAGATCCGCATTCTCCTGCTGATAGAATCCCGGCTCGCTCTTGCTGAGAGACAGGCAGGCCAGGATGTCCCCCTGCACCACGATCGGGGCGCCGATCCAGGATCGATAGCGGCTGACCGTTCTTCTGAGCTGACCGGTCTCGCTGAAGGTATCAGGGATCACCAGCGGACGGCCGGAATTCACCATCCGATGTAAATAGGGGGAGGCTGCTACGGCGAACGACAATCCCTCCAGCTCCCCGTTCAGGGTTTCCCGGGATATGCGTGCCTCAGATCCATCAGGGGGATTGTCTTTGGGATTGTCGTTCGCCCGTAGTAGGGCTTTCTCGTTGACGATCCCGGCCTGGTCGATCAGCTCCGCCGTAGTTGTGATGCCCTTGGCGGCAATCAGGTGCAGCCGGCCTGCGCGCAGGATCATCAAGCACATGCTGTCGTATGGGATTATGGCGTTCAGGTTGGACAAGCTGCTGTCCAGCACCTTTTGAAAATCGATGGCAGAAGTCAGTTCGGCCAGGGTACTACGCAGGGTCTCCGCTTCCCGCCGCTGTCTGGATTCGGTGTCGAACAAGCGGGCGTTCTCGATGGCCACCGCGGTCTGGTTGGCAAGGGTGGTCAGGGTGAGCTGATCGTCCGGCGAGTAACCCTCCTCCGACTGCTTCGACCCCACTGCAAAAATACCAACCAGCTCCCCCTTCGCCTTGAGCGGGATAAAGAGCTCCGCATCCACCTTCTCCAATTCCTCTCGCTCCCGTCCCCACATCGCCCGAAACTGCGGTGCCACCTCGATCTCGCGCTGGCTCAGCACTCCATTGTGGTCCGTCAACCACAGGACGATAGGATGGGTCTCACTAAAGCGCAAATTCGCGCCCGCCTCGATTCCGATCTGCGCAGTCAGGTAATACTCCCCCCGGCCACCTCGTTTCAGGAGGAACGCTGCCTTGCGGATGTGCAGGGTTGTGGTGATCTCTTCCAAGATCATATTGGTAACCACGTCCAGGTCCAATACGGAGGCCACCTTATTGCTCAGTCTCTCCAACATCCGGCCCGAGTCATATTTCTCCCGGAAGAAGAGCCGGTCAATCCAGCCCTGAGCTGCCGTTCGCAGGGGTTGGGCGACCAGGGCCGTCACGATCGCCACCAGCAAGGAGAGGGCGAAGATCGAGAATCCCCCGGAAAAATGAAACAGGTTCAAGGCCAGCGAGATGATCAGAAAGTAACCTGCGCCGATTAGTACCGTCGGGATGGAGTAGAGCAAGCTTCTCCGAACGACGACTTTGACATCCAGCAACTGGTGGCGCAGGATCGCGTAGGCGATCAGCAATGCATTCAGCCCGCTGCCTGCGACATCGATCGGATATTTACCGAGCGGGGTTAAGTCGGTCAGCGTGGTACCGATCACCAAGGCCATGCCGATGATCAAATAGCGCAGCCGGTTGCGCTGGAGAGGATCTTCCGATTGCCGCGAGGCGCGGATAAGCTGGGTCAGGCTGAATATATTCAAGCCGTAACCGGGGCCCGCCACCAGCAGGAGCAAGGGAGTAAATTTGTAGGTCAGAATGCCATTTGTGATTGAAACTGCATATACGACCAGATTGGGTATCAACCCGATCAGCATGGCGATCCCGCCAAACAGATACACCCAGACGGCCCACGAATAGCGCCGATTAAGCGTGGTCTTTACAAACTCAAAGATCGCCAGGGCTGATCCAAGCGAGGCAAAGATGGAGATCCGGAACCACAACGCCGCATCGCCAATACCGCTGCTGAGCAAAAAAGCGGCGGCGGACCACAGCAGCATGGTCAGCAGGTAGACTCTGAACACGCGCCGCTCCTGTGCGTAGGTTTCGGATCGCGATACCTCCACCGTGAACAAGAGCACCCAATAGAGGACGAAGGCGAGCAGATCGACCAGCAGAAACGCCCAGTTCATTCCAAGTCCATCCGCGTAGATCCTCTCCATGCGCAGCAGGATCGTTCCAGGAAAACGCAGTATCCCCAGCCCTTGATTGACCAGGGCACGAACTCCGCCCTGGTTCTGAAGGCCCTGCCCGACAATTCCTCATTCAGATTTTAAACAGAACCGCTCTCTCCAGGGGAGCGATCGGCAGATCGGGGATTCGTATGAGCCAGCAGGAACGACGCCGGTGTATTTTTGATTATGTTGAGGCTGTGCACATCGACCAGCTTAAGTGTATCATATGTACAGGTTTAGAACGAAAGGAGGGATGTGCGGCTTCCCCTGTCGCCGGAAGGAGACAGTCCCCCGCACTGGTGTGATGGAACCGAAAAATTACCTGATCGACATGGACGGTGTGCTCGTGAAAGGACCCCAATTGATCCCCGGGGCGGACCGATTTATCAAAAAGCTTAATGCCCGAGGCATCAAGTTCCTGGTGCTGACCAATAACTCCATGTACACCCCGCTCGACCTGGCGCACCGCCTGGGTACCAACGGCCTCACCATCCCCCCGGAGCGAATCTACACCTCGGCGATGGCGACGGCCCGCTTCATGCAATTGCAAACTCCCGGCGGGAAGGCGTTCGTGGTCGGGGAGAGCGGCCTGACCGAAGCCATCCATAGGGCTGGTTATGTGATGACCGACATCGATCCCGACTACATGGTGCTAGGGGAAACCTTATCGTACAACTTTCAATTAATTACCCGGGCCATACGCCTGGTCGCGGCCGGCGCACGTTTCATCGCCACCAATCCGGATCCTTCCGGACCGACCGATTCCGGTCTGGAGCCAGCCTGTGGCGCAATGGCGGCCCTGATCGAGAAAGCCAGCGGGAAAAGTCCGTTCTTTGTTGGAAAGCCCAATCCCTTCATGATGCGGTCAGCTTTGAATTTTCTGGGGGTCCACTCGGAGAACACGGTAATCATCGGCGACCGCATGGACACCGATGTTGTGGCCGGCATCGAGAGCGGCATGGAGACCGTGCTGGTCCTGAGCGGGGTCACCCGTCAAGCGCAAATTCAGGATTTTCCCTATCGGCCTGCGCAGGTGTTGGAATCGATCGCTGAATTGGAGCCGTAGGCATTCATAAACCTCGGGTCCTCTGCACTTGCAGAGGACCCACTTGATCCGTCCAGTCTGGAACCATCCTGTCGCCCCCTGCATGAAATATGCTTCACCCGATCCGCCCAATAGGCGAGTGGGTTTAAAAATATGGGGTTTCGAAGATCCCCTAGCCAGCCTTCGGAGGGAGCTGTGACCCGCAGTTGCTACAAAAACGCGCCTCGGGCGGGTTGGCGGTGCCGCACTGGTTGCAGAAATTCCCTTTCACTGTCGGGGAGGCAGGCGGGTTCGGACTCGGAATCGGCCCCGCAGTATCCGGAGATTTCTTCGCCTCTTCGACCAGGTTCTCGGTCATTTCCTTTGTGCCTTTGCGAAACTCACTGATCGCCCGCCCCATGCCGCGCCCGATCTCGGGCAGGCGGCTGGCGCCGAAGACCAGCAAGGCCACCACCAGGATGATCAGAATATGGATGGGTTGGATTCCAAACATGATCGACTCCTTCTTCCAATGTCACAGGGTTTCCCCTTGACGGGGTTATTATAGCCCATTAATAAGCCGCCCTTCCTCCAATTCGGACCTTCGGCAAAGGGCCGGCGGCCGCCGGAGAAGCTGCCCCCCCGAACCTTGCGACCATTCAAGGCCACAGGTTTAAGGTTACAATCATGGATCAATGCCCGCTGAGGCGGCTCACGATCGGGTGGGAAAGATTCCCGTCCAGGCGCCCAGGATGATACGATGATCGGAGAACACATGAACCATCCACCGAAAAGCCCCCACCCAAGGAATCAAGCTGCCCCTTCTCATGCCGATGCGCTCGGCTGGCAACAGCTGATCAGCGAGGATCCAGGATTCAGGAAGGAGACCGGCTTCCCGATCCCGGCTTATTCAGAATTCATGCCACCGCCCCGCCTGGGATTGACCCCCTACGGAGATATTGAGACATCTCTGCTTGTAGGACAGGATCCCTTTGGATGGCAGATCTCCGAGGTCGAAGAGGAGTATGAACTCCGGCCTGGGGTGGCACGCCTCACCCGGCAGATCATGGAGCACCTGCTCAAGCTTGGCCAGGGTCAGACCGCCCATTCCATCGCAGAGCACAAAGGCCAGAACTTGAAGGACAACCCTTATTGGCCGAGCGACCTGGCCGCACGGTCCGGCCAGTTGCAGCACGAACATTACGTCGCTTTCCTGCCCCTAGCACTTTCGAGAGCACAGGATGATAAAGGGCGCGTACTGTGGACGTTTTTTGGGGGTAGCGAACACGGGCCGGAACCCGTCTTCTGGAAAGGGTTCTTTTCCGCTCCCGGTCAGGAGCGGCCCGCTGAAGAATCGCTGGCATTTATCCTCCAGCTGCTTGCGAATGCCTATGAGGAGGCCGTGCCTACACCGGCCGCGCTCCTTTCGAAGGGGTTTCGCATCCTGCCGACGGACCCAAACCCTGCGTCTGCAGAGCCGCTGAGCGGACAGCTCCCCTCCTGGACCCGGCCGTACCTGGTCAACGAGCAGGCTTCTTTTGATCAGGTACGGTATCTGCTGACCTTTCGGCCTTTCAGTCGCCTTCCGGAGGCGGTCAAAGGGCTTTACCTGGAGGGCAGGCTTCATCTCCTGCCCTTCCCCGGAAGCCTGGTCTTCTGGGGGATGCCGACCTACCTGAAACTCCAGCGGGAATTACCCATGGCAGTACAGATCCCTTTGCTGCGCCTGGTTCCCCGCTCCAGCGGGCTGGAGGGGCTGCGCGTCCCGCAAACCGGCTGGCTGCATGAACCCCGGGAGGATCGCACCCCCCTGGAGGCCCAGGAGGAGCTGCTCCTGCACACCTATTCCCGAAGCAACCGTTGGGATCGAATCCATCGATATGAAGACGAGCTGGCGCTGAACCCACGTTTGGAAAAGGTAGCCAAGGTCCTGTTCAGCACCGACCTGGAGGTTCTGGGCCTTTACGATAAACCGATGGCCAGGAACTGCCAGTTGTGGAATGCTGATTTCGGTCTGTTGCTGGACGGGCCGCGCGCCTCGCCCGAGCAGATCCTAGAAGCGGAGAATACCCTGGCGAATGGTGGGTTGTTCGGATACCGTTTTCTCTTTCCGGCCATGCGGGTAGGCCGCTATGAAGTCTACTGGCACCGCCTGGCGGTGGCCTACCGGTCTCCCCGGACCGGCAGTATCGAACTGCTGCCGGATGCGCCGCTCGGCTATCTCACGGCCTCCCCCTGGAATGCAGCCTCAGGGAACGACGCGACCGAACTCTGGCCGCGCCTCGCCCGCCGGGAAGTGTATCTCTCTGCCCTTCAGGATTTCCACAATGAGCACGACCACTATGCACACCAGACCTCGCTCAACCTGCTGAGCCTGCTCGATGCCCGGCAGCTCATGGGGGAGCGGCGGCTGCCGCGCGCTTTCGCCCGCACCTTGCTGCGCCTTGCCAAGGAAGAAACTCTGGAGGCCTGGATCGCCGGACTGCCCGATCACACGCCCAGTCTCGAGCGGGGCCGCGCCATGCAGGCAGTGGTCGAAGACATGCTGGAGAGGCCGGGCCAGGCAGCTGCTCTACCCCATGCCATTACCTATAACGAGACCGCCACACGGGCGTTCGAAACGGCCTACTGGGAGGACATCCAGACGCTCTCCAACGGCGATTATAAAACCAAAGAAACCGCGGATGTCGTCCAGGATGCGGCCACTCTTAGGGAGCTTCCCAATCGCCCACGCGACCTGGAGCGCCTGGGGGATTACCTGCTGCAGCGCCACCGGGAGGCAATCCGTCAGGCCGGAATGCAAGATAAGGCCGTGTGTGGGGAACTGCCGTTCTCCTGGCAGACGGATTTTAACTACCCGCTCCTCGGCGGATGGATGCGTGACCATGAGGGCATGAGCCACGAGCGCGACTTGCTGGTGGTGATCCCCGGCCGGGACCGCACCCAGGCCGTCATTTTGGCCGATCATTACGACACAGCCTATGAGGAAGATACCTATGACCGCTCACACGGCGGGTCAGGCGCGCACCGGGCGGCAGCCGGAGCTGACGACAATTGCTCCGCCACGACGGTTCTCCTGCAATCCGCCCCAATTTACCTGAAACTGTCCAGCCAGGGCCGGCTGGAGCGGGATATCTGGTTGCTCCACCTGACCGGCGAAGAGTTCCCTGCCGATTGCATGGGGGCCAGGCACTTCTGTCAGGCGCTGATCGAAAAAACGCTCCGGTTACACCTGGGGGACAACCAGTGGATGGACCTTTCAGGCACACGGCCGATGGGTATCTTTGTCATGGACATGATCGCTCACAACCGCGATCACGACCGGGATATCTTTCAGATTTCTCCTGGCAGGGGCCCGCGCTCCCTCTCCCTGGCCTGGCAGGCGCACCTGGCCAACCTGATCTGGAACGCCGGCGCGGCCCAGTGGAATCAAAGCCCAGAAAGGCGCAACCTCGGGCGCGGCCAGCGGAGCCAGGATGGCAGCGCCATCCCGCCTCTGGCTGCCCACCTGGCGCTGACAGGCGAGGTACGCATGCAGGATGACCCAGCCAGCTCCCTGTATAACACCGACGGCCAGATCTTTTCGGATATCGGCGCACCCGTGGTTCTGTTCATGGAAAACTATGATATCAACCGCAGCGGCTATCACGATACCCACGATACCATGAATAACATCGACCTGGACTACGGTGCGGCGCTGGCCGCCATCGCCATTGAAAGCGGGGCCAGGATGGCGGTGCTGCCAGAGGCAGATATCCGGTCACAACCGTTCGGTTAGATCAGGCGGTCGGCTTCACGTTCGAAAGAGGTCGTGCCCTGTGCGAGGTCGGCTTGACGGAGGCCTGGAAAGAGCCGATAATCGAAGTGGGTATCGTCATCAGACGGCCCGGTTTTTGAAAGACAATGGGAATTGCCTGAAATGATCGACCCGAACGATTTTCTACCCCGCTATTATCAGCTGGCCAATATCCTGCGCGAGCAGATCATCCAGGGCAAGGTCCAGGCCCATCAGCCAATCCCGGCCGAGAGGCAGCTGGAGGAGGTCTATTCCGTCAGCCGGACGACGATCCGCCAGGCCATCGACCTGCTGGTCCGCCAGGGATACCTCTACCGGGAGCATGGCAAAGGCACGTTCGTCTCTCCTCAGAAGCTCCAGAAAGGCATCTCGGAGCTGACCAGTTTCACGGAGGATATGCAGCGCCGGGGCATCGTCCCGGGACAGAAGATCCTGGAGATGGGCCTCGTCCAGCCGCCGGAGAACGTGCGGACCCACCTGGAGCTCCCGGAAAACGAAGGTCCGGTCCTCCTGGTGGAACGTCTGCGCCTGGGGGATGGCGTGCCGATGGGGCTGCAGACCTCCTACACCGTTCTACCGGAGGGACAGACCATCACCCGGGAGGAACTGGAGCGGATTGGATCAATCTACATGCTGCTTCAGGAGAAGTTCCACCTCATCCCGACCGAAGCAGATGAGACTCTGGAAGTGACCCTGGCCACCGGGCGCGAGGCCTCGCTCCTGCAGATCAAGGCCGGCAGCCCGCTACTCTTGAGTGAACGGACGACCTATTCCCAGTACCGGCGCGTCATGGAATTCGTCAAGATCCTCTATCGGGGGGACCGCTACCGCTATCTGGCCAAGCTGACCCGCTAGCTTCCCAATTGATTCACAACCCAGAAGGAACAGGATCGCCCCTCAAGGCGCGATTCCCGTTTTGGTCCTGCCCATGCAATGCACCAGCCTGGCGAGCAGGCTGCGGATACAACCGCGGGCGCTGCTTGACTTTCCATTCTCGGCGTGCTATGATGAAGAGGTAATTTGGTCATGTGGTCATTACCACATTATGACCTGTCGGGCTTGTACTTCTAAGGGAAAAACGAGTGAATGCGATTGACGACGCAGAAATCCGGCAGATCGTGCAACGGGTGCTGAGCCAGGTCATGGGTATCTCCCCACGGAATACCGCACCCTCCAGTGTCCCTGCCAAGACAGATTCTGCCCACCCCGTCCCCCCTGCTGAGGCCGAACCCTCTCCCAAGGCCCCCGAGCACAAGGTAGTGGCGATCGGAGCTGACCACGGCGGGTTCGAACTCAAGGAAATTCTTAAGGCAGACTTGGCTGCGATGGGTTATGACGTCCGGGACATGGGCACCTACACCAAAGCCAGCGTGGATTACCCCGACTATGCACTCGAGGTGGCAAAGCTGGTCAGCTCCGGGAAGGCCTGGCGCGGGATCATGATCGACGGGGCTGGCATCGGGAGCTGCATCGTCGCCAACAAGGTCCCCGGCGTACGGGCCGGGATGGCCTACGACTATTCATCCGCGGTCAACAGCCGCGAGCACAACAACACCAACCTCCTGACCCTGGGTGCCGGATTGATCGGTGTGAACCTCGCCAAGCTGATCGTCCAAACCTGGCTGACGACCGAGTTTGCCGGAGGACGCCATGCCGGGCGCGTCGACAAGATCACGGCGATCGAAAAGCAATATTTCAAGTAGAGGCCAGCCTATGCTTTCAGATTTGAAGACGGTCGAAAATCTGGTAGAAGTCATCACTCACGAGGTGCTCGCAGCCATGCTCGAGCAGCAGGAGCGCAGCCGGCAACCGGATGGTAGCCAGTGCAGGTTCGACTGCTCAGATTCGCTCTGTGTGCGGACCTGCTTCGATCGGACCGGGAGAGTGGTCAGCGCCGGTGCTGAGCGGCTCTCCTCAACGATCGGCGTGATCCCACAGGATCTGAACCTGGCCGGGATGATCGACCACACCCTGCTGAAGCCGGATGCCACCCAGGATCAGATCGCACAGTTGTGCTTCGAGGCCCGCAAGTACGGCTTCGTTTCGGTGTGCGTGAACCCCACCTGGGTAGAACTATGTGCCGAGCTGCTCAAAGGTTCAAACGTGAAGGTCTGCACGGTGATCGGTTTCCCGCTGGGGGCCACGTCCACGGAAGTCAAGGCCTTCGAGACACAGAACGCCCTGGATCACGGCGCCCAGGAGATCGACATGGTCATCAACATCGGCGCCTTAAAGGCCCGCGACCTCGAATTGGTTGCCCAGGACATCCGCGGCGTGGTGGCGGCCTCACATGCCCGCGGCGCACTTGTCAAGGTCATCATCGAGGCGGTCTTCCTGACCGATGAGGAAAAGACGATCGCCTGTCTGCTCTCGAAAGAAGCCGGCGCGGATTTCGTCAAGACCTCCACCGGCTTCGCCAGTGGCGGCGCCACGGTCCATGACGTTGAGCTGATGCGGCGGGCCGTCGGACCGGACATGGGGGTGAAAGCAGCCGGCGGGGTGCGCACCTATGAAGACGCCGAGAACATGATCAAGGCCGGGGCCACACGCATCGGCGCTAGTGCCGGCGTGAAAATCATTCAGGGCCCCAGCCCCTCGCAAGGCGCGGCAGCAGCACCTGCCCCGGCCCCGAAGAGCTACTGATCCTGGGAGAGAGAGTATGTTAATCGCCAGAGTGATCGGAACCACTGTCTCGACGATCAAGGACGAAAAGCTCGTCTCGCGCAAGCTGCTCATCGTCCGCCAGACGGATGAGACCGGCAGCCCGATCGGGAAACCGTTTGTGGCGGTGGATACCGTCGATGCCGGCCAGGGGGACCTGGTGCTGACCGCCGCCGGTTCCTCGGCCCGCCAAACCGCTATCACCAAGGACACGCCGGTGGACGCCGTGATCATGGCGGTCATCGATTCGCTGGAAGTGGGCGGCCAGGTCGTTTTCCGGAAATCCTGAGGAAAGAGTATCGTATACCGGGAGTGGTTCTATGAGCCTGGATAAAGACCTTGCATCCATTCAAGAATCCCGTGAGCTGGTCCAGGCCGCTGCAGCGGCCTGGAAAACCTGGAGTCGGGCTTCCCAGGCAGAGGTCGACCGGGTGTGCGAGGCTATGGCCATGGCCGGCTTTCAGGCCGCCGATCGCCTGGGGCGGATGGCGCAGGAGGAGACCGGATACGGGGTGGCCGCCCACAAGAGGCTCAAGAACGAGTTCGGTTCACGGGTGGTCTGGGAGAGCAT
This sequence comes from Anaerolineales bacterium, assembly GCA_050013095.1. GTDB lineage: Bacteria > Chloroflexota > Anaerolineae > Anaerolineales > Villigracilaceae > UBA877. The sequence goes on along the minus strand of JBEKFY010000005.1, from coordinate 43,539 downwards.
CCGTGACCTGAAGACCGTCGGTGTCATCCGGCACGACCCCGCCCGGCGCCTGTATGAGATCGCCTGGCCGATGGGGGTGGTGGCGGCCCTGGTCCCCTCCACCAACCCGACCTCCACGACTTTCTTCAAAGCGCTGATCGCAGTCAAGGCCCGCAACGCCATCGTATTTTCGCCCCATCCAGCCGCGGCGCGCTGCACCTTTGAAGCCGCCCAGGCCATGGCGCTGGCAGCCGAAAACGCCGGCGCACCCAGGGGCTTGATCGGCTGTATCCAGCAAATCTCCCTGCCGGGCACCCAGGAGCTGCTTACCCACCCTCAGACGGCGGTAATCCTCGCGACCGGTGGGACGGCCATGGTGCGGGCGGCCCACTCGACTGGCAAACCAGCCTATGGCGTCGGGCCCGGGAATGTCCCGGTGTACGTGGATCGCAGCGCCGACCTCGCCAAGGCGGCCCGCTACATCGTGGCCTCCAAGGCCTTCGATTATTCGACGATCTGCGCCACCGAACAGGCCGTGATCGCCGACCGCCCGATCGCCGGTGCGCTGATGGATCTAATGCGGGCCGAAGGGGCCTATTTTGCGGATCCACATGAGACCGAGGCGTTGCGCCGGACCCTTTTCCATCCGGACGGTAGCATCAACACCTCCGTCGTGGGAAAATCGGCCGCAACCGTGGCGGGAGCGGCCGGTTTCAGCCTCCCCGCTGGTACCCGCATCATCGTCACACCGCTGTCGAAAGCCGGGAGAGAGGAACCTCTCGCCCACGAGAAGATGACCACCGTGCTGGCCTGGTATGTGGCCGACGGCTGGGAGGCGGGCTGCGAAACCTCCATCGCCATCATCCAGACCGGCGGCCTGGGTCACACGCAGATCATCTATGCCACGGATGAGAAGGTGATCATGGCCTTCGGGCTTGAAAAACCAGTTTTCCGCATCCTGGTCAACACGATGGGCACGCTCGGGGCGATCGGACTGACCACCGGTGTGATGCCCTCCCTGACCCTCGGTTCCGGGGGGGTGGGAGGCGCCATCACCGGGGACAACGTCACGGCCTATCATCTGATCAACATCAAGCGGCTGGCTTACGAGACGCTCACCCCGCCCGCGGAAGCTTTTTCTCCCGGCGAGGTCTCGCCGGGGCTTTCCGCCGAGGAATTGGAAAAAATCGTCCGGCAGGTGGTGGACGAAGTCATGGCAGGCAAATCGCATTCCTGATCGATCCAAGCATTCTATAAAAGAAAGGAAGGAACAAAATGGCTTTAGATCCCTCTTTGATCGCTCTCGGTATGGTGGAGACGCGCGGCCTGGTCGGTGCCATTGAGGCGGCCGATGCGATGGTCAAGGCGGCCAACGTGGTCCTGATCGGCTCCGAGTATGTGGGCGGCGGCTATGTGACCGTGATGGTGCGCGGCGATGTAGGCGCGGTCAAGGCGGCCACAGACGCGGGTGCTGCGGCTGCCAAGCGGGTCGGCGAGATGGTCTCAGTGCACGTCATCCCTCGCCCGCACGCGGATGTGGAGATGATCCTGCCCAAGTCCAGCAAGGGCGCGATCGGCGGGCGCTCCGCAGAGACCAAGGCCAAGTAGGCTCTCCGAGGTGCGCGTGAGCCCATCCACCGGGCAAGGGCCCGGAGGTGCGAGGCTGGCGGAAACCCTGACCCGGGCGGAGGCAATCATCCTCCCCAGGACTCTCTCGGAGAGCGCCGGGAGGCTGTCCCTGGCGCCTGGAACAAAGCTGCGGGTCGGGGTGGACCTGGGAACGGCCTACCTGGTGCTGGTCGCCCTGGATGAGGCGGGCACCCCCCTGGCCGGGGAGTGGCAGTTCGCCGAGGTCGTGCGCGACGGATTGGTAGTCGACTTCGTGGGTGCGACCGACCTGCTGCGCGGTATGAAGGCCCGCCTAGAGCACCGCCTGGGCCGGGAGCTGACTCTAGCCGGGAGCGCCTATCCCCCCGGAGTCCCCCGGGCCGAAATCGCCGCCACGGCGCACGTGGTCGAGGCAGCCGGCTTCAAGTGCAGCGGCCTGATCGATGAACCCAGCGCGGCGAACCTCGTGCTCCGGCTGCGGGAAGGGGCCCTGGTGGACGTCGGCGGCGGAACGACCGGGATTGCCATCGTGCGGGAAGGCCAGGTGGTCTATACGGCCGATGAGCCGACCGGAGGCGTGCATTTTACGCTGGTGGTGGCGGGATCCCTGGGCCTCAGCTTCGAGGAAGCCGAGATGCTCAAGATCACGCCCGACGAGCAGGCCCGTCTGCTGCCTCTGCTCCGTCCGGTGATGGAGAAGGTGGGCGCGATCATCCTCCACCATGTGCGCAGGCGAAGGGTGCAAACCGTCACCCTGGTGGGAGGGTCTTCCGCCTTCCAGGGCATGGCCCAGGTCATCCAGGAGTACACCGGCCTGCCGACTCTTGTGCCGACAAACCCGCTCTTCATCACCCCGCTCGGCATCGCCCTGCACAGCCCGCCTGCCTAAGTCGGGAGGTTAAGGAGAAAACAGTATGGCCGATACTTTTTCGCTGCGGTGTTACTGCTACTTGGACCGGATGCAGCCCCAGTTCGCATCTTTCGTCGGGACGGTCACCCAGGGCGACCTACCGACCGAAGGCATGGCCGCCCTGTATGTCGAAATGGCACCCGGAAATGAAGTGTTCCGTGTGGTGGATATCGCCGTAAAGGCTACCGAGGCCCGGCCAGGCGCACAGATCGTCGAACGCGAGTTCGGCATGTTCGAAGTGCATTCTCCCAACCAGGCGGCTGTCCTCGAAGCGGGGGATGTCGTCCTGTCCCGTCTGGGCCTCTCGGTCGCCGACCGCATCCGGCCGCAGGTGGTGTCCACGCAGGTGATCACGCATGTTGATCCCTATCAGGCTCAGCTTCTGAACCGCTTCCGCCGCGGCAGCATGCTGGTGGCCGGCGAAACCATGCTGGTGCTGGAGTGCGCTCCCGCGGCCTATATCAACATCGCCTGCAACGAAGCCGAGAAGACGGCCAGCATCAAGCTGATCCACGTCTCGTCGGTCGGACGCTTCGGCCGCATGTGGCTCTCGGGGACAGAAGCCGAGATCCTGACCGCCAAGAACGCCGCCATTCAGGCTCTGGAAAGCCAGGAGGGCCGGGAAGGCGCCTGATGCGGGCCCAGTCCCAGCCGGAAAGGAGCAGAACATGCCCAAGGAGTTTTACACCGAAAAGGATATCGAAGACCTCTTCAAAGGCGGGGTAATGTCGCTGGAGGTCAACGACAACGTCGTTCTGACCGAGCTGGCCTACGAGAAAGCCGGCCGGTTGGGGATGCAGCTGCGCCGCAGCCAGCCGGATAACCCTCCGAGCGCCCCGGTCCGCCCCTATCTCTCCCAAAAACAGGCCCAGCCCCCTCCGGCCCTGGCTCCCGTATCCGAACGGTTGGCGCGACCGGAATTGCAATCCCCCGCTCATGCCGCCCCGGGGGAGACGGCCGACCTGCAACAGCGCATCCGCACGGCGGTCATCGCCCGGCTGGGCACGACGGTTGACCCGCAACTGCTGGACGTGATCATCCAGCGTGTCCTCAAAAGCACCGGAGCGAAGTAGCCGGGATGTTATTCGGCCGAGTCAGGGGCAGTGCGATCTGTACGCTCAAATACCCGGGCACCGAGGGGCTGAAGCTGCTCGTCGTCCAGCCGCTCAACAAGAAACTGGAACCGGTCGGGGCGCTGCAGGTGGCCGCCGATGTCGTGCAGGCGGGGCCGGGGGATCTATGCGTGATGGTGCGCTCGCGTGAGGCTGCCCTGGCGATGCCGGAGGTCAAGTTCGTGCCGATAGACCTGGCGCTGATCGGCATCGTCGATGAGCTGACCGTGCGTCCGGACGGGGAGTTCGATCTCACCCTGCGGCGCGGCTGGCAGCATTACACCTGAGAGGCGGCCATGATCCTAGGAAAAGTGGTTGGAACCGTGGTTACCACCATCAGCCACCGGGATTACAAGAACCGGAGGCTGCTGGTGGTGCAGCCGCTGGGACTGGAGGCAGAGCCGCCCGACGAGGATTTCATCGCCCTCGACAATACCCAGGCCGGGATCGGCGATACGGTCCTGGTGAACCGGGAGGGCAACGGCGCCCGTCAGGTGCTTAAAAACCCGGATGCCTGCGTCATCTCCGTGATCGTGGGGATCGTGGATTCGACCCATCTGAAGTACTAATCCTCCACCGATGCGAAGATTGATTCGAAGACACAAAAGCCGGACAGGGTCGTTTCCTGCCCGGTTCGTTCATGGTGAACTACCCCACCGCTCAAGCGGGGGGCTTCCTACTTCAACGAGCTCTGCCTGAAATCAGGTCTTACCTGCTCTCCATAGGCGTGTACGTTCGGGTGGTTCCCACCCCTACGGGATATCGACTGTCCAAGTTTTACCGGTGGACAGGCTTTTCCACCGAACCGGCTGCTTGTTAAGGTACCAGGCTTATTATAGCACAATTGTTCACTATTGCGCACGTTATATCCCCGGACCTGAAGGTCGGGGTTTTACGGTACACTCGTGATAAACTCTAATAAACAAGGTGTTCCAGAAATAAAGGAATTGGATGGCTTATGGACAAAAGCGATGCGGCAAATGTGATCACCTCGGTATCGTTGGAGCTGGCGGAAACTGAGGCCAGGCTGGAAAGACTGCTCACCGATCCGGCCCGGGGAGAAGAAATTCGCTTCTCGGCCTGGAGGCAAGGGCTGCTCTTGAACGAGCCGCTCATCCTGGAGGAGTCTGAGCTCGTGGCGCTCATGCATCAGGCCATTCAGAAAGGTGTCCTGTCGCAAGATTTTATCGGGAAGCTGCGCGAGCGGATTGAGATCTAGACCCGACCTGAAGGCGTAATCCATGCTGCATCGAAAAGGCATCCATGAAGGCCAGCCCGACGCCGCAGGGCCAACGCGGCCGGAGCAAGACCCCAGTCTGCCCGCCGATGATTACCTCAGGCTGACCCACCGCACCTGGGCCATCTTTCTCATCAGCGTGCTCGGTCTCTTCCTGGAGATGCTGTTCATCCGCTGGATCGGCACCGAGATCCGCATTTTCGCCTATCTCCAGAATACGATCCTGGTGGCCTGTTTTCTGGGCCTGGGGCTGGGGTGTTTCACCTGCCGCAAGCCGATCATCTTTCGACAGTCTCTCTCGCCGCTGTTGCTCCTGCTTCTGGCGATGGCCATCCCGTTGACCCGGGGCATCCTGCAGAACATCAGTGATTATCTGAGCCTGCTGGGGGATCTGACGATCTGGTACGGCCTGGTCAGCACCAACCCTGAGGTCACCGTCCTGCTCGTGAGCCTGGGACTGCTGCTGACGTACTTCCTGCTGATTCTGGTTGTGGATATTTTCGTCCCCGTCGGCCGGCTGCTGGGGCGGCTGATGGATGACCACCCGAACACTCTCTGGGCCTATTCGGTCAATGTGATTGGCAGCCTGGTGGGAACCTGGCTTTTTGTTATGCTGAGCTTCTTTTACCAGCCTCCGATCACCTGGTTCATGGTCGCAGGGATCCTGATGTCGATCTTCATCCTCTGGACCCGCCAGGGCTGGAGGCTGAATCTGGCCCTGCTGCTTGCCGCCGTCCTGCTGATCTGGCTGGCGGGTCTCACACCCAACACTCTGGATGTGGTCTGGTCCCCCTACCAAAAGTTGGTTGTCAGCAAGTCCAATGCGAGTCACGGGGATATCGGCGAATACCTGGTCACCGTCAATAATGTGGGTTATCAGGGGATGTCCGATTTAAGCCGGGCCCATACATCGGCCGATCCGCAGAGTTTTTTCCCTTCCTGGCAGGGTCTCAGCCAGTATGACATCCCTCTGCTGCTGCAGTCCAACCCCCAGAAGGTCCTGATCGTCGGGGCCGGAGCCGGGAACGATGCCGCCGGGGCCCTCCGCCAGGGGGTCAAGGACATCACCGCGGTCGAGATCGATCCGGCCATCATCGCCATCGGGCGACGCTTTCATCCCGAACAACCTTACTCTTCGCCCGCCGTGCGGGTGGTCATCGATGACGCCCGCTCGTTTTTTGCCACCACCCATGAGACCTACGATGTCATCTCGTTCAGCCTCCTGGATTCGCACACGACCACCGCAATGACGAACGCCCGCCTGGACAATTATGTATACACACGTGAGAGCCTCACCCAGGCAAAATCCCTGCTCGCACCTGGCGGCATCATGGTGCTCACCTTCGAAGCCCAGAAGGTGTTTATTGCCGACCGCATCGAAATCGCTCTTGAGCAAGTTTTCGGCGAAAAGCCGATTGTGATCGCCATCCCGCACACCGCCTACGGCTGGGGAGGTGTGATGTTCATCACCGGCGATCTCACCCGTGCCAGGGAGCAGATCGCCAATAATCCAAGGCTGGAGGCCTTGATCCAGAACCTGCAGCAGACCTATCCGGTCCCTCCCCTGCCCCATAACACCCGGGTTGTGACCGATGATTGGCCGTATATCTACTTGCAATCTGCCCAGATCCCTGTCCTGTATTACCTCCTGACCGGGTTGATGCTGCTGATCCTGGTGCGGAGCTATAAAAAATGGCAGGCCTCCGGCCTGATCGCACGCTGGGGCCGTTCCTACTGGCATTTCTTCTTCCTGGGGGTCGCCTTCCTGCTCCTGGAGGTGCAAAATATCAGCAAGGCCTCGGTAGTATTAGGCAACACCTGGCAGGTCAACGCGGTGATCGTCTCCGGGGTCCTGCTCATGGCGCTCCTGGCGAACGGGATCGCCCACCGGTTCCCGAAGATTCCCCTGGGCCTCGTGTATGCGGCCCTGATCGGGATCAGCCTGGCCCTTTATTTTATCGATCTGGCCCAGTTCGCCTTTCTGCCCTACGCCACCAAAGCCGTGATCGTCGGTGGTTTGACCAGCCTGCCGATGCTCTTCAGCGGCATCGTCTTCATTCGCTCCTTCGCCATTGCCGAGGAGAAGAATACCGCCCTGGGGGCGAACCTGGTGGGCGCGTTCGTGGGTGCCCTGCTTCAGTCGGTCACCTTCGTCACCGGGATCAAGGCGCTGCTTTTGATCGTGGCCGGTTTTTACTTCCTTTCCCTGCTGACCCAGCCGGATCAATCGAAACACAAGAATTTCTATCCGGGTTAGACCGGATGCGATCGGATGGCATCCAAACAGCATTCAAGAATAGACGATACAACAAAGGAGCAAACCATGACCGATTTTCCAAAGACCGGCCTGAATCGAATCAATCGCAAACCCAAGCATGGGCATTACGATCGCGAGACCATCTATCAAATTCTGGATGAAGCCCTCATCTGTCATGTGGGCTTTGTCGAGAATCATCAGCCATACGTCATCCCGATCAATTTTGCGAGGATTGGAGATACCATCGTTCTCCACGGGGCGAAGGCCAGCCGCCTGCTCAAGTACATCGAGGCGGGACATCCAGTCTGCGTGGAAGTGGCGTTGGTGGATGGATTGGTGTTGGCGCGCTCAGTCTTCAATCACTCGGTCAATTACCGCTCGGTCGTTGTCTTCGGTACGGGAAGAGCTGTTAAAGACGATCAAGAAAAAATGGCGGCACTGGAGGCGATCACGGAACACCTGATCCCCGGTCGCTGGCGTGAGGCGCGCCTGCCTACTCGCAAGGAGATGAACACTACCAGCGTCGTTTCCATTAAGATAGATCTGGCCTCCGCGAAAGTGCGAAGCGGTCCGCCCGTAGATGATGAGGCGGATTACGCCTTGCCCATCTGGGCGGGAGTGCTTCCTTTGCAGGAAACCGCCCTTACTCCAGTTCAGGACGAATTGATGGCGCAGGATATCCCCGTGCCAGAGCATGTAGCAAAATATTCCCGCAGGAAGAGTTGAAATTCCCCCCTGCAAAAGCGGGGAGAGCTTCAGGAAGAGTTCTGAAATTGCGGCGTAATTCGAGGTAGTTCCCGTTTTTATTCACGTGCACGGCAAGAATGAATCAAGCGGGCCGGGAAATCCGGCCCGCAGCGCGTCCTGCCTCTTCCAAAAAACAACCAGCCTAGAACTTGGTGACCGCCTCGACCGGGATGACCGGGTAGACCTGGCCGGGAAGAGGCGGCATGGAGTTGTACACCCAATCGATCCCCACAACCCCGGCGCGCAGACCTCCGACGCGCTGGATGCCCCGGTAGGTCCCGCGCATCAACACCGCCTCCATCGAGAGCGACATGGCAAAGAGCGCCAAGCTGGTCCCCTGCGGGATCGCCTCCAGCTCCCGGGTATAAACCGAGGGGGAGAAAAGGATTTGCTCTGCATCCAGGCTCTGGGCCTGGATGGCCGGGATGATCTCCGGATAGCCGTCCTCCCCGATGTAGGACAGGAATTTGAGATTGTCCAGTTTGTTTAAGAAGGCGCGCGTCCAGGCATTCATAACGTCCTTCCCGCCAGACCTGCGCCCCAGGCTGCGCGCCAGCATCGTCTGCAGGGCGGCGAAGATGATGCGGTTCATCGGCAGAGGCACCCGGCCGGTGTGCGACACGAGGTCCAGATAATAAACCGTGTGAATCCCGAAGTAGGCGTTGTACCGGAACATTGGCACGTTGTTATAATAATCGTACTCCGCGCCATCCCTGGCAGTATGGGTAAAGGTCGCCTTGCCGCGCCACAGGTTCCGATCCAAGCTCATGATCAGGAAGCCGGTCCGGGGGTTCTGGAGAATATACTTTTTGGATTGCCCCTCGGTGAACTGGCCGAATGAGATCTGTGCCGGAGCGCAGGCCATGAGCGTGGAGAGCAGGGTGAGGTGCGGCAACCCCTGAGGGGTCACCGTCCCCAGCAGCCCGATCTTCATGGCCGGCTGCGTGCCCCGGATGTCGTCCAAGGAAAAAGTGGCGCATTGTTTTGGATCAGTCATGGTGAGCTCCTCAATCTAGACCGGGAGGCGCGTCGCCCCGGTGGCATGCACGATCCCGGGGACAACCCCGGAACATTTGGCGGCCTGTTCACAACACGCCAGCTCTTCGGCACTCATGAGCGGCGTCTGGGCATAGGCCCAATCCAGGCCAAGGCGAGTGTACTGGTCGCGGCACAGGTTATTAAAAGCGCACAGTTCCCAACGCGCGACCCGGTCCTCCAGGTTCCTGGCAATCCACCCGCCGAGAGCGTTCAGGTTCTCTTGCGTGGCGGTTGCCCCAGGGATCAAGGGCGTACGGATCCAGAGCTCGAGGGAGTTCGGCGGGTCATTAAAATATTCCCTGAGAAAAAGCAAATTCTCAAGGATCAGCGTGTTGGTCTGGCCGGTGAAGGCGCGGTGCTGCTCCGCATCGAGCAGTTTCAAGTCGTAAAGCACCAGATCCGTGTAGGGCAGCAGCCGGTCAAGGGTGCGCGGCGAACACTCTCCGCAGGTGTCCAGGGCAGTCGAGAGGCCCTGCTCCTTCAAGCCGCGTAAAACCCCCTGGGCGAACTCCGGCTGGAAGGTGGGCTCCCCGCCGGACAGGGTCACGCCTCCCCCGGAAGATTCAAAATACGCCCGATCCTTGATCAGTTCAGCCACTAGCTCCTCGTCCGAGATGATCTTCCCCAGGGCTTCAATGGCTCCGGAGGGGCACTCGCGCGCACAAGTCAGGCATCCCTGGCAACGCTCCCGGTCAATCTGCAGGCCGTCCGTCCCCATGCTCAGGCAGCCGTTCGGACAGGCCGAGAGGCAGGTGTGACAGCCCAGGCAGCGCGTTTGGTACCAGACCGTCTGCAGGCGCGGCGAGAGGCTTTCCGGGTTATGACACCAGGCGCAACGCAGTGAACAACCCTTGAAGAATACCGTGGTGCGCAGGCCCGGTCCATCCTCGGTCGAGAAACGCTGCAGGTTCAGGATCCGTCCCTCCGTCATTTCATCTGGTGGCTTTCACGGGCAATGATCTCGTTTTGCAGTTCCCGCCCGATGGCGGTGAAGTAAGCATTGTAGCCTGTCACCCGCACCAGCAGGTGGCGGTAATTTTCGGGATGCTTCTGGGCGTCGCGCAGCATATCGGCGTCGATCAGGTTGACCTGCAGGGCGCTGCCGCCATTCTCGATGTAACCCTTCAGGAAGGCCTTGAATTTCTGACGGTGCTCGGGATCGCGCAGCAGCGTTGGGTTGAAGGTCATCGTGTGGGAGCCGCCGTTCGGCAACAAGTTCAGGTAACCCTTCCAATCGCCGTTGCCGTCCGGCGCCTTGCCGCCCAACACTTTGCCGACTGAGTTGGCGTTGGCGGTCGGCCCGGCAGTGTCCGCGCCATTGGAGGGGCACAAGGCGTTCGAGAGGAAGCGGCCCCGCGGCCGCCCATCCGGGCTGGCGGGCAGGACGAAGCTGTCGGCCACCCAGTAGTTCCAGCTTAACATGCCGGGACGGAACTGGCGCAGGGTGGATTTCGTCTTGAATTTCCAGGTCTCCTCCGTCCAGAGCTCCATCACTTTTCGGCCTATGGCGTCGGCAGCATCATCATCCCGGCCGTATTTTGGGGCCTTGTGCTGGGCGCGCGCCTGCAGCACCTCATGGCCGACCCAGTTGTCCCGCAACGCCTGGATTAGCTCGGCCATGCTGCACACCTTTTGATCGAAGACCAGGTACTTGACTGCTAGGAGCGAGTCCACGGTGGTGGCATAGGTAACCGCCTCAATCGTGACGTAGCCGAGCTCGGCGCCGCCCTGGGTGATGTCCAGTCCCTTCTGGGCACAGCCTTTGACCAGGCAGGAAACATATGGAGTGGGGGCAAAACAAGCACGGATCGCTTCGGACTGTTCATACAGGTCCACGATGCGCTGGAGGATACGCCGCGTCTGGGCGGTATAGGCCTCCCAGAACTCTTCCCAGGTCTGGAAGCGAGTGGCCTCCCCGGTATCGACCCCCCAGCGGCGGCGTTTCTCGACCTTGCCGGTCATGGGGTCGGTGAAGGGCTCCAGGTCGTAACCGCCGGTCAGCGCCAGTTCTACCGCCTTCAGCAGGTTCAGGTTGGCATCCACGGTGCCGGAGCGGTCATTTCCCACCATGGTATTCTCCAGGCATCCAACCGGTGCATAATCGAAAACGTTGTCGGCGTTGATCAGGTCGGAGACCCCTGATCTTCTGGCCTGTAGCATCATGCCGGCCATGGAACGCTCATCGAAGTTCATCAGGAAGGGCGAACCCTGGCTGGAGGCGATCATTGCCACCACCCGGTCGAGCAGCGCCTCCGGGGAGCCTCGGTGCAGGCGCACGTTGGGCTTGGGCTCGAGGATGGGCGACATCTCGTCAATCACTTCCAGGATGGCATAGGTCAGGTCGTTGGTCAGGTCCTGACCGCCCTTGCCCATGCCGGAGAGGGTCAGGAGCTGCCCGTAGCCGGCGGTGATGCCCTGGTTGCCGCCCGTGCGGATCATGCTGTCGTAGGCGGTGTTGCAGTGCACCCAGAAGCACTTGAGGATCTCCTTGCCCCGCTCGCGCGGCATGCCTTCCCGGATGGATTTTTCCCAAAGGGGGAAGAGGTACTGGTCCATACGCCCGAAGGAGTCCCCGGGGCCTGGATAGTTTTCGTCAGCCATGACCAGCATATGGGTCAGCCACAGGGACTCCACCCCCTCCCAGAAGGACCGGGCCGGTTCCCAGGGGACCCTCTGGAGCATCCCGGCCAGGTCGGAGAGCTCCGCGGCGCGCTGCGGGTCGGCTTCAATGCCCGCCAGGCGTTGGCATTCCCTGGAGTATTCGGCAGCTAGGTCGCGCGGCATGGTCGCAGCGGTCAGCATGGCGCGCAGCTGGGCACCTTTCTTGCCTTTCTGCTCGGTCCCCGTCAGTCCTGCGTAGCACCGCTCCAGTTCGGTGTAGATCTCCTTCCAGCCGGAGCGGATCACCCGTCCGTAATCCGGGATCAGGTGTCCGGAAGTCGCCCCGGCGTTGCCGTAGCCGTGATCGTGGAACCAGAGCATCGCGGCTCGACTGCCCTGGGGACCGTACACGAGCTTGTCCCGCGCACGGGTTTCTGCCTCGGTCAGGCAGGCCGAGGTCTGGATATTGAAGCGCGCCCCTGCCAGGAGGTCCAGGGGCAGAATCTCCTTGGGCAGGTAATGCACCATGACTTCCTTATTGAACCAGGCGCGGCGTTCCGGCAGGCTCCACTTCCAGAAGTCCGGGGCGAGGCGCACCGGGTGGGCCACCAGGGCGAACGCCGAGCGGAAGGTCTGCAAGAAGGCGTAGGTCTCCGGGACGATATAAAAGGTGAGTTCGTTGTACTGGAAATCCCAGGGGGTACCGGTGGTCCAGGAGGTGTACTCATTGTTCCAGGCGCGCCCCACGCCCTGAAAATAATAATCCCGCAGCCACTGAATGCGGGGAGACAGGTTGGATGGCGCCTTGATCGCGTAGCGGGGTTTTTCGAGTACGGTCATGGTTGTTTTCCTTTCAGGTAGCGTTCTCCGTGTTTGAGCATGGCGGACATGATCCGGGCGGCGTTCTCGGCCTCCTTCGCCTTAAGTGCCTCGACCAGCTCTTGATGAAATCGATGGACCGCTTCCACAACCGCGGTGCCGCAGTATCTGCGGAAAAATTCACCGGTCAGGCTGGTGTAGACCCCTTGGAATGAATTGATGAGCAAGGGGTAGACCAAGTTTCCCGAGGCGATCGCCACCTGTAAGTGAAAGGAGAAGTCCAGGCTGGTCAGTGCCCGGGGATCGCCGCAAGGAGTCCGGGCCTCCTCTGACAGCAGAGTGCGGAAACCCACCAGGTGGTCTGCGGTCCGTTTGCGCCCCGCCAGCCGGGCAGCATCCGTCTCGACGATCTGGCGCATATCGATCAGGCTCTGGGTGAACGCCGGGTCGAGCTGCCCGTTGTGGTAGGCCAGCAGAGAGGAGAGCAGGGCGAGGGAACCCGAACGGCGGTAATCGCTGACGAACACCCCGCGGCGTGGGATGATCTGGACCAAGCCTTTGGTCCCCAGATCCACAAGGGCCTCATGGAGCACCGGGCGGCTGACCTCGAGGCGCTGGGCGAACTCGCGCTCGGAAGGCAGCCGCTCGCCGATCCGGAGCTCGCCCGAGAGGATCAGTCCTTCCAGGCGGTTGATGCAGGCTGCCTTCAAGCTCTGGACTTTCAGCGGTTCGATCGAAGCTTGCATATCCCTCCGGGAGATCTCTGGTAAAACCACCAGCCAGTGCCCTCAGTATAGCGCATGGGGCGAGGAAATACAAGCCAGACGCGGCCAGGCTCATGGAACCGGCGTCTCGATCGGGAAATTGCCGCTGCACCCTGTGAGGAGTTCCCTTGCGGGGTGAAAGTATTTCAGGCCGGGGATCGGTAAGCGCGCTCGTTCGACCAAGTTCCAGGCTGAGGATCAGACCCGGGGCCCTGCAGCGGTTCTGACCCTTGACCTCGGAGGGTCATCTTTCTGGACCGGGTCAATCGGTCCAGGCGGGTTGCCGAAAACACTCCAGGTTTGATATGATTAGCCGGAACCACCCTGCCGGTCCATCCAGGAAAAGAAACAATGACGACTGCCCCCTCCACCCTCACGCGCGGCTACCTGACCGCCCTGGTCAGCACAGCCTTCTTGTCGACCACCGCCATCTTTATTCGCTACCTGACCCTGACCTACCAGCTGCCCGCGCTGGTCCTATCCTTCCTGCGGGAAGGAATGGTGGCCCTGATCATGCTGGCTGTCCTCGGGCTGCGCTGGCCGCGCCTCCTGAGCGTGAAGCGGGAACACCTGCTTTATTTGATGCTCTACGGCCTGATGCTGGCAATCTTCAATTCTCTGTGGACCCTGTCGGTCTCATTGAACGGCGCAGCCGTCTCCACGGTCCTGGTGTACTGTTCGGCTGGCTTTACCGCACTTCTGGGTTGGTGGTTGCTCAAAGAACGCCTGAACTGGGCCAAGCTCCTGGCCGTCGCCATCTGTCTGGGAGGCTGCGCGCTCGTCTCCGGGGCCCTCGCGCCAGGCGCCTGGCGCGCCAACCTGATCGGCATCCTGACCGGGATTCTATCCGGGTTGTGGTACGCCATTTACACCCTGATGGGCCGCTCGGCCGCACAGCGCGGCCTGAACCCCTGGACGACCCTGTTCTACACCTTCGGTTTCGCATCCGTTTTCCTGCTTGTGGTGAACCTGATCCCGGGGGGCTTCCTGCCCGGCAAGGCTCTCCAACCAGCCGATATCCTCTGGCTGGGGAATCGCCTGACCGGTTGGGGGATCCTGGTCGCCCTGGCAGCCGGGCCCACCCTGGCGGGTTATGGTTTTTATCTCGTCAGCTTGAGCTACCTGCCTTCGAGCGTCGTCAACCTGATCGCCACTCTGGAACCGGCTTTCACTACTCTGATCGCTTACCTCCTGCTGGGGGAACGGCTGACCGGGATTCAGATCGCAGGCAGTTTGATGATCCTGGGCGGGGTTGTCTTCCTGAGGGTCTATGAGGGTCGGCTGGCAGGTCAGGCTCAACCTGCGCCGCCATTAATCATCGAATCCAAAACTCATTAGCCAGGTAGTGAAGGAGGGTCTCAGGATGAATACTGCATTCAAGGCAGCCCGTATGATAGTCCGCATCACGGGCAGCCTCCAGATCGTCCTGGGTGTGCTGCTCTGGTTCGGTCTGCTGGAAGGCCTGGTGCTCGTCCACATCCTGAGCGGGGCGATCCTTGTGCTCGGGCTGTGGGTCCTGGCTGTCCTGGGTGCCCGGTCCGGTGTGAAACCCGGTCAGGTCGGTCTGGCACTCGTCTGGGGATTGGTGGCGCTCCTCCTGGGCCTGACCCAGAAGATGCTGCTCATCGGCCCGGCCCATTGGGTGATTCGGGTCCTGCACCTTTTAATCGGCCTGGGAGCCATCGGCCTGGCAGAGATGTTGGCACCCAAGATCGGCCGGGGGGCGCTTCCGGCACGACCGGCGTGATACAACCGGTCGGGCAGCACTACTTCTCCGGCTCCGGATAGCTCACCAAAATAGCGCTACCAAGAATTGCCAAAGTGCGGGTGAAGCGGCAGGATCATCCGGAGTTCGTCTGCCCGGGGAAGAGCCTGTTTGGGAGAGGCTTGACCGATCTGGTCAGTGCCCGTGGGCTTCTTCGCCGGCCTCGGAACCGAGATAGGGCCGCAGGTCTCCCAACCGCTGACTGTTCACCGCCAGCAGGGTTGCGATCAGGGTCGAAATCGGTACAGCCGCGACCAAGCCGAGCGAGCCCACCAAGGTGCGGACGATCTCCTCGGCCACCGAGGCGAGATTGATCAACTGCGAGTAGTTCCCGCGCTCCACCGAGAACAGCAGCAGCAGCGGCAACGCGACACCGGTATAGGCCATCACCAGTGTATTGACCGTGGAAGCGACGTGATCCTGGCCGATGCGCAGCCCTTTTTGATAGAGCGACCGCAGCCCGAGGGCCGGGTTCGCGGCGTGCAGCTCAAAAACGGCAGAGGCCTGCGTGATCACCAGGTCATCCAGCACGCCCAAGGCGCCGATGATCATCCCCCCCAGGAGCAGCCCGCGCAGGTTGATCTGGATTCCCGGCTCCTGGACCAGATACAGGGCTTCCTCGCTGCCGTTGCCGGTCAGAAAGGCCACCTGAATGAATAACCAGGCCAGCATCCCGGTGATCGCCAGTATTACCAGAATGGCGACCACGGCGGAGTGCGTTTTTAAATTCCATCCATAGGTCAGATAAAGGGTGACCACCAGCAAAATCATCGAGCCGATGATGCTCACCCGCACAGGGTCCTCCCCGTGCAGGATGTGGGGGATGACATAACCGATCACAACCACGAAACTGAACACCAATGCTAGCAGGCTGCGCAGTCCTTTCCAGCGAGCGACAACCAGCAGGGCGGCAATAAAAACCGCTAGCAGGATCAGGATCGGGCGCACGCGCATGACGTCTGCATAATTGGCCTGCAGGGTGTTATTCTCGTCCGTGCCGAGCGTGACCAGGATCTGATCGCCAGGTTTGAAGTGCAGGCCTTCGGGCTGGATCTGTCCTTTGCCATAGTCCACCTGGACCACGGTACCCTGATACTGTCCTTCCAGGATTTTTACCTGCAGTTCCTGGTAAGGTTGGACCGTCCCACCCAGGTTTACGGTCCCTTCATCCAGGATCGCGACGACCTGTGCCGCCTCCATCTCCGACCCGAATCCGTTCCCGGTCGGGGTAGGTAGGGAGGTGTCGAAAAAATACGGGATTCCCCAGATGATAAAGGCGATCACGCCGGCTGTGACCAGGATGGTCGAGCCGATAAAGATGGTCAAGGTTTTTTTCATGACAGGCCTTTCGGATAACGCTTCGTAGGTACTAATGATACAAATCGCGGCAGGAATTAATGGTTGGGCACGGGCTCGGTCAGGGTCCCGGGTGTGATCGGAAGGGTGTGCGCCCGTACGCCGGTGGCTTGATAGACTGCATTAGCGATTGCTGGGGCGGTGGGCACCACGCTGACCTCCCCAATCCCCTTGGCCCCAAAAGGACCGCTCGCCTCCGGGATCTCCAGGATGATGGTCTCGAGGTTCAGGGGCATGTCCTGGGCGGTCGGCAGGAGGTACTCGGAAAAGCGGTCGACCCAATTGCCGTCTGCTTTCAGGCACATGTTTTCAGATAGTGCGTACCCGAGGCCCATCGAGACACCCCCTTCGATCTGTCCTTCCACCCCGGACCGGTTGATCGCCCGTCCGACATCATGTATGGCGATGATATGGGTGACATGGACGGTGCCCAGCTCCGGATCGACCTCCACCCGGGCCACCTGACAACCGAAACAGAACATGATGTGCGGCATCCCGATGGGCAGGTGCTGCGGCGTCCGGCTCTCAGGATACGGAAAACGAAAGGTAGCTTCGCTGATCATTTCACAACCATTCTCAGCGGCTCGGCTGATGATCTCTGCTGCTTCAATCCTGTCCCCATCCGGGGTCGTGACCGCCCCGTTTCGATAGGCGAGCTGTAGGCGCGGCATGCCCAGCAGGCTGGCGGCCTGGTCCAAGAGCTTTGCCTTGAGTTGTTCCGCCGCGACGAGCAGTGCGTTCCCGGACAGGTAGGTCATGCGTGAAGCACAGACCACATTCCCATTGGGGCTGATCGCGGTGTCAAGCGCAACCGCCCTGACGCGGTCATAAGGCAGCTCCAGGGCTTCCGCGGCGATCTGCTCAGAGGCTGCGGCCAGTCCCTGCCCCAGGTCGGGAGAGCCAAGGTAGAGTTTTACGTGGCCGTCGGGCTGCCAGACCAGGCGCTGAGTGGATTCGTCCGAGACCTTTGCCCCCAGGCCCATGCTCTGCATCCCGAGGGCTACCCCAACGCCGCTCAGCAGGCCCGGGTAAGGCTGGATTTCCATTAGGCGTTTCCGGGCTGCCTCAGCATGTTGAAGAAGCAGAGGTAGGCTCGCGGCAGTTTCGTCGATCACCACCCCGGTGGACAGCCTGTCGCCCGGGAAAAGCATATTCTTCCTACGCAGTTCAATCGGATCCATTCCCAGCTTTGCCGCCAGCATATCGATCATACTTTCGACGGCAAAGTGGGCTTGCGGGCTTCCGAAACCACGCATCGCCCCACAGGTCGGGCCATTGGTATACACCACCTGCGTCCTCAAACGCACGTTCGGAACCCGGTAGGAGCCCGCCATCATTTCAGTGAGCAGGCTTCCGACCGCAGGGCCGTAGGAAGCGTAGGCGCCCGTATCCAGACATGCCTGGGCGTCCAAGGCAACGAGCGTGCCATCCCTTTTCGCGCCCAGCCGGTAATGAAACTTTACCGGATGACGCTTCGGATGAGCCAAAAAAGATTCCTGCCGATTATTGACCAGGCGCACCGCCCCTTGGATCGCCCAGGCCCCCAGCGCAGCCAGGATCGATAGGCTGGAATCTTCCTTGCCCCCAAACGCGCCACCGATGAAGGCTGATTTCACCTGAACTTGCTCGAGGGGCAGCCCTAGTACGGAAGCAATCTGGGCCTGGTCGAGAAAGGGGTGTTGGGAGCTCACCCACACCGTGATGCTCCCATCCTTATTCCACCGGGCAGCCGCATTTTCCGGCTCCAGATAGGCGGGAGCCACCCGCGGCGTTGAAAAGGTTTCCTCCAGCACGACCTCCGCTTGCTTGAAGCCGGCTTCAAGATCCCCGTCATCGATGGCGAAAGAGGCAAGCACATTCCCTTCCGCGTGCACCAAGTGGGCGCCTGGGGAGGCGGCTAGCTGGGGGTCAAAGACCGGTTCCAGCACCTCATAATTCACTCGGACCAATCCCAAGGCGTGACGGGCGGCGGATCGGGTTCGGGCGATCACGAGGGCGACCGGTTCGCCCCGATGCCGCACGACTCGGGCTGCCAGCACCGGCTGGTCGAGGACGCCCAGGTACCCGAATAGCCGACTGCCGGGGATATCCTCGGCGGTGAGCACCTTTAAAACGCCCGGCGCCCTCTCAGCCGCTTCCTTTTCAACATGGATGATCCTGGCATGGTGATGGGGAGAGCGGACGAGTAGGCCCTGAGATTCCCCCGGAATCGGGACATCTGCGGTGAACCGGGCAGCGCCCGTCACCTTTTCGCGGGCATCCTTGCGAATTTCAGCTTTACCGATGGTTCTCATCGGATCGGGCATGTTGTGACGGCCTCCTCTTCAGGATGGGGGCGGGAAAACACGGTGTGCGTAAGGGGCCGATCCTCATTGACCACTGCACTCACCTAGCGTGCCGCGAAGGAAACCCATTATCGTTGGCTGGGTTCGTACCGGCTGCTTATAGAAATGGCATATCGAATGAATTCGAAGGTGCTGCGGAGGTCCTCCGGGTCCGCTTTCTGCCGGACCTTCAGGGACGGATTGGGTCGCTCTAACCAAGCACGCTCGATGAGACCTGACCAGTGCTGGTCCAAAGCAATTTTCGCCCATTGTGCGCCCGCCGGTTTTGATCCGATCCTTCCTGTCTGAAGCGCATGCAGCATCCGACAGTAACTCAGGACGACAAACGGCTGCGCCCAGCGGTTTTGGAGGTCATAGCGGCCGGCAAAGATATCCTCTGACCAGTCGTGCATCGTCGCCAATACCTCCCGGTGCAAACCGTCTGGGGGTATGGGATCAATCAACTCATGAGGATCGGGTCCGGCCAGGGTGATCCTACATTCCCGCACGACCCAGCGAACCACCAATTCGTTGTCGTGCTTCGACCAGATCAGCTCACGGTGAGTATTATCCAGAAAAAGAAGCGGTGTTCTGGCAGGATCCTCACGCTTCAGGATCTGTTTCGGAACGTAGGACCCCTCCAAATGCTTTGCCCAGTGGGAATCCAGGTCATAGATCCTGGCATGCATTTCTTGCAAAGCCAACAAATCCGCCTTGGAGACATCCTGCTCCAGCGCGATCAAAAAATCAACATCGCTGTCGGTATCCCAGTCCCCGACCGCAAACGAACCTTGTAAATAAGCACCGATGAAGTTATCGCCCAGGATGACCTGGACGTTCTTCACCAATTCATTCAGAACTGTGTTTAGCCCAGGATCGGTTGTCGGGGGTTTCATTTTCATTCATTTTGAAATATGTATCTGCCAGCAGGTATCCGGCTTTATCAATTTTCGGCTGAGCCCTGAATTTCATGTCTTAGTCAATAGGTGTTATTCGAGGCTCTAAGATTCTTTCCGGCAGTCCGGGCAAAGCCCGTACAAGGTCAGGGTGTGCCCCTCGATCACGAAATTGTTCTGCTCCCCGACCTTTTCAAGCGACTCTTCCGCGAGGCAGACATCTACATTCACCACGCGGTGGCATTGAACGCAGGTCAGGTGGTGATGGTGCCCATCCCCACAGGCACGGTAGACATGGCTCCCATCCGAGAACTCGATGCGGTGCAGGAGCCCCTGACCGACCAGCATCTCCACAGCCCGGAAGACAGTGGCGCGGCCCAGGTGGGGATCCGGCCGCTGAAGGTCATGCCACAGCTCCTCCACGGTGAAATCGGTCCCGCTCTCGGCCAGTTCTGCCAACCGGCCGGCAATCAGGCTACGGGGTTGTGTCTGCCGCTGACCCTGTTCCTCAAAAGCGGTGTGGATCTTTGCGGCGATGCCTAAGGTGTTGGTTTCGGTTTTCATAGAGGGTTTCTCATCAGTTCGTAGGCTACGAATTGGTTCTGGGAGGGCTCTCTTGCCTTCCGGTACAGGCTCCTGCGGAGGCGAGGCGGCCTTCCAACGGACCTCAGCGGGCAGGAGGCAGCACCTCCCGGCCTGGATGCGGCGGCTCCTGATACCGGCTGGGGAAACGCACCGAATGAATCGCCAGGGAAGCAAAGTAAAACAGGGAAGCCAGACTCACAATATAAAAGCTGGCCGGCCAATGCCCGACAAAGGCCAGGACCAGCCCGCCCCAGGTACTGATCAGGCCGATCAGCACTCCGAGGAGCAGCGCGGCGAGCGGCCGGTGGGTCAGGTGTTCCGCGGCTGCCGCCGGTACCACGAGCAGAGCAAAGACCAGCAGCACGCCGACCACCTTGATGGCCTCCGACACGCTGAGTGCCATCAGCAGCAGGAACAGGACGGACAGCTTCTGGACCGGGACGCCGCGCGCTTCGGCCACTTGCGGGTCGATGGAGGCAAAGAGAAGCGGGCGGTACAGAAACGCCAGCAGCGCTATCGTCAGCAAGCCGCCCCCCAGGGTGATATATACATCCAAACGGGTCACACTGAGGATGGAACCGAACAGGACTCCCACGGCCTCCGACGCATAGCGGGTATACAGGCTCAAGAACAGGACTCCCAGCCCGAGCACAAAAGACAGGAGCATGCTGACTTCGATATCCCGGCCCCGCAGTCGTTTACCTAGGGCGCCCATGCCGATCGCTGCCAGGAAGGTAAAGAAGAACATGCCGATGAGCGAACTGACTCCCAGCAGGGCAGCCCCGGTGGCACCAGCGAAGCCGATATGGGACAGGGCCTCACAGGCGAAGGACTGGCCGCGCAAGACGATAAAATATCCCACCAGCGCTGAAAGGATGGCGATCAGCGTCCCGGCCAGGAAGGCATTCTGCACGAAGTCGTGCTGCAAGAGGTCAAGCATGGCGGTGTTCTTCGGCGGACAAGGCGGGAGCGATCCCTGCCGGGCCTTTCGGGCGCAGCGCCTGGTTTGCTCTAGGCCGCACCAGCAGGCGGACCGGCAAGTAGACGCCAAAGGAAAGCACAGTTATAAAAAAGCTGACCGGCCAGGGGCTGATCGAGGCCAGCAGGATCCCCAGCCAGGTGTAGGCCAGGCCGAGCAGCACGGCGATGGCGATCGCCATTCCCAGCCGGTAGGTCAGCCGGGAGGCTGTGGCGGCTGGGCCAACCAGCAGGGCAAAGACCAGCAGCACCCCCACCACCTGTACGGCAATTGAGATGGTCAGGGCCACAACCACCAGGAAAATGCTTCCCAGGGCACGCACGGGCATCCCGCGAGCCTCGGCCACGTCCGGGTCAAAAGAGGCAAAAAGCAGGGGGCGTGCCATGACGGCCAGGGCTGCCAGAACTCCCAAGCTCAAAAGGAGGCTCCGCAACACATCGCTGCGGCTGATGCCCACGATCGATCCGAACAGGATGCTGTAGGCCTGCTCGGCGTAGCCGTGGTAGAGGGACAGGAAGAGGATGCCCAGGCCCAGCGCAAAAGTCATGATCACCCCGATGGCAATGTCGCGTTCACGGACCTCCCGGCCGAGCAGGGAGATCACCAGACTGGCCCCCACCGTAAAGACCAGCATTCCGTACACCGGTGGGGCGCCGACCAGGACCGCGCCGGCCGCGCCGGCGAAGCCGATGCTGGAGAGGGCATGGCCGGCAAAGGTCAGGCCGCGCACGACCAGGAAATAGCCCAGGACGGCCGTCGCGATGGCGACGATCGAACCTGCCAGGAAGGCGTTTTGGATGAAGGCGAATTGAAATAATGCGAACACCGAATGAATCCTGTTTCCTATGGCTGGACACGCCTGCAGCGGCGCTGCTCGGCTCCCGAGGCCTACACCTCGGCACCGAGCACAAAATAGCGATCCTGCGCGTGGACGACTTCCACCGGCGAACCGTACAGCTGGCTCAGACTCTGGCTGGTGATCACCTCCTCCGGCTTGCCAATGGCGGTACGGCCGCGAGCGATGTAGATCACCCGGTCAGTGACGGTCAGGAGCGGATTAATATCGTGGGCGACCAGCAGGACGGTCACGCCGCGCCTCCGGCAGACCCGCTCGAACAGGGTAACCGCCTCCTGCTGGTGAGCCAGGTCCAGGTTGGCGAGCGGTTCATCCAGGAGGAGCAGGCAGGGGTCGGTCAAGAGTGCCTGAGCAATGAGCAGGCGCTGCTGTTCACCGCCCGAGAGCTGCCCGATCGGCATTTCGGCCAGATCGAGAGCATCCACCTCCCTCAGGGCTTGATCGATCCTCTCCCGACGTTTGCGGTTCGGCATGGGGATGCCCCAGCGGTGACCATCCAGGCCGAAGCCCACCAGATCACGGGCGCGCAGGGCCAGGTCGGCATCCAGGGCGCGATGCTGGGGGGCATAGCCGATCGCCTGCTGACCACGCTCAGGCGTTCGGCACAGAACCTCGATCCGGCCCGAGCTGGGCCGCACCAGGCCCAACAGGAGCTTGAGAAAGGTGGTCTTTCCGGCCCCGTTCGGTCCGAGGATCACGATGAACTCACCTTCGTTGATGGACAGGTTCACATCCTGCAGGATGAGCCTGCCATCCAGTCGAACACTGACTTGCTCCAGAAGAACAGAGGGCTCCGACATCTTCAAATTCTCTATTCTGCCCTTAGCGGCCCAGGGCCGACTCCAGGGCGTTCAGTTGGTCCAGCATCCAGCCCTGATAGGTCTTCCCGGACGGCATGGTCTCCGAAACTCCCACGATGGGGATGTTTAACTGCTTGGCCTCGGCCTGCAGGTTGGTCGTGATTGGTGTGACCGTCTGCAGGTTATAAATAAGAATCTTGACTGCATGCGTTGTAATCTGGTCGTTGGCGGTTACGACGCTCGAGGCGGGAGGGTCGTTGCCTTCCGCGATGGCTTTTTCAAATTCAAAGGGGGTCAGGACGTTCAGGCCAATCGGCTCGCTCTGGTAAAGGAAGATTGTTTCGGTCAGGCCGACCGGCGTCCCGGCATATTTGGCCTTGAGTTCGCTGATCTTCTGCTGGAGAGGGACGAGCGACTGCTGGAAAGTGACCAGGGCGGAATCGAAAGCCGCTCCGTCGGAGGGGTCGATCTTTTTCAAAGCTGCTGTGATGGCTTGGGCAACGGCCTGAATGTTATCCACGCCGTACCAGACGTGAGGGTTATCTGGCAGTTCGCGAGGGGCGAGGCTGGCTGCTACCAGATTGATCCGAGCTGGGTTTGGAGAGGCCGCGAGCAGCTTGTCCATCCAGGTGTCATAATCGGCTCCGTTCTCGATCACGAGCTTGGCCTGGCTGATGGCAACGCTATCCTGTACGTTGGATTCGTATTCGTGCGGATCGACATTGGGGTCCGAGAGAATGCTGATAACCGACACGTGACCGGCTCCTAACTGTTGGACAATGTTGCCGTAGAAATTTTCAGCCGCCACAACCGAAATAGCGGTAGAAGCGGGTGTTCCACTCACGGGAGGCTGCGAAACCACTCCCGAACAGGCGCCCAGCCCCAGGGCGATGACCAGGATATTTGCCAGTAGGATCCAAATGGGGGTCTCTCTATAGCTCGCCATTGATCGCACTCCTTGAACCGTTAAAGGTATTAATGGTACGAAGTATCATTAGCGAGCGAGTCTACTCGAAAACCCTGCCGGTTGTCAATATTGAGATGCCATCTCAATTGCTAAAGTGCAACCAGGTTATACGGGCGCATTTTAGGTGATCGGCAGCATAGCGATCCGAGCCAATCGGTTTCGATGGAGAGAACAGGGTGATCTGGGATTGGCAGTTCCGATCCCCCTTCCGGCAAAGGGCTATTGCGGGGGCAGGCTGCGCAGGAAATCGATCGCCTGCTCGGCAGTGGCGATTTTCACCACCTTGATGCTCCTGGCGACGGAGAGCGCGTCCTGGTAGTTGTCGACCGGGCACAGGAAATAGGTCGCCCCTACCGCTTCGGCGGCGAAGACTTTTTGCTTCACCCCGCCGATCGGCCCGACCGTGCCGTCCAGGTTGATCGTGCCGGTCCCTGCAATCCTGCGACCGCCGGTCAGGTCCGTGGGTGTTAGCAGGTTATACACGCTCAGGGTGAACATCAACCCGGCTGAGGGCCCGCCGTCGATCTTTTGGGGGACGATCGAGATCGGGAACGGAGGCTGGAAATCGAAACCGGCCGACTGGATCTCGATCCCGATCCTCGGCGTGGTGTTGGGGGCTTGGGGAGGCAGCAGCGGGACATCGACCTCGATCTGCGCCTGGCCGCGTTTCACCTGCAAATGCACCGGCGCCAGGGAAGGTTGAGACCCAACCAGGTTGATCAGGTCCGACATGGTCTGGACCGGGTGTCCATTCAAGGCGGTGATGACATCCTCCGGCTGCAGCAGGCGATTGGCATGACTTTCCGGCAGGATTGAAACCACCTGAGCGCCTCTGCCGACCGCAGCAGTGGAGTAACCGGCCAGTCGCAGCCCGACAGCGATGGCCGTCGTCTCGGAGTTATCCAGCATCTGGAAATCCTGGGTGGCCTGCTGTTGCGGGGTGGTGTTCTTGGGCACCACCTGTTCAGGGGGGACGATCTGAACCACCGGGGTCACCTGCCCAAGAAACCATTCACCGGCTGTGATCGGCGCCTGGGAGATGACCGTGGTCAGGAACAATTCTCCTGGATGGGAATGGCGGTATTGGGCCGGGATCTTCACCATCGGCTCCACTGAAAGTGCCACCCCGGGAGCATCCAGGCCGTTGTTGGTCAGCAGCAGGCTGGAAGCGGCTGCCAGGAGGAGGAAGATGACCAACCCGGCTCCCAGATAATCGAGAGGGTGTTTTTTTCCACTCTCTTCGCCTTGGTCGGGCTGCTCAGGGACCATGGCCGCACGCACGCGCAGGCCATCCAAGATCAGGAGCACCAGGAATATCGTGATCAGCCCGGTCTGCCAGCTGAAGCGTGCATGCTGGAGGACCAGGTAGATCCCCCAGAGGGTCAGGGCCGCAGCAATCAGCCAGCCGAGCACCTTCACACGCTGAGGCGTTGCTGCCGGTGACACAAGTTTCCTCCGGATCGTGGCACTGACCAAGCGTCCGCCGTCCAGCGGGAAGGCGGGAATCAGGTTAATAATGAAGAGCCAGACATTGAAACCCCCCACAAACAGCGCGCTGAGGTTAAGGACAGGATCGATCTGCGCATTCCAGAGGAGATAAGCCAGACCAGCGAGCAGCAGGTTGACGAGCGGCCCGGCCCCAGCGATGAGCACATCCTGCACGGCAGAACCGGTCGAGGGCCAGGCCTGGGCGGCTTCCCCAAAGGCCAGGAGGGTCACCTGGGACGGAAGCCCCGCGCCCATCCTCCTTGCAACCCAGAGATGCGCCAGGGTGTGGCACGCCAGGGAAACCCCAACCAGCAGCGCGATCACCAGGGTCGCGGTCCATGTCTTGGTGCGATCCAGGGCTTCGCTGAAAACCGGCAGGAAGTAGGTCACGATCGTCCAGATGCCAGCCGGGATGACAAGCACCCAGGAGAAGCCGAACGCAATCCTTGGAAAGCGTCCCGGTCGTGGCGGCAGAGCGGTTGAATGTGAGGTTGGCTGCGTCATCGTGGTAAAAGAGGGTCCAGACAAGGGATAATCAGACGAAATTAAGAGACGATATAGGTCGAAAATAGAGGCGTCCGACGATTTAAATCCAGCATTGACAATCTGTCAAGAGTCCCACCCTGAATCAGGCGCAACTCTCATCGCGAATTAAGCCAGACGACCCTGGAATCAGTAAATTTCGGTGTTCAGCATAACATCCACCCTTACGATCCAATGGTAGGCCTCATGATGAGGCCTACCTCTCAATGAGGTTATTGAAATTAACGTGAGGCATGCGGATGGAGGGGATTCGATCTCCCCGAACTACCCCCAGGGGGTGAAGCAATAATAGCAGTTGCCATAACGCCGGGCCCGGCGCATGGCCAGACCGGTATTCCGCAACAAGGACTCGGCGTCCTCCCCCTGATCGGGAAATATCCCGATGCCGATGCTCACGGTGACCATGATTGCCTGATCGTTGAGCAGGAAGGGCTTCTGAAAGACCGACTGGACTTTTTTCGCGAGCTGGGTCGCCTCTTCATTGCTCTCGAGGCTCTCGAAGAGCAGGGTAAATTCATCGGATCCGGTACGTGCGATCGTATCGGCCTTTCGGAAGCAGTTCCGCAGGCGGTCAGCGACATTCTGCAGCAGGAACGATCCTTCCACGTGGCCCAAATGGTCATTGACCGAGCGAAAATGATCGAGATCGAGCAGGAGCACGGCCACTTTCCACTTTGCATTCTTTTTTATTTGATCCCGCCTGGCGCGCTCGAGGCTGTGTACAAGCCGGTCCTGGAATAAGGGCCGGTTCGGCAGCCTCGTCAGGGGATCATGACTCGCGGCGAAATATCGTTCGCTTTCGGATCTCCTCCGTCCGATGGCGGATCGAATGGCGCGCAGCAGGAGGGCCCCGGTCAGCTCTTCCTTGACCAGGTAGTCCTGCGCCCCGCTTTGGACTGCTTGCGAGGCAAGTGCCTCCTCGGCGAGTTTGGTCAAGATGATAATGGGAAGGTCGGGGGCTGCCGTCAAGACATGTTTAAAAGTGTGCAAACCACTGCTGTCAGGCAGGAAGAGATCCAGTAAGACAGCTGCAAACCTTTCCTCATGAAGATGCATCAAGGCCTCATGAATCCGGCTAGCTTGCTGTATCTCGTAAGTGCCTTTAGGCTCGCCCGCCAGCATCTCCCCCATCAGGCGGATTTCGTCCGGTTCATCCTCCACCAGTAAAATTTGGTTGGTATCCGGCCCTATCCCAGCATTGAAATCGACAGCAGTCAAAATCGTCATGGCGCACCTTCTTTACCGCTAAGGCCGGGAACATCCCTCCTGATGTACCGGGATGGATCAGGCTTGCCGCGCGCTGCCTTAGGAATTCAAATTTCCGTGAAATCAGCAGCTCAAACCCGATAAATTCAGTCCAAATATAACTCATAGTATAGACCTAATGGGCGTGAAATTCAATGGGTTATAAAGATTCTCTAATCATGAATCGAGGTGGAATTGATCCTCTGAAATCCATTTGAGGTTGGAAACCAGGAACAAATGCCCGAATCGCCGGGTTTTACGGTCCGATAGTGCCCGGCGATAGCACCAGGATGAATCCTTTGCAGATGCGCACACCCCTATCAATCACGTCCTGTCCGCGTTTCCCAGCTTGAATATCGGATTGATGAACCGCACTTCGTAGGCCCTACCAAATAAAATCCGCGGCAAGACTGGTGACGAACCTCTGATCTTTCCATGATCAGCCGATAAAGTTCGCCTCGGATAGGGTGCCTGCTTGTCATACATTTATAATTTTGCCAGGAGAGATAACAGTTAAAATAAATCCAGCCGTTTTTTGTTGACCCCGAATCAGTCGGTAACGGAACCGAAAGGCCTCTTGTATCTGGTTTGAGCGTGTTGAGAAATGGCGCTTTAACACCCGGTTTATGATGACCGATCTTTTAAGGGCACCTCAGCGGTTAGATGATGATGATCTCGGGGTGTCCGGGTCCGCAGTTGATTTTTCGAGGGCACCGGCGCTGGCGGGGCTTCCGACCGAAAAGAGGACGGTTACCGGATCCGGGCGAGCCCGGCAGCGGCTGATGGCGAACTGTGGCTATTGCGGATCAAGCCCCCACATGCAATAATATCCATGGAGCAGGGAAAAGGACCCCAACGCCTGCTTTGCAATTAAGTATTAATTCTCATTTGGAGATCTTTGTTATTGGGAGGCGTGGATCCGGTCTACCGGATGGGCCTCGACCTGCAGGGGTCAGGCCAGGTGAGCTACGGAGGCCATTACGATACTTTTGCCTTAATTAAGGCTGGTTTTGAGAATCACTCATGTCCCTATCTTCCTTCCTTTCTCGTTCCTGGCGCGGATGGGTGGTCCTGGTGCTGGTTCTGGTCCAGGCTGCCTGGCAGCCTGTCCTGGCAGCAGTTGCCGCCCCCTCACCTTCTCCCGCAGCCCAGCCTGCGTCACAGCCTAATTTTGCGCCACCTCAGGCGAACACCGGCCTGAGCGTTCCTTCCAGCCCTTTACTTGGGCAGGATGTCTCTTTCACAGTCACCTTTAATAATGGCGGGCCGAACACTGGCTACGGACCGGTCATCGACCTGATCATTCCCGCCAGCGCTGGCCTGGGGACCTCCGCTTCCAACATCCACGTCTCTTATGCAGGTTCGGCTTTTACCCTGAACCAGGATTACTTTGTAACGACCTTCGCTGGTGGATTGACCACCGAACCGTTGATCCGCGACGGTACCGGTGCCCTGGTCACCGTGAGTACGAGCGCGGCCGTGTTCGGCGGTGTGGTAAAGAACGGCGATAAACTGGTCACGATCAAGCTCCCGTTTGGCAGTTTTGGCCCGACCCAGCCGCCCATTGTGATCGACGTAACGGTGAATATGGCGGCACCTGCGGCCGTAGGCAAGACCATGTATATCTGGGCGCGAGGAGGATTCCAGTACGGTGCCGATCCGCTCGATAACTGGTGCTGTGGCGATACCCCTTCCGCCACCCTCTCAACGTGGGTAAGCCAGCCGGTCACGCCGGTTCTCTGGACCATCTCAAAGACCTACTCCGGCCCGGAAAATGAAGCTGCGACAGGTCCGAACTTCCGGACTTACTACCCGTTACAATACAGCATCGCCGTAGATATTGCTCCCTCCCAGACGATCACCAATCTGGTGGTCACGGATTTCCTGCCACCGGAGATCCAGCCGTTCAGCTGGGTGGATCCGGTGAATGGAACAGGTTGTACACCCAGTTCATTCAATATTCCGCTTGACCAGGGTACAAGCATCCAGTGTACATTTGGTTCGGTCACCGGACCGCCGAGCGGGGATGCCAAAGTCATTACATTTGATTTCTATATTCCACTGACCGAACCCGGCGGATCTTCGAATATCCTGAATCCGCAAACAGGCGCTTCGGTCAATTCGTGCAATAACGCTTCGGTCGGCGGGGATTGGAACGGCGTATCCCAACCCACGCTTTCGACCGGCACCGCGCCGGGTTCCTGCGGCCACACCCTGACCGACAAATCCCTGGCCCTGCAAAAAACCGCAGCGGTGGTCTCCAGTGGCACCCTGAAACCGGGAGCGATTATCCTGAATACGCTCACCTTTCAGGTTTCGGATTATTTCGCCTTCGACAACCTGACCCTGCTCGACATTGTCTCGGATGGCCAGCATTTTATTAATGATTCCGCGCACCTGCCGACCCTGGTGATCAACGGCCATGGCTACACCCTCGGTGCCCCAACGCCGGTCATTTTTGATCCAACCAATTACAGCGTTGATTGCTATTATAGCGGTCCAGGGTCGGAATGCACCACGAGCCATCCATCCAATTCGGGAAACCTCGATCAATTTGGCACAACCCAGCTGACTTTCGATATCACGGATGAAATCAAGACCGCCACCCTCGGCGCCCAGGATGGCAAGCTCTTTGGCGGCTGCGTCGACCCCGCGAATGGAAGTGTTGATTGTACTCTCCCCAATAACACCGGAGCGACTACCGGCATCATCGTTTTCTATACCCAGGCGTTGCACAATTTCACCGACAATTATCCTTCCGGAGATACCAGCCTCGACCAGGGCGATCTATTGAGTAATGTTGGCAAAGATATCCAGGGGGATGTCTTGAACTGGAATGGCAGCAGTTGGGTTCCGACCGGTTCTCAGGTGCAGGATGACTCGGGGGTTACTTTAACGGTTCCGCTGGGTACCCTGACCAAATCAGTCTACGCTGTGAACGGCAAAACGGTATCGGGTCCCGTGACAATCCAGCCGGGTGACCAGGTCACCTATGAGATCAGATATGATCTACCGGTGAGCAACGAGGAAAACCTGCGTTTCACGGATTACCTGCCATTGCCCATCCTGGATGTGACCAACCCCGCCGCGGATGGCACCATCACCTCCTGGACGATATCGACCACCCCCGGGGTCATCACACCGGGTACCGTTTCGCTGGGACCCTCGGATACCTTTTATCAATATATGCTGAACGATAGCCCGCCGAGCGGAACGACGGGTCATCCATCCCCCACGACCAATCCTTCCTCCGGCCCGCTGTCCCACGATGGTTCGATCCAGCCGAACATTGTCGTGGATCCAACCAACAACAGCCTCAGCATCACGTATCCCAACTATGATGATACGCAGGTCTCCGCGACAATCGTTGATCTGCTGATCACCGCCACGGTCACCAACGAGCCCTTTGCGGACCTGCTCTATCTGACGAACGAAGCCCTTTCTTTTGAAGGCAGCACGAACGCGGGCATCTCTTCTGCGACCAAGATCGTCCAGGTCAAGGTGGCTGAACCGGTCATTGTGACGAAGAAATCCGCCATCTGGGTCGGAAACTATATCAATTCGAGCTGGGCGCCCAAAGCGGGTGTCGCCTTTTCCCCGGCCTTACCAAGCAGCCCATCCATCTTGGATCCTTCCAATCCGATCCGTTGGACGGGGACTATCGCGGATACCAATTACACCCAGTTCAACGCCGATGTATTCCACGTTGACGCCAACGACGTGATCTCCTTCATGATCATGCTGGTCGACACCGGCCACAGCGACAAAGGCGCCTACGACCTGGCCATCAAGGATGCCCTTCCCTCCTCGAATATCTTCGAGGTGCCGACAGCGCCAACCGGTTTGAACCTGCACATCTGGCACGGAGATGGCAGCGGGGCGGATTACGGCGAAGGCTATGAGGAAATCAAGTTTACCGGACTGGGTGGGGCTCCTGCCGGGTTTACCAGCCCGGGCGGTGATCTCTTCGGGAATGGCATCTCATTGATCGATCCCGCGGACAACCCCTATGGTCTGTCTCCGGGCCCAGGTGATGTTGCCATCTGCCAGAGTACCAAAGTCGGCGCGGGGAAGAACGTGATTGTCATCACCTATGACCTGCAGATCATCCCAGGCGTCACACCCGGGAGCTATACAAACACCGCATCGAACACCAGTTACGCCAGCCGCAATAACGGGCCCAACTTTGTTCCCTCCGGCGGTTCATCCGATACAACCAAGACGGTGATCGATTCGGTCCCGACCAAATACCTGATCACCACATCTGAACCCTCGACCTCGGAAAGCGGGACTGGCACTGCGGCCAATCCCCGCGAGGTCACGATAGGCGAGATTGTGCGCTTTCGGGTCGTGCAAACCATCCCGGAAGGGACCGACCCAGGCTATCAGGTCCACGATCCTCTGCCGAAAGGATTAACCTACCTAAACGATGGCACCACCACCTTCGCGTTTATTTCCAATAATGGTCCAGGGAATATTACTACGGACAATGGGGCCATCCTGGGGTTATCATCGTGTACCTATAACCTGCTCGTGGCCTCACCGGTGGTGGTGAACGGCACAACGCCCCCGTCCTCGAGTCTGTGTCCCTTGCCGCCGTCGGACATCACCAATAAGAGCGGTGGAACATCCTTTCCGTCCGGCGAGGAGGTCCACTTCCTATTTGGCAACCTGAGCAACACCCATGACGACCCCGACCCGGAAGCAGTGGTCATCGAATTCAATGCCATCGTCGACAATACCGTATCGGGTGCCAGTCAGGTCAATTCCGATGGCAGAATCATCACGAATGTCGCCTACGCCTTCATCAACGGTATCCAGGCCGGTTCGAATGCAACCGCAGTTTCCCTGAAGGTCATCGAGTCCAAGCTCACGGTCAACAAGCAGGCTGCCGCCCTGCGCGCTCAGATTGACCAGAACGACGTGGTGACCTACACGGTCACCATTCCCAATCTGGTTGCCAATGGTAGCCATACGGATGCCTTTAATGTCCATTATGTCGATACCCTGCCTTCGACCCTGAATTTGCAGCTGCCCATTGTTTCCATAACGGGCGGGGTGGGGATGACGAATAATTCAGCTGGAAATATAGTCGACATCAGTTTTACCGAGATCGCGCTGGGAGATACCGTCACTATCGTTTATCAGGCCAAAGCCAACGGGACGGTCACGCCCTCCCAGGCCATCCAGAACACCGGAACCGTCACCTGGACCTCCCTGCCGCGAAGCGGTCCAAACGGTACGATCATTGGTACCTCGCCGAACGGAACCGGCTCGACGGTGCCGGGCGCCAGTGGGACGGATTCCAGTGAGCGAAACGGCAGCGGTGGGACGGCCAATTCCTACCATGCCTCAGCCACGGCGACGATCAACGTGATCTCAGCTGCCCTTTCCAAACTGGCTCCCATCCCGACGACTTATCCGATTGGCGCCAGCGTGGATTATTACATCCAGGTCTATCTGCCTGAAGGGACGACACCCGCCCTGCAGATCACCGACCATTTACCGGCCGGCCTGGGGTATGTCAGCTCACAAGTCATCACCACCGTGGCGGACTCCGCCAGTAGCCCAATTCCTCTGGTGGCCGACTTTAACGGATCATACACCGGCAGTGGAACCTGTCAGGATGGGTCTCCTCTAGCTGCTTGCTCACCTGGCGATACCAATCAGGACCTAAGTTTCGCCTTTGGAGACGTCACGGTCACCGGCGGTGGAACAGAGGGAACCAGCCAGAACGTGTTCCTGCTGCTGGTGCAAGCCCAGGTCTTGAATGTCATTGGAAACCAACACGGCACCCTTCTGCAAAATACCGCCAGCCTGACCTATACCGGGCTGGGGACGTCGCTGACCTCTTCACAGACCATCACCGTGGTGGGCCCGCTCCTGACCTTGAACAAGTCCGCCGCGACGATCAATATCCACCCGCAGGCGAACGATATCGTCACCTACACGGTCACGATCAGTGCTCCGAGCGGACCGAACCGCTCCAATGCATACAATGTTCACTACACGGATACCCTGCCGATGGTTATGAAGCTTGATTCAACGACCATCACGGTCAATGGTATCCCAACTGTCGGATCGTCAACGGAAACCCCCCTGCCGAGCAAGATCGACCTGACGATCAGCGAAATTGACATCAGTCAAACCGTTACGATCACCTACGAGGCCAAGCTGCTCGTGGCGATCACACCCAGCGACGATGTTACCAATTCCGGGGAGGTGACCTGGACTTCAACCCAGGTTTTGAATGCTCAAACACGCACCGGAGCCGACTTCCCGAATTCGAGCGGCTTGAACAACTACTTCCAAACCGCCAGCGTTTCCCTGACCTCCCAAAATATCACTGCCGAAAAATCGATCGTCGGCTCTTCTGCCAGCTTCACGCCCGATTCGGGTGGCAGTATCCCAAGTACTCCGTACCCGCTGGCGATCGGCGAGACGGTCACCTACCGCTTGAAAATGGTGATACCCCAGGGAACGGCCTCGGCAGTCACCTTCCAGGACACTCTGCCGCTCGGGTTCAGTTATGTCGGAAGCCCCATGTTCTCGTTCATCTCTCTGTACAACACCATCAGCTCTTCGTACAGTTCCGGCCTCACGGATCTGAACGCGAACCATCATGACATTCCGCCGACCGCGGCCTTCCCCCCCAGCCTGGTGACGGTCACAACCACGGCAGGACAGGATACGGTCAAGTTTGACATAGGTGACCTGGTGAACACCGATACAGACAGTTCAACCGAAGAATCGGTCATCATCGATTTCACCGTGCTGGTCAACAATGACCTCAACAACAATGCCTTCAGCAGCAACGTCAATGATTATTTGAAAAATAACTACTTCACCGTCCAGATCAGTGGGAGCACCGCCGAAACGTCGAACATGGTCTACGACCAAATCGTCGAGTCCAGGCTGTCGATCAACAAGACAGTCAGTGACGATCATCCAGGTCCAGGAGAAACGGTCACATACTCTCTGGCCATCGACAACAACACCGCGAACAGCACGACCGATTCCTTCGATGTGGCCCTGACCGACGTGATCGACACCAACCTGACCTTGGATCTCGGTTCGATCACCTACAGTTTTACACCCCCGGTCTCACAGCCGTCCTGGACGCCCTCTCCGAAGGACACTTCAACCGCCAGCCAACTCAACATTGGTTTCGCCACCATCCCGCTGGGTGCGAGTGTAACGGTCCAATACAAGGCCACGGTCAATTCTGGAGTTACAGGGGCCACAACGATCCTGAACACTGGCAACGTGACCTGGACTTCCCTCCCCGGTACAGACACCCATGAACGCACCGGTACGATCGGCTCGACGACAGCCCCGAACAACTACTTCGCTACCAGTAATGCCTCGCTTTCTATCCTGCGCGCCCTGAGCAAGACCGTCTCGGCGGGAAATATCCAGCCGGACACTACGGATCCATTCACGCTCTCCAGGCCAGCTGTCAGTCCTCCAGCCCTTCCCACCGTATACATCGGCGAGACCCTGGTCTACCAGATCGTCCTGACCCTGCCGCCCGGGGACACGAACACGATGACCTTGACCGATACCCTGGACCGTGGGCTGGCATTCCTGAAGTGCGAGAGCCTCACGCCCGAATCCACCGACCTGACGACGGATGTCTCGGGCTCATCTTCAACGGATTTCTCGTCGATCTGTACCAACCCGACCGTCTCCACCGAGCCTTCAGGCAGCACGAACCTGGCGGACTCCGGGCGCAAGATTCTCTTTACCTTCGGGGATATTCACAACGCCAATGCGAACAGCCAGACACTCACCCTGGTCTACGATGTCATCGTGCTCGATAATCAGGAGAACGTCAACGGCGTAAACGGCCTAAAGAATGATGCCGTGTGGACCTGGGGTACCGGCACTCTGTCCGCTGCAGCGCAGGGCGTCAATGTGCAGGAGGCCAAGCTGTCTATTGTGAAGACAGCGACCCCGCAGATCGCCCGGATTGGATCGACCGTCAGTTTCAACCTGCATGTTGAACACACGAGCCAGAGCGCGGCCGACGCCTACGACGTGCTGGTCACCGATGCTATCCCCACCGGCCTGGCGATTAATCTTGCCTCGGTCGTGGTCACTGCTCCCGGTCTTCCTCCGGCCGTGGTAAACGCCACCCTCAACGTGCTTACAATGTACTGGTCCCACTTCCCGCTCGGAAGCACAGCCGACGTTAACTTTACGGCCCAGTTCGTAGGCCCCAGCCCGGTGAGAAACAGTTCAACCGTGGAGTGGTCGAGTATCCAAATCGACCCGCGGCCACACTTTGTGGCTCTGTCGGCGTACAACACACTCTCTACAGAACGGCGCTATGTCCCGACCTCATCCACGATCAACGATTATTTCGGGAGTTCGGTTGCGGAGATCCGGACGCCAAGCATGCCAAATACTGGCTTTGCTCCGGGTGTTCAATCGATCTTACCGGTCCAATCACCCGACAAAGCGTATGACTCAAACGTCGGTATGTGGCTTGAAATTCCAGCCTTGAACCTGAAAATGTCGATCGTCGGCGTACCGGAGTCCGGCGGTAGCTGGGATGTCAGCTGGCTGGGAGATCAGGCGGGTTACCTGGAGGGCACCGCCTTCCCCACCTGGTCCGGGAACAGCGTGCTCACCGGTCACGTCTATAGAGCGGACGGCCTGCCCGGCCCCTTCGTCAATCTAAAAACCCTGTCCTGGGGTGACCTGGTGATCGTTCACTACGCGGGTCAACAATACATCTATGAGGTGCGCACGAATGAGGTCATTTCCCCGACCGATGCCTCGATCTTCAGCCATAAAGACTACCCGTGGCTGACGCTTCTGACCTGCAAGGACTACAACGCCCAGACCAATTCCTATGCCCACCGCGTGGCCGTTGGAGCAGTGCTCGTCCAAATCGAAGCGGATCCGCTGGCTGGTTCGCCTACGACCGCTCATTAAAGATAGACCAGAGGACCACCTCAAGATCCCCTTACGATCAGCCTGCTTCAGATCCTCAGGGCCCTAACTTGAAAAAGATAGGGCCCTTCATTTACCCTGTCCCAAGACGATCCGAAGAACATCTCCAACGGATCCTTTTTGGGTTGGGGGCTTGGCGCACACTCAAGGGACCTTAAAAGTGTATTGCAGGATCCGGCTCTCCCCTCGATCACGCCCGACCTCCCCTTCGGCTGTGCGCCGTTTAGCCGACCGACCACTGGTCGGGCGCCAGGGAGGTCGGGCCTTTCTAACAAAAGTAGGGAACGAGGGGAAAATGGAGCCAGGCAGGGACGGCGCTATCAGTGCCCTATGGCGATCAACACCAGGGCCAGATAAACCGTATAGGGAAGCAACCACGCAAGAGGCAGCAGCGCATCCCGCCAAAGCCGGTGCGGCGGCAGATCAGCCGGGGAGGCGCTTGCGATCACCCAGGCAGCGGGCAGGATCATCGAACTGTAGACCAGGATGAACTCCCAGAAGGCGATGAAGAGCAGAAATGCCCAGGCAGGCAGAAGAGAGACCCCATGTCCGCTGATCCACGGAAGGATCTGACCGCCCACCACCCCGTCTGCTCCGGCTTCATACAGACCGCAGAGGGAAAAGAGGACGATGGGCGGAAACCGGCTGCGGTTCTGTCCACGCACAAACAGGATCACCATGCCGATATACCAGGGCATGGTGATCAGCCAATCCATGAGCAGGTTCGAACTGGCAGCAACGCCCCTGCCTCCAAAAAAACGCTCGAAGGCCCAGAATTCGGTCTCGATCAGCGCCGCGTTGAAGATACCAAGAGCCGGCGCACTGATAGCAGGGCGGCGTGTCAGGAGCGGCAGCCACCTCCGGCGGGTCAGGAAAAGGACCAGGGTATAGAATCCGGCGGTTTCGATGGCAAAGAAGGTGGTCAGATTATTGGGGGTCGGGTTCTTGAAAGTGCCGGTGCCCAGGACGAACTGTCCCCACAGCAGTCCAGCGATCAATGCCCAGTTCGTCCAGCGCGCAGGCTTCTTCCGATTTTCTTCCATCTTCCGATTCTACTCGCATCTCCTAAAAAATTCCGTCGGCAGGACGAGTACCATCTCCTGAGAAGACGGGAACATAGCTCTCCCGCGGG
This sequence comes from Anaerolineales bacterium, assembly GCA_050013095.1. Lineage (GTDB taxonomy): Bacteria > Chloroflexota > Anaerolineae > Anaerolineales > Villigracilaceae > UBA877. Next base: position 6,570 of record JBEKFY010000005.1, on the reverse strand, counting down.
ATGAAAAGGCTTCACATGGTTCAAGAGACCGATGAATATCATGCACCGGGCATCCTGCCGCAGGTTTGATGAATGCTTGGAAATATGCTCCACCCTGCAACTTGTTTCAAGCGTGGCTTCCACCTATAATTATGGAGAACTTTGGCTCAGGAGGCAAATATGTCTAACTACGACCTTCAATCCTTAAAGCTGCCCAAGCTCACCGGGTTTGGCCTGCAGCTCTTTGCTGCCGCGCTGGACTTCCCACTCACCCGCGCGGCGCTCTTGCCTGGGCTGCTGCGGCAGGGAGGCGTGGACCGACTGCGTACTCTCCGCTTCAGCGAGGATCCGACCCTCTACCCATTCGCACCTGTCGATGAGCGAGCCAACCGGCCGTTGTCCCTGGCAGAAGTAGAGGCGACGCTCAGCGCGTATGCTCCGCGGCCTCCGTTCTCGACCATACGCGACTATGCCAACGCTTATCGCAATGGAGCTGCGACACCTGTCGAGGTAGCCGAGAAGATTTTAACAGCGATCCACGAAGCCGACGCTGCTTCCCTGCCCTTACAGGCATTTATCGCCTACGACCGCGACGACGTGATGTCCCAGGCACGAGCCGCGGCCGAACGCCTCCACCTGGGCCGACCCCTGAGCATCCTGGATGGCGTACCCCTGGCGATCAAGGATGAGGTGGACCAGGCACCTTATCCCAGTCATGTGGGGACTTCCTTCATGGGCACCCAACCAGCCCAGGACTGCACGCCGGTCGCCCGGTTGCGCGCGGCTGGCGCACTGCTCGTAGGCAAGGCCAATATGAATGAACTGGGTCTTGACCCCTGCGGGTTCAACGCCCATTATGGCACGGTACGCAATCCTTATAACCCGGAGTGCGATCCGGGAGGCAGTTCCAGCGGGCCGGCGGCAGCAGTCGCGGCCGGTTTCTGTCCGGCCGCCATTGGATGTGATGGCGGTGGCTCGATCCGCATTCCGGCCAGTTTATGCGGGTTGGTGGGGCTCAAACCGACCTTCGGGAGGGTCAGCGAGAGTGGCGCGGCACAGCTTTGCCCCAGCGTGGATGTCATCGGTCCGATCGGTGCGACGGTGGAAGACGTCACCCTGGTCTACGGCATCATCGCCGGGCCTGACGCCCGCGACCCCCGCTCCCAGTTCCAGCCGCCGGTTAGCCTCGCAGGCTGGAATAATGCCGATCTGCACGGGCTTAAGCTTGGGATCTATCCGGCTTGGTTCCAGCACGCTGCTCCGGCAGTGGTGGCAGCCTGCCAGGCGATGCTGGCCCACCTCACCCAGGCCGGAGCCACAGTCCAGGAGATCGAAGTGCCCGACCTGGACGCGATGCGGATTGCGCATGTCGTCGCCCTGCTGAGTGAGACGAATGCCAACATGCAGGACCGCCGTGAAGATCGCAGGAAATTGAGCGCGCCCTCGCGCCTGACGCTGGCGCTGGCCTACGGCTTCACCTCGACAGACTATGTCCAGGCGCAGCGCATCCGCACACGGGCCATCTCGACATTCGAACGAGTCCTGCAGCAAGTGGATGCCGTGATCACTCCTGCCACGGCCATCACCGCGCCGCTGATCCCTCCAGGTGGGGAGAGGAACGGCTGGTCCGACCTCAGCGTGACAACCGAAAAGATGCGCTACGCCTTCCCGGCCAACCTGGTCGGCCTTCCCGCGATCAGCTTCCCGGTCGGCTATGACGAAACAGGCCTGCCGATCGGGATGCAGGCCATGGGACGTTTTTGGGAGGAGCATACCCTGCTGCGAATTGCCTACACCGCCGAGCGGGCTCTTGAGCGTCAGCGCCCGCAGGTCTCATTCCCTATCCTGGGCGGATAAGTGCTCGTCTGATCCGGAAGCTAGGACGCATGCCTTCCTCTACCACCTAAAGGCGATGAATGCCTCATGGTTTCGATCGAATATAATGCTGTCAATTTTATTCATCGTATGGATTGATTCATAAGCTTACAGGTTAACCTCGTCCCTTAAACCGGCTAACCCCATTTGGACTCCAAAAAATTGGGAACTTCATCCATGATGCCAAAAACCCGCCACACTTTTCGGAATTTCGACCCGCACAGGATAGGGTCCTACGAAAAAGAAAACTACGTCGCCTATTACCAGAAAAATTGGCTCAAACTCCTGCGCGTCTCGGTTGGGCTGGTGAAGGAGTCCTTTGGTCTTTCCTGGGTCCAGGCAATCTACGCGGCCTATCTGGTTGCGCGCGCCGAAATTGCCTTCGCCCCGTTCCCGAAGAACGACATGCCAAAGGCCGAATCCTATCTTCGCCGTTTTTACCAATTCATCAAAAATATCCTCACGAGGAATTCGAGGTCGTACGCGCCGCCAAACTGGAAGTCAACTGGTGGATCGTCCATCGCAAGCTATTCGGCAACCCCGAGAACCAGGAACTGGTAGAGGCGCTAAAAAGCCTGTATGCCGAAGCCTATGGGGTGGAGCCCGCCAAAGTTCAGGAAGCAGCCCGCCAGCGGGCAGCAGGGATGTTGTACTCTGACCTGTGGGTGAACGCGGGTAAACCGGCCGGGAGTCAGCTGCTTGTCCAGGAAGAGGAAGCGCTGGCCCAATCCTATGCGTCTCTGAAGGAAGCCATTCAGGGTTGAACGTAGAGATGAATCGGGTTTTGCCCTCTTCACAGGGATTCTGACAAAAAATAGGTCCTCAAGCCCCGAAGGTGATCCCGACCTCGTTCGGCTGCTGATTAGGCGAAGCGGTGAGCCGCTCTCCAGGCAAAGGTAAGATTGGATGACCATTGACATTTTAGGTGAAGCGGCAGCACTGATCCAAGCCGGCAAAAAAACTGAAGCCCGAAGACTCCTGGAACCCTTCATTGAAGCTAATCTCCAGAATATTCCCGCGTGGTTGTTGGAAGTTGAAACCCAGTCAACGGTGGCAGAGAAGAAAAGGGTCCTCGAAGTGTGCTTACGCTACAACCCCAATGCGCTTCAAGTCCAACAGGCCCTGGCCAAACTCGAAACCACCGCTTCACGTATGCCTTCCCTGATGGCCCCGAAACTACCACCCGCGCAAGGTGCCATCCCCAAACCGTCAGCCTCACCCCGAGGAGAAGCCCAGTCAGGGACCAACCGCAACAGGATAATCCTGGGGAGCGCTCTGTTTGTGGCGGTCTGCCTGCTGGCGTGGGTTTACTTATCAAAACCAAACTGTCTCATTCCGCTAGGCGCTGGACCGTGTTCACACATTCTTTTTATAGGGAATAGCTATACCTTCACGAATGATCTGCCCACTATGTTCGCTGAATTAGCCAGGGCCGGAGGGCATAAGGTTGTGACTGGAATGGCTGCCGTAGGCGGCTGGACATTATCCGATCATGTCCAATCCTCTGAGACACTTGATAAATTAAAATCCTCAAAATGGGATTTCGTAGTGTTGCAGGAACAGAGCGAAATTCCCGCAATCGAGCAATCTCGAACTGAGAGCATGTACCCGGCAGCTCGCTTGCTCATCCGCCAAGTTGAGGGCGTCGGTGCTACCCCCCTCTTCTTTCTGACCTGGGCTCACCGCGATGGCTGGCCTGAGAATGGCCTTCCAGATTACGAAAGCATGCAGGTCCAGCTTGATCAAGGTTATCTGGAAATTGCGCAAGAACTTAATGTGGGTATAGCGCCGGTGGGCTATGCCTGGTTGCTCGCACAAGGACAAAATCCCGGATTAGGTCTTTGGCAGGATGATGGCAGTCATCCTACCGAGCAGGGAACGTATCTGGCAGCCTGTGTTTTCTATGCGGCGATTTTTCGTCAAAGCCCCGAAGGATTGACATACTTGGGTCAATTGCCCAAGGAGATTGCACAAGAGTTACAAAAAATCGCTGCAAATACTGTCTTGAATGACCCCAAGCAATGGAATCTTCCGTAAGCTCGGCCGGCCACGGGAGAACCTTTTGACCAATCGGGGTCAGGCAACCGACCCACGGCGTGAAGCGCATGGGTCTCCGGCCTTGGGCAGCCGCTGGCACCGGCCATTGGATGGAACCCTCACGTTTTTGTGGATTTTAGTTTTGGCCCAGTCGCCATCGCCTCCAAGGAAGAGCGCGACCTGGAGAAACAGTTTGGGAAAGAATGCCTGGTTGACACAGCGCATGGACCGCGGTGGGTTCCGGGGTTAAAGCCCTGGTAGGGAAAGTTGACCCAATGAAAATGCCAAATGGAATACGCTACTTCAACAAGCGCGTCCTGAACCCGCTTACCGTCAGGATCGCCCGTTCTTCTCGGGGACCATTTTGCATCTTAAAACACATTGGCCGACGTAGCGGCAAGCCGTATGAGACTCCCATCATCGCTTTCCCCATCGCGGATGGGTTTGTGGTCGCGCTGACCTACGGTCCAGGGGTCGATTGGTACCGCAATGTCTGCAAAGCCGGATGGTGCAGGATTCAGTGGCATGGTCAGATCTATGAAATCAAGAAAATCGAGCCGCTCGAACCGAAAACCGCGCTGACCGATTTCCCCCGTTTCTTCAGGATAATTCTGAGTCTGGTGAATCTCCGAGATTTTGTAAAAATGGTGGGCCAGAGCCCTCGATCAGCCTGACCGAAAGTTGACCGCCATGGTACACCATCAACAAAGTCTATCAAAAACTCGTATTATTTCATCAAAAATAATACTAGTGACCTGACACTTTGGTAAAAAAAGAGTTGATCGGCACGGATTCTCCACTAAAATATGTTTGCGACAACAATTTTAGAAACGGAGCAACCCAATGCCGATCAACAGCCTGTATCATACTTGGAATCAGCGGATTCGTGAACTGCGTCCCGTGCAACGAAGTACCCAGATCAGCAATATGGTCTGGCTGATCATCGGGATCTACCAAAGTCGCTCGGTGTGCTTGAGTCGGATAGCCGGGAAGATCCCGGGCGATGCCAAGCTGTTGAGCACCGTTCGTCGGTTGAGCCGCTTGCTGGATAATCCGGCGATCCGTGTGCAAGAGTGGTATGAGCCGGTTGCTCGTGAATGGTTGGCAGCCCAGTTCCACGGGCTGGGAGAGATCTATCTGATCGTGGATGGGACCAAGGTTGGGTTCGGACACCAGTTGCTGATGGTCAGCCTGGCCTATCGGAAGCGAGCGATCCCGATCGCCTGCCTGCGCCAGTACCGCAGGTACAGGTGGACCTGGGTGCCCTATGTGCATGGGCACTGTGGTCCTCTCAAGCAGTTGGCCTTGCTGGCTTATGTCGGGCAACTGATTCCCGCCCAAGCAGCCGTTTTTCTGGTCGGTGACTGCGAATTCGGGCCGGTGGAAGTGCTCAGACAGCTGGACAGATGGCATTGGTTCTATGTTTTGCGTCAAAAATCGGATACCAAAGTCTGGTTGGAAGCAGAAGGCGTCTGGAAAACGTTCGCTAGTTGCATTCATCAGTCTGGCGAGAGCATTTGGTTAGGACGCGGTTACCTGACGGCCAGGGAGATCTATCCGGTCAACTTGCTGGTCCATTGGGAAACAGGAGAAGATGAACCCTGGTGTCTGGCCACCAACCTGCCGGATCGGCAACAGGCTTTGCGCTGTTATTTTCGAAGAATGTGGACGGAAGAAATGTTCGGTGATTTCAAAAAACATGGCTTTGACCTTGAGCACACCATGCTCCGTAACTTCTTGCGCTTGTCTCGCTTGACTTTGAAGGATTGATTTCAAAATGATATATAGAGTATAATAACAGAAATTCGGAAATTCCGATTTTCGGGAGATTGGCCTATGACCAACACCATTCAAATTCGCAGCAAGGGAACAATTATCATCCCCGCCGCCATCCGCAACAAATATAGGCTCAAGGAAGGAGAGGTGCTCAACATAATTGATCTGGGCAACGGGTCTTTTTTGTTATCGTCTCGTCGGTCACGCGTAGATGAATTGGCTGACAAAATCCGTATAGAAATGGAAGCACGCGGCGAATCGCTTGAATCCATGCTGAGAACCCTGCGCGATGTCCGAAAAGAGTATGCCACCAAAAAACCCTAATGTCTTTTTAGACACCAGCGTCATAATTGCCGCGGTCATGTCCCCCTCTGGCGGTGCACGACTGTTATTTCACCTCTCTCATGCAGGAGCAATTCACCTGCTGGCCGGGAAAAGGGTCTTGCTGGAAGCTGAACAGGTCTTTCGCCGCAAAGCACCTGACCTATTGGGGCTGCTAGCTCAATTGCTCGATGAAGCCAATATCGAGATGAGCAATAAACCCACCTCAAAACAGCTCGAGGAAGCGGCCTCCCTGATTAGTTATCAGCCAGACGCCAATGTGCTTGCTGAGGCAATCTCGTCGCATCCAGATTGGTTCGTGAGCCACGATAAAGAACATTTCCTAGACAATCCTGCCTTGAACGACTTGCCTTTCCATATTGGTATCCCGGGCGATGTCATTGCATGGCTCCTGGAAGAGAACGAGTGAGCAATTCAGAAAGAATCCTGCACCATTAATTAAATGTTAGCATTTCACTACCCCTCATAGCGGGGTGGCCGGGTGCGTTTGGGAGTAGACTCCCGGTTGGTTAGGAACGGGAACGTCCTGCTCCGGGCGTGCGACGGTTGGGCCAGCCGGTT